>JALWDZ010000001.1 GCA_027039485.1 Candidatus Shapirobacteria bacterium
ATCTCCTCTAGAATCTTTTGTTTAACTTCTATTGGCAAGCGCTTGTATTTTCTAACCATGAGAAACTCCTTTCTAAAAGGTTAATAAAATTTGTAAAGTGATTATAGTATATGGGGTACAGCCCAAAGTGAAAAACGGAACTAGGAACTAGGTTAAACAAATCCTAAATCCTAATGACCCAAATCCTAAACCTGCCTGCGCAGGCAGGCAATGCTCAAAATTCAAATGATCAAATGACCAAAACCTTGTCATCCCGCCCTTTCGCAAGAAAGGGCGGGATCTAGCGAGCATAGCGAGCGCATGAGGGTTTAAGTTGCAGAATTGCGCTTCGCTAGATTTTTACCCCGACTCCGCCGTCCGCCAGTTGGCGGAGGCGGAACGTCTTGGGGCTTCGCTAACACTCAGAATGACGCAGTTTAAATGTTTTGAACATTTGAATTTTGGTCATTTGAACATTGTTTAGGATTTAGGATTTTGGTAATTAGAATTTGCTCCGACGTGACGTCGGGGCAGGCCTGCCCCTACCGAGGGGGGTTTGGAATTTGTTATTTGTGATTTGGAATTTACTATTGTCTGGTTGTGTTATCATAAAAGTAGAGAATGGAAGAAGTAAGAGAGGTAATGCGGCGGCGGGGATTTAAGAAAATTGCCGCCTCGGCAACTGCCAGCCAGGCCCTAGCCCGCCTGCAAAGCTCCCATGACGCCCTTTTTGTTTTCTCCGGCCAGCAATTTTTAGGCGTTGTTAACCTTTATTACTCATTTCTCCGCCATCATCCCCAGCCTCAAGAAAAAGTTGAACGGATTCTTTACCGGCCGCCCCACCTAGTTCCCAGCGATTCTTTGCTTAAAGCCGCCCGGCTGATGGCTGAAGCTCGCCTTTATTGGCTGCCTGTTTTGGAAGAGGGAAATTTCCGGGGAGCGGTTAGCGCCGAGACAATTCTCCGCCGCCTGGCCCGGTCGCCCCAAGCTCGCCAGCCCTTAGCTGAGGTTGGCTTTTCGCCGGCCATCTACCTTGATGAAAAGGCTACCCTTGCCCAAGCCCGCCAATTGATGCTCCACCACAAAACAACTCGCTTGATTGTCACCCGCCGCCAGAAGCCGGTGGGAATTTTAAGCAGTTATGATCTCCGCCAAAAGAAATTAGCCGCCGTTGGCTCCCGGCCCCGTTTGGGTAACCGCACCAGCGGGGGAGAAACGCCTATCCGCGACCTTTACCACCGCGGCCTGGTGACGGTTGACTACCAGGTCAATGTCCGCCAGGCTTTGCGGCAATTGTTGACCGCCGCGGTTGGCAGCTTGGTTGTGGTCCGGGAAGGGAAAATTGTTGGCCTGGTTAGCTACCGCAATTTTCTCAAATATTTCTCCCGGCCGACTTTTCGCCCGCCTTGGCGCCTTAACTTTCGCCTCAATTTGCCAGCCGAAGAAAAGCTCTTTTTTAACCGTTACTTGGGCCAGCTTTTCCAACGGCGGCCAATTCTCCGGGAAAAAATCCAGCGCCTGGATCTTGTTTTTAGCCGCCAAACCCGCCATCCCAGCCCCAAAGCCTACCAAGTTACCGCCCGAGTTTGGGCGAGCGGCCAAAAAGCTTTTACCTTGATTATCAGGGGAGGCCACCCTCGCCGCCTTTTGCCCCAAATTGCCCGCAAGATAAAAGAGCAAATAAAAAAGAGCTAATGTGCTATAATCAACAGCGATGGGGGCGATAAAACAGTTTTTAGCCGAAGTAAACGAGCAATTGCGCCAAATTACCTGGCCAACCCAAGAAGAAATTATCCGCTTAACAAGCGTGGTTTTATTTGTTACAATTATCGCCAGTATCCTTTTTGGAGGAATTGACTTGCTGTTAACCAAATTAATGGCAATTGTGGCTTTATGGCAGTAAAAAAAGAAGAAAAAATTAAGAAGGCTAAACAACGGCCGGTGCGCTACCAAATTGGCAGCCGGGAAGTGCCGCCCGGCGCGGCTTGGTATGTGGTCCACACCTATTCCGGCCACGAATACCGGGTGGTCAAACTTTTAAAGCAGCGGGCCAAGACGATGCACCTGGAAGACCGCATTTTCCAGGCAGTGGTTCCGGCCCGGGAGAAAATGACCATCCGCCGTGGCGAGAAGTACCAAACCCAGGAAAAAGTTTTCCCCGGCTATATTTTAGTCCAGATGATCTTGGACGATAATTCTTGGGTTTTGGTGCGCCGCACTCCCGGGGTAACTAGCTTTGTCAGCAGCGGCGACCGGCCCTTGCCAATTAGCGACAAGGAAGTTGAAAAAATTCTCCAGCAAAGCGAGAAAAAGCCCAAATTTGAAACTAAATTCAGCGTTGGCGAGGCAGTCAAAATTATCGACGGACCATTTACCGATTCTTTGGGAACAATTAGCGAAATTGACGAAAAGCGGGGCAAGCTTAAAGTTTTGGTCAGCATTTTTGGCCGGGAAACGCCGGTAGAGTTAGACTTTCTACAGGTCAATAAAATCTGATGGCGAAAAAAGTTAAGGCGGTTATCAAGCTGAATTTGCCAGCCGGAGCGGCAACTCCGGGGCCGCCAGCGGGGCCAATTTTGGGCCAGCACGGCATTCCCATTATGGATTTTATTAACCAATACAATCAGGCAACCCAGGACCAGAAGGGGAGTATTATCCCGGTAGTCATCACTGTTTACGAAGACCGGACTTTCACCTTTGAAACTAAATTGCCGCCGGTTTCCGACTTGATCAAGAAAAAATTGGGTCTGGAAAAAGGGGCCAAAGAGCCAAAGCGAGAGACGGTCGCCAAATTATCGGCGGCCGACCTAGAAGAAATTGCCCAAAAAAAGATGAAAGACTTAAACACGACCGATTTGGAAGCAGCCAAGCGCATTATTAGCGGCACCGCCCGAAGCATGGGCGTGGAGGTAGAAAATGGCTGAGGAGGCAAAAAAAGAAACGACACCGGCAGCGAAAAAGGCCAAAAAGAGTCGCGGTAAGCGTTACCGCGAAGCCGCCAAGTTAGTGAAAAAAGACCATTATTACCCTCTTAAGGAAGCCATCGCTTTGGCCAAAAAGACCTCGATTTCTCGTTTTGTTGGCAATCTTGAAGCTCATTTTGTCGTCCGCCAAGTCGGCAAGCTAGGCGAAGTTAAGCTGCCCTATGCTGGCGGTAAGAAGAAGCGGGTGGTGGTGGCCGATGATAAAGTGATTGCCGCCATCAAAGCCGGCAAATTGGATTTTGATATCCTCCTTGCCAGCCCGAAAATGATGCCCAAATTGTTGCCTTTCGCTCGCGTCCTTGGCCCGCGGGGCCTAATGCCAAACCCTAAAAATGGCACTCTGGTCGACAATCCGGAAAAGGCGAAAGAAAAATTCAGCCAGGCCGGGTTGCTTTTGAAAACCGAAAAGAAAGCCCCGGTGCTTCACCTGGTAGTCGGCAAGTTGGATCAGCCGGATAAAGAACTGTTAGCTAATCTCGAAGCAGTTATCAACGCTTTGGGCAAGAATAATATCCAAAAGTTGGTTTTGGCGGCAACGATGGGGCCGGGAATTAAGGTGGCCGTCAGCTCCGCGGCAAAGTAAAGCCAGTTTTAGCAGCAACCAGTTGCCAAGTTTCTTGAGCGTGCCTTTTGGCGCGGCGGTTGCCTTCTTCGAGAATAGTTGCCAATAATTTTGGTTTTTGTTGCCAGCTTTGATAGCGCCGCTGGAAATCAACTAAAAAGCGCCCCACAGCCTGGCCGACAACTTCTTTGAGGTGGACAAATTTTAGAGTACCTCGGAAATATTCCTGGCGCATGTTGGCGAGCTGCTCTTTTTCCTGTCTATTGGCAAAACTTTCCCCAAGAAGAAAAAGGCTAGCTACGGCCGGGCTCATTTCTTTTGGCGGCTTGGCCAAAGTCTCGGTCACCGCCCGGCGGATTTTTTGCTTTGCCTCTTCGGGGTGGTCGTTGAGAAAAATTGCCCCCTGGGGACGGGACTTACTCATCTTGCCCTGGCCGTCGAGGGCGATAATTTTTACCCCCTGGGTTTGGTAAGGGCGGGGAATGGGGAAGAGGTAGCCGAAGTGGCGGTTAAATTGCCGGGCTAAAAGCTGGCTGACTTCAAGGTGGGCTTCCTGATCCTTGCCAACAGGGATGTGGGTAGCCCGCTGGATGAGAATGTCGGCGGCCATTAAAGCCGGGTAGCGGAGCAAGAAGAGAGAAGCCTGGCGCGGCTGGCGCACTTTTTCCTTCAAAGTTGGCACCCGCAAAGCCTGGGCCACGGAAAAGAAGCGAGAAAGAAAAATCTCCAGCAAAAGGGTCTCTTCGGCCAGGGCCGATTGGTAATAAATAATTGTTTTTTGGGGATCAACGCCAGCGGCTAGATAGGTGAGGAGAATCTTTTCCCGGTTGGCGGCCACTTTTTGGGGATCTTCGGTAGTTAAACCGTGCAGGTCAGCCACAAAGAGGAAGAAGGGGGCGCCCTTTTCTTGGATGGCTAAGACATCGCGAATAGCACCAAGATAGTTACCGAGGTGAAGGGCTGTCGCGGTAGGGCGCAGGCCGGTAAGAAAAATGCGCTTGGCCATGGTGGACCCGGTGGGACTTGAACCCACGACCTCCTCGATGCCATCGAGGCGCTCTAGCCAACTGAGCCACGGGCCCTTAGGCATCAAAGTATCGCAAAAATTTGTTTAAAAATCAATGGGAAATTGGAAATTGGAGCTTGGAGCTCGGAAAGTGGAAAGTTGAAGTGGGAAGTGAAAATGGAACTAGGAGCTAGGTTGGAGGAACTAGGTTATTAGAACCTAAAACTCAGAACTCGGAACTTAGAATTTGGAACTTGGAAAGTGAAAATAAAAGGTGAAAATTCGTTACACCGAAGTTTTAGCAAGGGCGGAGGGAGCGGGACTCGAACCCGCAAGCCCACAAGGGGCGCCGACTTTCGAGGTCGGTTCCTTAGCCAATTCGGAGCATCCCTCCCTGCCTTAATTATAGCAGGCTCAAAGCTATGGGAAAAAGTACCGGATGCCAGTAAATGAAGTAACTTTTAATTAAATTCCAAGCACCAAATTCCAAACCTGCCTGCGCAGGCAGGCAAATTCAAAATCCTAATGACCCAAATCCTAAACAAATCCAAAGTTCAAATGACCAAATAGCCAAAACCTCGTCATCCCGAACAAAGCCGAAGGCGCATAAGTGTATCCCAAACCTAGGTAGCGATTCTTGCGCTCGCTCTGCTCGCTAGATCTTTACCCCTACCGAAGGTGGATTTATTCCACCGAAGAGGGGCTTCGTCGCTTTGCTCCTCAGGATGACACATTACTAAGATCTGAGTTCTAAGTTCTGAGTTCCAAGTTCTAATTACCTAACTCCTAGTTCCATTGTTTTGTTATAATTCAATAGCTTAGCGCCTGTAGCTCAGTTGGCAGAGCGCCCCGCTTACATCGGGAAGGTCCCAGGTTCAAGTCCTGGCAGGCGCACCCGCCGCAGTGCTGGAATTGGCAGACAGGCACGCTTCAGGAGCGTGTGCCCTTTTGGGCGTGTGGGTCCGACTCCCACCTGCGGCACTTTGGAGTATAATAAGCTAGGTCCCTGTAGCTTAATTGGATAAAGCGCTTCCCTGCGGAGGAAGAGACTGGGGGTTCGACTCCCTCCAGGGACACCTCGATTCGGAAAATAAAGCAGGGCAGGTGAATATAAAAAGGCACCCACAATAAGGTGCCTTTTTTTTGGAATTGGCTAATTGCTTTTTAATCCACCATCTGCTGTTGCAATTGACAGGTTGATTATAGTTTTGTTACACTTAGAAGGTAATAAATTAGATTTTGTTAAAAATTGATGGAGAAAGAAACGAGGTAAATATGACAAACTCATCAGCAAAGCATCAAAAGCTATCGCTTGACAACCTGCCCGACCTGTTAACAGTGCGGGAAGTGGCCGAGTTGCTTCGGGTTTCGCCGCTGACGGTAAAGCGGTGGGGCAAGCGGGGCAAGCTGCCGGCAATCCGCATAAATTCGCGGGGCGACCGCCGTTACCGCAAAGAGGCCGTTCTCTACCTTTTGGGTATCCAGCCAAAGGAAGAAGGTTGACTTGACAGGGGATATTTTTTCTGTTTAAATTAGTCAATGACCAACCAAGGTAAGCCTGTTTTAAGTTTGCCACAAGGATCGGTTAAAACCCCAACTAACCAGGCTGCCGCTGCCCCAACTTCACCAGCTTCAAAGCATAACAATAAAGCGCCGTTGCTTAAAATAGGGGCGGTTTTTGGCGGCTTGGTGGCCCTTTTGCTTCTAGCCAATTTTGCTGTTCCCCGAGTATTGGTGATGCTGACGCGGGCTACCCGCCATAGCCAATATTCTCCGGCCAACTCTTATATTTTTGCCGCGCCAATTATGGCCAAAGCTGACGGCCAGCAAAAAATTCAGGTTAATGTCTTCCTCTTGGACAGCCGGGGTTACGGAGTGCCCCAAAAGCGGGTTGATTTAACAGTTAGCCGCGATGACCAAGGCCAAACCAATGTCAATGGCAGCCCCCAAATAAGAGCGGTCCGGCCGTTGACCGATGAAAAGGGTCAGGCTACCTTTGAGATTGTTTCCCGGGTGCCGGGAAATTACAAAATTTCTGCTAGTAGCGACGGAATTCCCATTAGTCAGAGCGTCCACGTGAGTTTTTTGGCGGCTGATTGATCAACCGGTCCAAAATCTGCCAGCGGCGCTTTTTTTCTTCCGGAGGCACATTATCAGGATAAAGTTTGCTGGCCAATGTTCCCGGCCGCGGCGAGTAGCGGGCTATAAAAGCTCGGCTAAAGCCAACCTGGCGGCAAACGCGGACCGTGTTTTGGAAGGCTTCCTCGCTTTCGCCGGGAAAGCCAACAATGATGTCGGTGCTGATTTGAGCATCGGGAATAGCCTGGCGGATAGCTTTTACCAGGTCAAGATATTCTTGGGCGGTATAGCCGCGCCTCATTCGCCGCAAAATTTCGTCATCACCAGATTGGAGGGGAAGGTGAATTTGCCGGCTGATATTAGGGTGGCTGGCAATAGTCTTGATTAAGTCCCGGGAAAAGTCCCAAGGATTGGCCGAAAGAAAGGCCACTTTTTGCGCTCCGGGCATTTCCGCTACCGCCGCTAGAAGTTGGGGGAAGGTTTTTATTTTTCCTTGCCCTTGCCAACTGTTGACATTTTGCCCTAAAAGCATAATCTGGGTTTCGCCGCGGTTAAGGAGGCAGTTAACCTCGCGGAGGATGGCAGCGGCGGGGCGGTAAACTTCCCGGCCGCGGGCGTAAGGGACGATACAGTAGCTGCAAAAGTGGTTGCAGCCATTGGAGATGGGAACATAGGCGTAGCCATCTGAATGCTTTTGGCGCTGGGGAGGAATATCAAAGCCGGCCAGCTCGTCGTTGGGGATAATTTCTATGTCCGGGCCCAAACGGCGTTGCAATTGGCGCCAATTTTTTCCCCGGGGGTCGCGGCGGGCCCAGCCGGCCAAACAACCGGCGACGATGATTTTCGGCTGGCGGCCAAACTGGCGGATTCTATTGACCAGCCCATAAACCCGGTTTTCGGCTGATTGGCGGACGACGCAGCTGTTGATGATGACCAGGTCTGCTTTTTGCCAACTGTCAACCTCTTGCCAGCCTTCTTTTTGGTAGCGGGCCCGAATTCGTTCGCTGTCGGCAAAATTCATCTGGCAGCCGAAGGTGCGCAGGAAAAATTTTTTCATTCTTTCTTTTCTTTTGTCTTGGCCTTGGTTTTAGCCTGGCGGCGAAGGATATCGGCCGGGTTGGTGGTAATAAGGCGGTATTCGTCGGGGGAGGCGACTACCCGGATGGCAACATGGTTATTGCCGGCAAAAAAGATGCCTTCGCCCACATTGGCAGCCAGCAGGTATTGTTTTTCCCCTTCAGATAGGTAAAATGTCTTGCCCACCAGATCAATGGCGGCCGGATGCTGCTTGAGCAAAATTTGAATTGAAGAATTCTTGATAATCGCTGGCCCTTCGCGCGTTTTTAAGAAGTCGTCGACATCTTGGGTAATAGTCGTCAGGCCAAGGTAATATTTCCGGGCCCGTTTAGCAATGCCGTGGAGAAAAAGGGCTGAATCGGGATATTGCATCAAATACCAGGCCTCATCGACAATAAGAATCCGTTTTTTCAGCTGGCTGCGGATTTTATTCCAAACAAAATCCAAAATGATGTGCATGGCGATCGGGCGGAGGGCATCTTCCAGGTCGCGGATGCCAAAAACAATAAACCGGTTGTTAAGGTCAACGGTGGTCTGGCTGTTAAAGATGCCGGTGAAAGAACCGCGAATAAACCGCTCCAACCGGGCCGCTAAATTGGCGGCTTGGGGTTCTTCCATACCAATCAAAACTTTGTAAAGGTCTTCAATCAGGGGCATTTCTTTGCCGTGCTGGGTCGCCGGATCGGGAGTGATGCCTTTATTGTGGTAGGTCATCATCAGAGCCCGATCCAAAATTGCTTCTTCTTGGGGGTTCATCTTGCCCATGATAATTTTGAAAAGGGCGTGGAGAGAAAGAATCTTGCGCCCCAATTCGTTTTTGCCTTCTTCATCTTCCTCTTGGACCAGAGCCAAATCAAAGGGGTTAATTTTGGCCGGCGAATTAGCACTAATGTCAATATACTGGCCGCCAACCGCCTCGGCCAAAGTTTGGTATTCATTTTCCGGGTCAATAATCAAAATGTCAGTCCCAAACATCAAAGAGCGCAAAGCCTCCAGCTTGCAGAGAAACGACTTGCCGGCCCCCGCCTTGGCAAAAATGACTGAATTATAGTTTTCCATTGAGAAGCGGTCAAAAATTACCAACGAACCATTGTGCTGGTTAATGCCGTACATGATGCCGTGGTCGTCGGAAAGTTCTGAGGAAACAAAAGGGAAGGTTGTCGCCAGCGAGGTGGTATCCATATTGCGGGTGACATTCAACTTATCTTGACAAAGGGGCAGGGTGGTGACAAAGCCCTCTTCCATCTGCAAAGTGGCCGGTTTGGGAATAATCATCAAGCCACCCAAGGCTCCTTCCAGCTCTTTGCTGGCCCGGCGCAATTCCTCCACCGAATCGGCCGAGAGGGTAATATAAAGGCCCATTTGAAAAAAGCGCTCCGCTCCCCGGGCCAACTCTTGTTGGAGAGTTAGGGCATCCTCAAGTTTAGCCTGGACGGTGGGGTCGACAACTTTGCCTTGTTGGGTGGCAATAGAAATTTCGGCTTCCATCTCGGCAATCTTGCGCTTAAGGTTGTCGAGAACCTCCTTTTCTTCGGAAGGATAAATATACATCGCCACCTGGAGAGGGCGGTCAAAGTTGATTAGCGGCGCCAGCCAGCTGGGCGAAACGTAACGGGGATAGCTGACGACATAAAAAGTCCGGTAAAAGCGGTTGTTAATGCGCAGATGGTTAAAATCAACTTCAATTGCTGCCGGGGCAATGATGTCCTTAACCGTGGTTACGCCAAGGTTAAAATCTCGGGCCAGAGGATTAGTTTGGTTGCCTGGCAGCGGGGCGGTTTTTTTAGCCTGGGGAAGAAGTTTTTTGAGATCAATCATTTTTTGCGCAAAGTGACCGGGGAAACAAAATCGGCCAGCTCAAAATTTTTAATGCCCGGCGCTTCTTCATTATAAATCTGGTAGAAAAGGTTAATTAGTTGGCGGGTGTCTAACTGGCGGATGCGCAAACCAAGGCGGCCAAAAGCGTGGATAAGCTGGTCCCGTTTAGGCTCTAAATTAGCCTTGGCGCGCTGGATTAAGGTCTCTTTTGGCAGAGGCAGGGCGGCTTTTTGGGGATGGGGGCGAAAAGAAAAAATGCTGGCAAATCCGGCCCGAGCCGATTGGATGCCCAGCTCAAAGACCGAAAACGGAATCGTCACATAAAAGGCCTTAGTCAAAACTTCGTTGCGCTGGACTAAGTCATCGACAAACTTGCGGTAGCTAACAATGAGCTTTTTGATTTGCGGCGATTTCTGCCGCTGTTCTTGAACCTGGAGGAGGCGCAAATAGCCACCAATGTTTTTTAAGCTGGAGCGGATCAAGATTTGGATGGGAAAGCTGAGTGAATTGAGAAGAGAACCATAAGCGTAAATCATGGCTTCCTGTTCCTTTTCGGAGAGAAGATCGAAATTTACCGCCGGCGTTTCCAAGATGTAGGCCGCCGAGCCGTCTTTAAGAATAACCATATTTTCGGTAATATCCTCGATGGGAAGGTGGTCTTGGGTGGTTCCTCGGAGGGCAACTTTTTTAATATCAGTCATTGGCAGGTTAATTTTTTATTGCCCGGGCCACAATTTTTAACGGGGCAATAATTTGGCCGTTAACATTTATTTTCATTATATCAAACTGATAGGGCTCTTTTTCGGTAATGACTAAATAGCTGCCGTTGGGTAGGGGAGTGGCTGTTTGGAATTGGCCCAGGCCATTGGTGCGCATGGCTCGAACCGGGTTGCCCTCGGCATCTTGAATCTCAACAATGGCCCCTTCAATGGTATTGCCGTCGTTGTCGACTACCAAACCGCTGACAATGTTGGGTTGGGTTGGGGTCGCCGGCAATTTTTGGTCAACAAACTGGGCCGGGGTAGCTTTCTGGGGCTTTTGGGTTTTCCAAAGCTGGGCTAGTTCTTGCCAATCTGGTTCGCTAGCGGCCGGTTTGGTCGGTTGGTCGCCTGGCGGCACTTTAGCAGCGGTGGTAGCCGGTTGGGGTGTTGCGGCCGGAGCGGGAGTTGCTTTTTTTAGAGATGGTGGGGGCGGCGGCGGCGAGGAAGGCGGCGGGGCCTGTTGGGGAAGAGAGGCTAAAAACTCGCGGGCAGTTTCCGATTGGGTGCCGACGGCTACTTTTTGGAAAAAGCGGGCCCGGTGCGCCTGACGGGCAAGAACATCAAGATTGGCTTCTGCTGGCATCTTTTTCCAGAGAAAAATTGTCGGCGAATAAATACGGCGCAAGAAAATGAAAAACCAGACCTCCAGGGGGCGGCCGTTAATGGGGGCAAAGGCCAGGGCAGCAGCAATGGCTAGGGAAATGAGAGTCAGCAAAAAGCGGAAAAGACCGGGCAAATGGGAAGTGTAAAAGATGCCGGCGATAATGACCCCGGCAGCCATTTTAGCAAACTGCTTGAGGGTCATATTGCCCACCAAGCGAAATTCGTAAGACGAAATTTCTTGCGGTATTTGGTGTTGGCCTAACATTTAATTCCAGTGTAGCACAAAAGAGGGAGAACGACTAGAATTGGAACTCGGAACTCGGAACTCAGAACTCAGAACTCAGAGCTCGGAGCTTAGAAAGTGAAAAGTTTAAGTGGAAAGTGAAAAAGAAGTTAAAGTGAAACTAGGAGCTAGGAACTAAGTTCTAAGTTCTGAATGTTTAGGATTTGTTGCGATTTAGTGCTTGGTGCGCGGAGGGATAATCGTCGGGATCGGGTATAATAATGGCGCTATGAAAGAAATTGATTTTGGCGATTTTGGCAGGGAAGATGAAGATTTTGGGAATGAATGGGGGGAAAATTGGGATTCGGAGCGGGAGGAGTGGGAAAAATATCAGCAGGAAATATGGAAGGAGGCCCAAAAAGAAGCCCAAAAATTACCGATAGATGTTCGGGCGGTGGCATTTACCAGCAAAAGCAGCGGCCGGGTTTGCCAAGAGCGATATGACAACCAAGGCAAAGTGTTACAAACCTGCCGGCGTCGATTAAGAAAGCCGCGAGATGTCGTGTTGGTTCTTTATGAATCTGGTTCTCGCCAAAGAGCTTTTATGTTGCGCCCCGGAGCAGGTGGAGATCAGGGGCGGTTAAACGACTTAGCTCGAGAGTGTTTTCCTAATCTGCCAGACGAAGAAGCAATGTGGAAGCTTTTAGAGAGTCTTGGCCTCGAACCTGATCGATTTCTTTGAAAATTTAAGCACGATTTCCTAGGTGTCAATTGGTTTCTGAAGAAGATCTTCGCTTGAAAAAGATGGCTAAAGTTGTTAAAAATTAGCCGGGATGACAAAAGAACAGGCAGGTTTTGAATTTCAGCCTCCGGGCTGTTTCCAAGATAATGGCGCCGGCGGGTGCGCCAATAAAGGGGAATGGGGAGAATTATGTGAGAGGTGTCTTTGGGCCGAGCCGGGTCGAAGCGGGCCACCGATCTGCGATTCGGCAGCTGGGCAAGAAGGCACCGGCCGGGTGGTTCTCTGGAAAGAATAAAGTGTGCTAAAATTAGTCCGAGGGCGCGTAGCTCAGTTGGTTAGAGTGTCCCGACGTAACGTCGGGAAGGTCGATGGTTCGCCGAAGATCTCTAGCCTAACCAAGCAAACGCGCCGCACTTGGCATACGGGCGCGTAGCTCAGTTGGTTAGAGCGCAGTCCTGATAAGACTGAGGTCGATGGTTCGAGTCCATCCGCGCCCACATAAATAACTGCCAACAAACAACCACTAACTAACAACGAACAATGGGAATTAGAACTTAGAACTCGGAACTTAGAGCTTAGAAAAGTGAAAAATTTAAGTGAAAAGTGAAAAAGAAGTTAAAGTGAAAATAGAACTAGGAACTAGATTAAAGAGAGCTAAGGGCTAAGGGCGAAGGACTAAGGAAGTGAAAAGTTAAAAATGGAACTAGGAACTAGGTTGGGGGAACTAGGAACTAAAAAGAAAAGCGATATTTACTTTCTCCTGACCAATTGTCCCTGGGAGTTTAGGCAGTAGTCGGCCCAGGAAAGGGGATAGCCATAAGGATCAACTTCTGAACATTGGGGAACGCCTTGGCCGGTATAAGTGATGTGGACACCTTGGTGATCAATATAGCCGAAAAAGCCGCCTCCACCGATAGCTCCCTTTTGGGAAACAGCACCGCGAATGAGAATCTTGTCGGGCCGGGTTATTTTATCGCCTAAAGAAAAGGTGATTTTATCCTCCGGGATGCCGGTTTTTTGACTGAGGGCTTTGATTAAATCGCTTTTGGTCCAGGTAATTTCTGGCGTTGGGCTCGGTGGTTGGGGGCTAGGAGTAGCTGGAGGAGCGGTTGGCGCTGGAGTAGGGATGGGGGTGACGGAAATGGTGATTTTTGCCGGCAGCGTGGTTTTTTGCAGACCTAAATAAAGCCCGGCGGCGATCGCTCCGGCACCAATAACTATGGCTAAGGCAATCTTTGTCCCGTTGTCCATAATCTATTGTAACATAAAATGGAGCTAGGAGCTAGTCAAAATAAGCGCCAAATCTCAAGCACCAAATTACAAACAAATCCTAATGACCAAAATCCTAAACAATGCTCAAAATCCAAATGACTAAATGACCGAAACAGAAGACACCCCTTGTCATCCTGAGGAGCGAAGCGACGAAGGATCTAGCGAGCATAGCGAGCGCATGAGGGTTAATCAGGTGTAAGATTAATGCGCTTCGCTAGATTCTTCGCTCCGCTCAGAATGACGCAGTTTCAATGTTTTGAACATTTAAATATTTGGCCATTTGGTCATTGTTTAGTCCGCCAACTGGCGGATTAGAATTTAGGATTTTGGTATTGTTTGTCTGTATGGGCAGGCAATTTTAGCATGACGAAGTAAATGAAACTTAGTTGTTGGAACTTGAAGTTCTGCGCCTATTGTATCTTTTCCGGGGTTACAGCTTTTAAAAAGGGGATCTTTCTGAATTCTTTATCCCAGCTAATAAAAATTACCTCCTTGGGTAGCGAGGTCAAAATTAAACTGTCTGACAGTTTGAGGTTATACTTTTGGTGCCAACCAATAGCCTGGACCATGTCGGCTTTCTTCAAGAGAACTATTTCCCGAGTTTGCAATATTTTTTCTAGGACGTTAATTGCTTTGGCTTTGGAGACCCGATAGAAACTGCGAAGAACATAATAGATTTCTAGCAAAACAATATTGGAAATATAGGGCTTAAACTTGCCGGCTTCGATGGCGGTAATCAAATTTTTGCTGGCTAGGTATTGCTTTTGATTGTCGGCAACAATGAAACGCAGCCAGACATTGGTATCCAAGAAAATTTTTCTGGCCTTCATTAGATATGGGAGTAATCAATAAAATTGCGGATTTTGGTTAAGTTTATCTTTCTTTTTGGCCGCCGCCCTTTTAGCATGCCAGCCAAAGAGAGAACCGGGCTCCGGGTAGGAGTGAGGATAATTTTGCCTTTCCTGACTTCTATTTTGACCTTAGTTGGCCGTTGTAATTTTGCCTTTTTTCTTATTTCTTCAGGCAAATATACTTGCCACTTCCTTGTCATAGTAGTCGTTATTGTTGTTATCATGGTAATACCATTATAGCAACAAGGATGATTCTGTCAAGGGGAGCCAAGAAAAGTGAAAAGTTTAAGTGGAAAGTGGAAAAGAAGTTAAAGTGGAACTAGGAACTAGGTTGGAAGAGCTAGGTTAATAGCATGTCATCCTGAACTTGGTTCAGGATCTTCAGGAGGTGGTGAATCAACAATGTGAATCAGACATCCAGCTGGAGATTCTGAACCCTCTCCGACGCAACGTCGGAGAGTTTCAGAATGACGGAGTGAGGGAACCCTACATATAAATGTCGTCCTGAGGAGCGAAGCGAAGCCCCCAAGATGTTCCGCCAGCCGGCGGCTGGCGGAGTTGGGGTAAAGATCTAGCCGAAGGCGCATGAAAAAGGAAACCAGGATACCAGGTTAACTTTCTCTGTTCTTCTGATCTCTGATTCTCTTTCCCTGATTACCTGATTTTTCTTGATATTCTACATTATTTAATCTTCTTCTCTTTACTAAGTTCTGAGCTCTAAATTCTAAGTTCTGAATATTTAGGATTTTGGTAATTAGGATTTGCCCCGACGTTCGTCGGGGCAGGATAAGTGGGAACATTGGTTATTGGTTCAGCGGAGAAATAGTGGATAAGATAATGGTAAAAATGGTGTAAAATAGAGGCAAGATGGCGGGGAAGAAATTTAGGCAAATTGAGAAAAAATGGCAGGAACGGTGGGAGAAGGCCGGTTGGTATCCGGCGGTTGACTTTGATAAAAAGCGGAAAAAGCTCTATGTTTTGGTTGAATTCCCTTACCCCTCCGGCTCGGGGCTCCATGCTGGCCACGCCTTTTCAATGACCGGCGCCGATGTTTACGCTCGCAAAAAGCGGATGGAGGGCTACAATGTTTTATTTCCCATGGGCTGGGATGCTTTTGGCTTGCCGACGGAAAACTACGCCATTAAAACTGGCATTCACCCGGCGAAGGTAACGGCCCAAAACACAGCCACTTTTCGCCAACAGATGAAACGGATGGCTTTTTCCTTTGACTGGCGGCGGGAAATCAATACGACCGACCCTAAATATTACCGTTGGACGCAGTGGGTTTTTCTCCAGCTTTTTAAATATGGTTTAGCCTATAAAAAGAAGATGCCCATTAACTGGTGCCCCTCCTGCAAAATTGGTCTGGCTAACGAGGAAGTGGTCAACGGCCGTTGCGAGCGTTGCGGCACCCCAGTTGAGCGGCGGGAGTTGGACCAGTGGGTGGTTTCTATCACCCGTTATGCCGACCGCCTCTTGGCTGGCCTGGAAACCACCGATTTTGTTGCCAAAGTGAAAGCGGCCCAAATCAATTGGATTGGCAAGAGCGAGGGGGCAAAAATAAGATTCCCGATTGCCGACCGGGAAGATTTTCTGGAAGTTTTTACCACCCGGCCGGATACCCTTTGGGGAGCCACGTTTATGGTCATTGCTCCCGAGCATCCCTTGGTGGAAAAGATTCGTAAAATCAAAGAAATTGAGGCCTATGTAAAACAAGCCCGGCAAAAGAGCGATCTGGAGCGAACTGATTTGGCCCGGGAGAAAACGGGCGTTTTTTCCGGCTTTTACGCCATTAACCCGGCGACTGGAAAGAAGATCCCCATTTGGATTTCTGATTTTGTTTTGGCTTCTTACGGCACCGGGGCGATTATGGCCGTGCCAGCCCACGACGAGCGAGACCATGCCTTCGCTAAAAAATATGGCCTGCCGATTATTCCCGTTATCCAACCCCGGCAGAAATGGGATTTTGCCAAGGCGGCTTACACCGATGTTGAGCACGGCCAGATGATTAATTCTGGGCCTCTTAATGGGCTAAAGCCAAATGTGGCGATTAAAAAGGCCATTGCCTGGCTGGAAAAGAAGGGGATTGGCGAAAAGGCGGTTTCCTATCATCTCCGCGATTGGATCTTTTCCCGCCAGCATTATTGGGGCGAGCCAATTCCGATGGTTTATTGCCCCGCCTGTGCCGAAAAGGGAATTAGCTGGTGGGAAACCCAAGAAGGCAAAGCCTTCTTGGAGAAATTCCAAGCACCAAGTAGCAAATTCCGAATTCCAAATTCCAACGACCAAGATTCCAAGCAGAGCTTGGCGGGGTGGTTTCCGATGGCCGAAAAAGATCTCCCTCTAAAGCTGCCCCAAGTTGAACGCTACGAGCCGACAGGAACCGGCGAATCGCCCTTAGCGGCAATTAAAGGTTGGGTGGCAACCCGATGCCTCAATTGCGGCCAGCCGGCGCGGCGGGAGACTGATACCATGCCCAATTGGGCCGGCAGCGATTGGTACTATTTAGCCTATCCTTTGGCAAAAGCGATCAGTGAATATGATCCTCGGCAGGAAGAAAAAGACATTTTTAGCGCCCACCGTGACTTATTGGAATACTGGTTGCCGGTGGATGTTTACATCGGCGGCGATGAGCACAACACCCTCCATTTGCTTTATTCGCGCTTTATTTACCAATTCCTTTGGGATATTGGCGTTATGCCCCGGCGCTACCCCGAGCCTTACCAGCGGCGGATTTCCCACGGCGTTATTCTTGGCCCGGACGGGCGGCGGATGAGCAAGTCGCGGGGGAATGTTATCATTCCCGACAAGGTGGCTGACAAGTACGGGGTTGACGCCCTGCGGACCTATTTGATGTTTATGGGGCCGTTTACAGCCACAATGGCCTGGAATGAAAACGGCCTGCGGGGGATAGCCCGCTTTTTGGACCGCTGGCAGGATTATTTTCTCCGACAGATAAAACACCCGGCCAGTGATAGCCAACCGGAAGCAAAGGCGGCCCTTAATCGGCTGGTGGCTAAAGTGGGCGCTGACATTGACCGTTTTGCTTACAATACAGCCCTGGCGGCGATGATGGAATTTTTGAATGCCAGCTTGGCGGAAAAGTGGCGCTGGAGCCGGAAAGACATCAGTGTTCTTATTCGCCTTTTGGCCCCTTTTGCCCCTTACTTGGCAGAAGAACTTTGGGAGAAGTTGGGCGAGGAAGGAAGCGTCCATTGGGCGCCCTGGCCCAAGGTGGAGCGGCGCTATCTTCAAAACGAGATGAAAACGGTGGCGGTCCAAGTCAACGGCAAGTTGCGGGCGACGCTGGAATTAACGGCCGAAGAAGCTAAGGACCAGGAAAAGGTGGTCGCCTTGGTCAAAAAAGATCCCCGAGTGGCCAAATATTTGGCTAGCGGCCAGTCGAAGAAAACCATTTTTGTCCCCGGCAAGATTGTCAACTTTGTAGTCCGCTAAAAATATTCCAGCTGTAACCCTAATGTGGCATACTAGGCTATGAGGATTGTTTCCTGGAATATCAACGGTTGGCGCAATATTCTCCGCCGCGGTTTTTGGGACGAGGCAGCCAAAATGGAAGCCGACATTTTAGCCCTCCAAGAAATCAAGGCTGGGCCGGAGATTATGGCCGAATTAGGCCAACCGCCGGCCGGGAGTGGCTACCGCCTTTATTTCCACAGTGCCCAACGGCCCGGCTACAGTGGGGTGGCGGTTTTTAGCCGTTGGCAACCTGAAAAGGTGGAGCAGCGCTTGGGCCACGAGCGTTTTGACCGGGAGGGCCGCCTTTTAAAGTTAGATTTTGCTGATTTTAGCTTTCTGGCAATTTATATGCCCAATGGCCAACGGGACCAGCGAGATATTCCCTATAAATTGGCAGTTTATCGCCAGTTAACCGAGAAGGTGAAGGTTTGGCGCCAGGAGAAGCCGGTTGTTTTGGCCGGCGACTTTAATGTTGCCCGATCGGCGCTGGATTTGGCCCGGCCTCGGGAAAACGAGCGCAACACGATGTTTACCCCCGAAGAAAGAAAGGCTTTGGCGGCACTTTTGCAGGCCGGGCTGGTGGACACTTTCCGCCATCTTCATCCCGACAGGCAACAGTTTAGCTGGTGGCCTTATTGGCGCCATTGCCGGGAGCGGAATTTGGGCTGGCGAATTGACTATCTGCTTTTAGACCGCCGCCTGCAAGGCCAACTTGAAGAAGCTTTTATCTGGCCCCAATACCTCGGCTCCGACCACTGCCCGGTGGGGGTGGAACTGGAGCTAGGAACTAGGAGCTAAGAACTAAGAAAGAAAAGGGCTAAGGGCGAAGGGCTAAGGAAGTGAAAAGTTTAAGTTAAAAGTGAAAAAGAAGTTTAAGTGGAAAGTTAAAAAATAGAGCTAGGAGCTAGGTTGGAGGAACTAGGAATAACAAACTCTAAATCCTAATGACCCAAATCCTAAACAAATCCAAATTACCAAATGACCAAAACAAAAGAATGTCAAGTACCCCATTTTTCATAATATGTTTACAAAGTTTTTAACAGTGGATGGTTGGGTTGATGTTGTTTAATAAACAGATAGGGAGAAGTCTTTAATCTTAGTTGGATTCTATCCTTGTTGTAG
>JALWDZ010000002.1 GCA_027039485.1 Candidatus Shapirobacteria bacterium
CGAGCCAGGAGATAATGACCATTGTCAAAATGAACAACCTTTGTTATAGTATACAGGCTATTTATTAAGAAAACAAACATGGCTTATTGTCAAATTTGTGGTCGTCGCGGCCAAATCGGCCGAATTGCCCGCCACCGCCGGGGCGTAGCTTCGCGCAAGTTTGCCAAACGGGCGCCTAAGAAAAGCCGCCGCTTTGGGGCCAATTTGCAAAAGACCACCTTTTATATCAACGGCCGGCGGATTACGGTTGTTGTTTGTACCCGCTGCCTGAAAAAATTGCGCCAGGCTTCATTGGCAGAAAAAATTAAATTACTCCAAAAAGCAGTCGGGCCCATCAGTGTGAAAAAGCCAGCTAAAAAGGCAAAAGCGCCGGCGGTAAAAACTGCCAAGAAAGAGAAAAAGGAAGAAAAGAAAGAAAAAACAGTTAAAAAGAAAAAAGCCGTTGAGAAAAAGAAGCCAGCTAAGAAAAAGAAAAATGCCCAAAAGTGAAATTTTAGGCCCGGCTAGTTTTTGGCGAACATCACTGCTTAGTCTGCCACCAGTAGGGAAGGATGACGAGGGTAAAGTTTGTATTTGCTGGGGAGGGACAATATCCGAAGCGGCCCAAGGTTACCAAGAAGTGAAAGAAGAACTCCAAAGATTGCTGGAAGAATCCAACGGTGGTAATGGGATAAAGAATAATGGCTAAGCTCTATACCCGCCAGGGGGACCAGGGCCAGACCCAAGTTGGCCGGCAAAAATTAGCCAAAAGCGCCCTTTTGTTGGCAGCAATTGGCAACATTGATGAGCTGGTGGCTTTTTTGGGTTGGGCGAAAGTTGCTGATCCGCCGGTCCGGCGGCAAATTGAGGCAATACAAAAAGACCTGCAGACTATCAGCAGCCTTCTTGCCGGCTATCCGGTCAAATTTCCGGGCGAAAAAAAAGTAGCCCAGTTAGAAAAGTGGATTGACCAAGTTTGGGGCCCACAGCAATTAGACCATTTTGTAATTCCCGGGGCAAATGAGGCCGAGGCCCGTTGGCAGATAGCGCGGACAATTTGCCGCCGGGCCGAACGGTCACTGGTGCGCCTGCGCCGCCAACAAGCAGTGCCAGAGCCATTGTTGGCCTATCTCAACCGCCTCTCCGATTTCTTATTTGCTCTAGCGGTTGCTAGTGGAACTAAGTCATTGGAATTCAGAACTTAGAATTCAGAACTCGGAACTTAGAACTTGGAGCTCAGAACTTAGTAAAGAGAAGAAGATTAAATAATAATGTGGAATATCAGGAAATCAGGTAATCAGGGAAAGAGTATCAGAGATCAGAATAACAGGGAAAGAAAAAGTTAACCTGATACCCTGGTTTCCTTTTCCATGCGCTCGCTCCGCTCGCTAGATCCTTCACTTCACCTGGCGGCTCGTTCAGGATGACTTCCTAAGATACTAAGTTCCAAATTCTGAGTTCCAAGTTCCGAGCTCCAAGCTCCAAGTTCCAATAACCTAGCTCTTAGTTCCAAATTGATGTTACAATAATTTATGGACGCGTTGTCGCTTTTAGAAATTCGCCTTCCCCGGGGCAATGAGTATTCCCTTGAGCCGGCCCAATTGCTTTTAGTTAACCTGGCTTGGTTCCAGCGCCGCTGGCTTTTTTGGCGCCGGCCGGAACATTTGGCCTTGGAAATTGCCTGCTGGCAGCAACAAATTCACTTTCTGGCCTGGGTGCCGCCGCAACGGGAGGATTTTTTCCAGTCACAGCTAATTGCCCAATACCGCGATGCGGTGGTTATCCATCAAAAAGATTATCTGCCGCCCGAGCCCGATCCCCACTGGCCCCTGCGGGAATTAAAATTGGGTCGGGCCTGGTATTTGCCCCTAAAAACTGCCGACCAATTTCGGGACAGCGATCCTTTGGCCACAGTTTTAGCCACGATGGCCAAGAATGCCCAACCAGACGACATTATTGTTTACCAATTAATTCTCCGCCCCCGGCGCCAATCCTGGCAGCAGAAATTATTGCGCCTAGCCAGCAGCGGCGGGGGGAAGGATGCCAGCGGCCGGGCTTTGCCCCACCCCCAAAAGGCCCAGATTGAATTAAAAGCCAGCCAGCCCGGTTTTGACGTTTCTCTCCGTTTGGCAAGCAACAACGAAGCAGCTTTGGAAGCTTTGGCCGGCAGCTTTGGCAGCTTTTCTTCGCCCCAAGGCAATTATTTGTTGGCCAAACAGCCGCCGTTTTGGCGCCGGAATTCGTTGCGCCGCCAGTTTTGGCAGCGCCAGCCCGGCGGTCAGCACCAAATTCTCAATAATCTGGAAATTGCCTCTCTTTGGCACCTGCCCGGCCAGCAAATCACCTTGCCCAATATTGCCTGGGGGCGGCAGACAGTCAGCGAACCGCCAGAAAATTTGCCCGTGGCCGATAAACTTTCTCCTGAAGAGCGCCAGGAAGTTACTTTTTTAGGAAAAACGGAATACAAAAACAAACTAGCCACTTTTGGCATCAAGCGCCAGGACCGCGGCCGCCATGTTTACATTATCGGCAAGACCGGCACTGGCAAGTCAACCCTGATTGCCAACATGGCCATTGAAGACATTCGCAAGGGCAAGGGAGTGGCTGTCATCGATCCCCACGGCGACCTGATCCAAATTCTTCTCCAATACATTCCCCGCCAACGGCTTAACGAAGTTTGTTATTTCAACCCTGCCGACCCCGATTACACCTATCCGCTCAATCTTTTGGAGGTCCAAAACAAGGCCCAACAGGAGTTGGTGGCTGCCGGGATTGTTTCCATTTTCCATAAGCTTTACGCCCATTCTTGGGGGCCGCGGCTGGAGCATATTTTGCGCAATACTTTGCTAACTCTAACGGCGGTCCCGGGGACAACTCTGGCCGATGTTCCCCGCCTTTTGACGGACACCAAATTCCGCCGCCGGATTTTAAGCCAGGTCAAAAGCCCCACCTTGCAAGCCTTTTGGAAAAATGAGTTTGCGCCGATGGGAGACCGCCTCCGCCAGGAAGCCATTTCACCTATTCTCAACAAGGTAGGCCAATTTGTCAGCTCACCCCTCATCCGGCGGATTATTAGCGAGCCGCAAAGCCGGGTCAAAATTGAAACGATCATGAATCAGGGGCGCATTCTTTTGGTCGACCTTTCCCAGGGGAAAATTGGCGAGGACAACTCAGCCCTTTTGGGAGCAATGATTATCACCCAAATTCAGCTGGCGGCTATGAACCGGGCCTATCAGGCGGAAGAGGAGCGGCGGCCCTTTTATCTTTATGTTGATGAGTTCCAAAATTTTGCCACCCGGTCATTTATCAAAATTCTTTCCGAAGCCCGCAAGTATCGCCTCAATTTAACCGTCGCCAACCAATACATGGCCCAACTTGACCAGGAAATCCAAGACGCTATTTTTGGCAATGTCGGCAGTTTGATCAGCTTTTTGGTCGGAGCCAAGGACGCCCAGGTGCTGGAACGGGAATTTGGCCGCAATTTCAGCGCCGAGGATTTGGTCAGCCTGGGGCGGTACCAAATTTTGGTGAAGCTCTCTATCGACGGCCAGACTTCCCAACCGTTTTACGCCACCACTTTACCCTTGCCCAAGTGCGTTAACCAGCAGCGGGAGAAAGTTATCCGCCTTTCCCAAGAGCATTGCGGCCGACCCCTAAAGAAAAATGGCTAAGAAACCTTCGGTAACAATCATCGGGGCCGGTTTTGGCGGCCTGGCTTTAGCCTCTTTTCTCCAAGCTAAAGGCTGGCAGGTAACCGTTATTGACCGCAGCGACCAACCGGGCGGCTTGGCGGCCGGCTACCAGCAGCCCGACTGGGAATGGCCGCTAGAATATTTTTACCACCATCTCTTTGGCGACAAAACTTTCCGCCGTTGGCTAGCTAAAATTGCCCCCGAGGTGCCAGTTGATTACCGGGCCGCCAAAACCGGCCTCCTTCTCGACGGCCGGCTGGTGCCCCTGAACAGCGTGGCCGATTGGTGGCACTTGCCTGGTTTTTCTCTCTTGGCTAAACTTCATTTTGCCGCCGGGACCGCCCTTTTCCGGACCCTTCCTAGCCAGTGGTGGGCCCGGGCGCGGGTGGGGCAGTTGCCGTTTTGGTTGGGAAAAACTGCCAGCCAGAAAATCTGGCAACCGTTGCTGGCGGCCAAGTTTGGCGACCAGTGGCCGGAGGTTAGTCTGGCCTGGCTAGCGGCCCGGATTCGCCAGCGCCCCCGCCGCTTGGGCTATCCCCGGGGCGGTTTTGCCCACCTGGCTAAAGTAATCAGCCAAAAGTTGGCCCGCCAGGGGGTGGAATTCATTTGGCGCCAGAAAGTGACCCGCCTTCAGCCGCAGGCTAACGGCTGGCAAATTTTTGCCGGCCGGCGGCGTTTTTTTGCCCCCCGTTTAGTTCTGGCTTTGCCCCTCCCGGTTGCCAGCCAGCTTTTGGCCCGCCACCTGCCAGCCCGAACAGCCCGCCTCTACCAGCAGTGGCCGACCCGAGCTGCTTTAACTTTGGTTCTCCGCCTCCGCCGCCCCTTCTTACCCCAAAACTATTATTGGCTAAATATCCTCAATCCGCTTTTCCCTTTTGTCGTTGTTGTCGAACAAACCAATTTTGTTTCCCCAGAGCATTATCATCAAGAGCACCTGGTTTACGCCGGCGGCTATTACCGCGAAGACGACCCCCTTTTGCGCCAGCGGCCGACCAGCATTATGAAAAAGTTTGCCCCCTGGCTGCGCAAGCTACGGCTGGATTTTGAGGATGACTTGCTTGGCTACGATGTCTTTCGGGCCCCTTACGCCCAACCGGTTTGGACACCGACCAATTACCACCAGCGCCCCCAATTAACCACCGGCCTGCCCCGCCTTTATTGGCTTTCCCAACACCATATTTTCCCTCAAGACCGCGGCCTTAACCAAACTGTTGTTTTGGCGAAAAGGTTAGCGCGGCTTTTGGAAAAAGAAAAGAAGAATAGTATAATTTCCTCATGAGATATTCAAAACTTTTTGGCAAAACCCAGAAGACGGCTCCGGCTGATGCTCGCGTTGCCAGCCACAAGTATCTAGTCCAGGGCGGCTTTGCTAAGCAAATTTCTGCCGGCCGCTGGGCCCTTTTACCCTTAGGGATGCGCGTTTGGGAAAAAATTTACCGGATTATCGACGAGGAGATGCAGGCTATCGGCGCCCAAAAAATGGTTACCCCCACCCTTCATCCGATTGAAATTTGGCAAGCTTCGAACCGCGACCAAGCTTTTGGCGAGGAGATGATGGTTTTGGATGACCATTACGGGCGGTGCTTTGCTTTGGGTGCTACCGCCGAGGGGATAATGTTGGAAATTGTCAAGATGACCCGGCCTTCTTACCGCGATTTGCCGATTGTGATTTACCAATTTTCCCAAAAGTTCCGCGATGACAAGCGGCCCCGGGGCGGCCTCTTGCGGGTTCGGGAATTTATGATGAAAGACGCCTATTCCTTTGCAGCGACGGAAAAACAGTCCTTAAAAATTTACCGCCAGTTTTACCAGGCCTATCTCAAAATTGCCCAGCGGCTGGACCTAAAAGTAACTCCAGTTTTAGCCGACTCGGGAGCCATCGGCGGCAGCCTTTCCCACGAATTTATGGTCGAAACGCCAATTGGCGACCAAAAATACTTTGTCTGCGACCGCTGCGGTTATGCCGCCAATATTGAGAAGGCAGAGTTTGCGCGCCAGCCAATAAATCTAGACGAACCAGAGAAACCTTTAAAGACTATTAAACAGCCAGAATGGGTCTGCAC
>JALWDZ010000003.1 GCA_027039485.1 Candidatus Shapirobacteria bacterium
CCCCGGCGGTGGCGGGAAATTCGGCCGATTTGGCCGCGACGACCACAAATTTGACAATAAGCCATGTTTGTTTTCTTAATAAATAGCCTGTATACTATAACAAAGGTTGTTCATTTTGACAATGGTCATTATCTCCTGGCTCGTTGCCCTGATTGTCGCCCTTTCTGTCCATGAGTACGCCCATGCGCGGCTGGCTGACGAATTGGGCGATCCCACTCCCCGTTTGGCTGGCCGGCTGACCCTCAATCCTCTGGCCCATTTTGACCTCCTCGGCACCTTGGCCCTTTTTATCTTCCATTTTGGCTGGGGCAAGCCGGTGCCCATCGATCCCTTCAACCTCCGCCATCCCCGCCGTGACGAAGCCCTTATTGCCCTAGCTGGCCCGGCCAGCAATTTCCTCACCGCCTTTTTAGCCGCCATCCTTTTCCGCCTCGGCCAGCCATTTTTTCTTAATCCCCTTTTGGCCCCCTTGGCTTTTTTCCTCCAGGCAACCGCCATCCTCAATTTGGGCTTAGGCATTTTCAACCTCATTCCCTTGCCGCCTCTTGACGGGAGCAAAATTTTGCTCGGCTTTCTGCCCCCGGCTTTAGCCAGCGAATTAGAACCCACCCTTAACCGCTACAGTTTAATCCTGCTCCTAATTTTTCTTTTTCTCCCCCTTCCTAGTGGCGGTACTTTAGTAGAACTCATCCTCGGTCCCATTCTTACCTTCACCACCCGCCTCCTCCTCGGCCGAATTATGATTTGAAATTGGAGCCTAAACACACATCATCATAATTTGATACCAAAATCCTAAATCCTAATGACCCAAATCCTAAACCTGCCTGCGCAGGCAGGGAATTTGGTGCTTATTTAACCTAACTCCCGTTGTTTGCTGTTAGTTGGTAGTTGTTTGTTATAATCATTGTATGGACAGTGAGGCAATTAGGATGCGGATGACAGCCACGGTCGATGTTTTTCGCCACGACATTGCCAGCATCCGCACCGGCCGGGCCAATCCAGGCTTAATTGAAAATGTCGAAGTAACCGTCTACAATGGCCAGCAAAAAATGCCTCTCAACCAGTTGGGCACTATCAGCGTCCCCGAAGCGCGCCAGCTAGTTTTCCAGCCTTGGGACACAACTATCATCCGGGAAATTAAGAATAGCCTTCAGGAAGCTAATCTTGGTTTTACTATTGCCATCGAGGGCAATATTATCCGTATCAAATTGCCGCCGTTAACTAGCGAGCAGCGCCAGGAATATGTCCGTCTTTTGCACCAAAAAGCGGAAGAAGCGCGGGTGCGGGTCCGCGATATTCGCGGCGAGTATCGCTATGAGTTGCAAGACCAAAAGCGGCGCGGCGAGCTGGGTGAAGATGAATTCCACCAGCAGGAAGATGAATTACAAAAATTAACCGATGAGTTTATCGAGCTAATTGATAAAGTAGCTGCTGAAAAAGAAAAGGAAATTTTGGAACCCTAAATATCGAATCACAGATCCCTATGGATGTCGGGGTAAATTCCAAGCACCAAATTTCAAATCCCAGACAATACCAAAATCCTAAATTCTAAATCCTAAACAATGCTCAAAATTCAAATGACCAAATGATCAAAACACTCAAATCACGTCATTCTGAGCGTTAGCGAAAAATCTAGCGTTAGCGCATTAATCCCACACCTAATTAAATTTCATGCGCTCACTCCGCTCGCTAGATCTTTACCCCGACTCCGCCGTCCGCCAGCTGGCGGAGGCGGAACGTCTTGGGGCTTCACTCCACCTTCGGCTTCGTTCAGGATGACAAAACACTGAGTTCCAAGCTCTGAGTTCCGAGTTCTGAGTTCCAATAACCTAGTTCCTAATTCCATTTTTAACTTTTCACTTTAACTTCTTTTTCACTTTCCACTTAAACTTTCCACTTTCTCTATTTTTAGACTATTCTTAGAATACTATTCTCAACTCTCTCCCGGACCCGCGGCCAGCCAAGAATTTTGGCGACTTGGTAAAGGTCAGGGGCTTGGCGGCGGCCGGTGAGGGCCAAACGGATGACAGTAGCCACATCGCCAACATGGCCCCGGTATTGGTCGGGGGTTTTTCGCCAATCAGCGGCCCGGGCGGCATAACCCAAGTCAGCTGCCAATTGGCGCATTTTCTTTTCCCAGCTAGCCGCTGTTTCCCGGCCGGAAAATTTTTGCTGAAAAGCAAGAAGGATTTTTTTAGCCATAGTTAAATCGACTCGCTCGGGAAGATCCTCCTTCCAATTGGGCGGTTGGTATAATTCATCGTAAAAATAGGCAAAAATATTGGGGACATCTTGCCACTGGCTAATGTCTTTGCGGCTTTCTTTTTCGATTTGGATGACCTTTAAAGAATAGGCTGGCTGGCGGCTGAAAATAGCGGCAAAATCGGGAGCAAACTCTTGGGCCCAGCTAAGAATAGCCCGATAAACGCGGCGGGGGTTGGCAAGCAAAAGGCGGTGGATTTCATCACGGGCCAGCTGTTGGAGTTTGGTCATGTCAAAAAGCGGGCCCCGGCTGTGGGCTAGATGTTTGATTTGCAAAGGAAATTGAGTTAGCGGCTGACAGGGATGGGCCCGGCGCCAATCGTCAAAACTGGCGTCGCTAAGGCGGAGGATGTAGGCTTTAATGGCAACCGGCGGAATGCCTTGGCGCCAATAATAGCGGGCGTCAGCCTCGGGGTCGAGCCGCTTGCTTAGTTTGCGCTTCTTGCCTTGGTCCAACTTCATCACCTGGGCCAAATGGCCAAATTGGGGCGGCTGCCAGCCTAACGCCTGGTAAATTTGCCAGTGGAGCGGTAGCGAGGAAAGCCACTCTTCGCCGCGGACAACATGGGTAATCCGCTGGAAATGGTCATCCACTGTTGCCGCCAGGTGATAAACCGGCAAGGTAAGGCCCTGCTCGTCCGATTTGTAAAGGATATAGTCAATTTGGTTGGCCGGAAAGGTTAGCGGGCCCTTGATGAGGTCAGTTATCTTTAGTGCTGGGGCCTGCTCCGGCGCCCGAAAGCGGATGACAAATTTTTGCCCCCGGGCCAATTTCTTTTTAATCTCCGCCAGGCTAAGGTGGCGGCAGCGGGCCCACGAACCGTAATAGCCGGGCTGGACGCCTTGGGCTTGTTGTTGGCGGCGCATGGTCGCCAGTTCTTGAGGGGTGCAAAAACAAGGGTAGGCAAAACCGCGGCGGACAAGCTCTTTAATAACAGCTAGGTAGATTTCCCGCCGCTGGCTTTGGATGTAGGGGCCGTAACGGCCGCCTTTTTGGGGGCCCTCGTCAACTGGGATGGCCATTTTTTTGAGGGTGGCAATAATTAATTCCCGGCCGCCGGCTACTTCCCGTTTTTTGTCAGTATCCTCAATGCGCAGCAAAAATTTGCCGCCAGTCTGCCGGGCCAGGCGAAAATTAATGTAGGCGGTGTAAAGAAAACCAAAATGGGGAAAGCCGGTCGGGCTAGGAGCAATCCGGGTTACCCAGGCTTGGTGAGGCAACCGCCGCGGCGGGTAACGCTTTTCTAGTTCGGCCAGAGAGAGTGTTTTTTGGGGAATTAGCAACTCGGCCAATTCTTGCCACTCCTTACTAGTCATGCTTTATTGTAACAAACAATTATCTTTTTAAATTCCAAATCCCCTGCCCGCGCAGGCAGGCAAGCACCAAATTTCAAATCCCAGACAATACCAAAATCCTAAATATTCAGAGCTTGGAGCTCAGAACTCAGAACTTAGTAAAGAGAAGAAGGTTAAATAATGTAGAATATCAGGAAGAATCAGATAATCAGGGAAAGAGAATCAGAGATCAGAAGAACAGGGAAAGTTAACCTGATATCCTAGTATTCTGATATCCTTTCCCTTGACATCCTGATACCCTAATACCCTAACCGAGTTCCAAGTTCCGAGTTCCAATAACCTAGTTCCTCCAACCTAGTTCCTAGCTCCTAGTTCCTAGTTCCATTTTTAACTTTCCACTTTAACTTCTTTTTCACTTTTCACTTTCTCCGTTCCCTTTTTCGGCTTCTTCCAACTGGCCCACTTGCATTTGGGATAGCGGGAGCAACCATAAAAACGGCGGCCTTTTTTGGTATAGCGGATAACGACCGGAGCGCCGCAAACTGGGCAATTGAAACCAGCCGGTTCCAAATAGGGCCGGGTGTAATCGCACTCCGGATAACGAGAACAGGCAATGAATTTGCCATACCTCCCCCGGCGGATAACCAACTCCCCCTTGCCGCACTTGGGGCATTTTTCACCAATCTTTTCCGGCTCAATTTTCACCCGGTCCGCCTCGGCCAAAGTCTTCTCTACCTTATTTACAAAAGGCTGCCAAAATTCGGCCACCGGCTTTTCCCACTCTTGCTGGCCGGCGGCAACTTTATCCAAGTCATCCTCCAACTGGGCCGTAAACGGCAGGCTCATGATTTTGGGGAAATAGCGGCTCAAAAAATCGCTGACGGCTACCCCTAATTTGGTCGGATAAAAATGGCCTTCCTTTTTTTCGACATAGCCCCGATCCTGGATAAGGGAAATAATCGGCGCATAGGTCGACGGCCGGCCAATGCCCTTCTTTTCCAGAATGGCCACCAAACTGGCCGGGGTGTAGCGCGGCGGCGGCTGGGTTAACTGCTCAATAATGCCCAAATCTTGATAAGCCACTTTCTGGCCTTTTGCCAATTTCGGCAAGAGGCTATCTTCCGGCGGCCGGCCCAACAACTGCCAAAAGCCAGGGAAAAGCAAGCGAATGCCCCGGGCCTGCCAAGCAAAATCGCCGTCAACCAAAATGATTCTAGTTTCCAGCAAACGGGCGGCGGCCATCTGGCTGGCCAGGGCCCGCTCCCAAATAAAACGGTAAAGCCGCCGCTGGCGGGCGTCGGCGCCGGCCAACTCTTCACGCTCCACCTTAGTAGGCCGGATGGCTTCATGGGCCTCTTGGGCCACTTTAGCCCGGGTATGGTATTGCCGCCCCTGGCTGGGCAGATATTTTTGCCCCCACTTTTTTTCTATCCACCGCCGGACGGCGCCAATAAACGCCTGGCTCAAATTGAGAGAATCAGTCCGGTGGTAGGTAATCCAGCCTTTTTCGTAAAGCGACTGGGCCACCCGCATTGTCAACTTCGGGCTCCAACCCCAGCGCCGGGCGGCCTCTCGCTGTAAACTAGCCGTCGCCAAGGGCGGCGGCGGCTGGCGCTGGCGCTCCTTTTCCTCCACCGTTTGGACGATTGCTTCAGAACCAATCGCCAGCGCCGCTTTTTCGGCCGCCCCAGCGGTGGTAAAAACCGTCGTCCGTAGCTGCTGCCAGCCGGCAAAAAGCCGCCGCCGCTCCTTCTTTTCCACCGGCTTCCCTTGCCAGCGCCAGAGGGTGGCTACTAACCTCTGGCCGCCCGGCGCAAATCCGGCCGCCAGCTGGTAAAACTTTTGCTTCTGGAAAGCAGCAATTTCCCGCTCCCGCTCGACAATGAGGCGCAAGGCAACTGACTGGACCCGGCCGGCCGAAAGCCCCCGCTTGATTTTGCGCCACAAAAGGGGCGAAAGCTTATAGCCAACAATCCGGTCTAAAACCCGCCGCGCCTGCTGGGCGGCCACCAAATCCAAATTGATCTCGCCGCCTTTTTGGAAAGCTTTTTTTATGGCGGCCGGAGTAATTTCGTGAAAAACCACCCGGCGAAATTTTTGCCCCGGCTTGGCCAACAGCTGCCAAAGGTGCCAGGCAATTGCCTCCCCTTCCCGGTCCGGATCGGTGGCCAAAATAACCTCCTCGGCCCGGCGAGCTTCTTTTTTTAGTTCCGCCAAAAGAAACTTCTTTTCTTTCACCAGCTGGTATTGGGGCTCAAAATGCCATCCTTTCGGCGTTTCTTCAATTTTGACGCCAAACCTTTTCGGCGGCAAATCACGGACATGCCCCTGGCTAGCTGTTAATTGATAATCCCCTTTCAGGAATCGGCTGATTGTCCGCGCCTTAGTTGGTGATTCAACAATAACCAATTTCATTTCCGCCCCCAACGGCCGCTGCCTAAATCGGCCACCAAACCTTTAACTGCCATTATAGATAAAATACTCCCTAAACGGCTGGCTGGCAAATTGGTAGCCCGGACCAACTCGTCGAGATACTTTTCCCCATCAGCCAGGGCTTGGTAAATCGCCCTTTCCTCCGGACTAAGCTGATCAAGGTCAACCTCAGCTGCGGTTGTCGCTGGTAAATTTAGTTCTTGGAGAATATCGGCCACCGTAGTTACCAATTTAGCTCCTTCCTTAAGAAGCAGACTTGTCCCCTGGCTCAGGCTAGAAGTAATTGGGCCGGGCACTGCCAAAACATCCTTGCCCTGGTCAGCGGCCAGGCGGGCAGTGATCAATGACCCTGACTTTTCAGCGGCTTCGGTGACTACCACCAAACGGCTCAGGCCGGCAATAATCCGGTTGCGGGCGGGGAAATTGCCCGGCAGCGGCGGGAAGCCGGGCGGAAACTCTGAAAAAAGGCCGCCCCGTTGCTGGATGGCCGCATTGAGTTGGCCATTTTCGGCCGGATAAACAATGTCAACGCCATTGCCCAAAACCGCCAGCGTCCAGCCTTGGGCGTCCAAAGCGGCCTGGTGGGCCAAACTGTCCACTCCCCGAGCCAAACCGGAAACGACCACTACCCCGGCCTGGGCCAACCCCGCTGCCAGTTGCCGGGTTACCTGCTGGCCATAAGGAGTCACCTTGCGGGTGCCGACAATGGCCACCGCTGGCCGCTGCCAAAATTCGGGCCGGAGCACTTCCGGGCGGCCGAGAAAATAAAGCACCGGCGGCGCTGTTTCCAAGTCCAAAAGCGGCGGCGGATAGCCCTCATCGAGCCAGCTAAGCATAGTGATCCAAGCTGGCTTTTGCCCATAGGCTTGGCGGCGAGTCACCCAATTCCACTGCCCTCTCCGCTCTTGGTCGGCCAGCCAGCGGGCAAACTCCTGGTAAATTTCTGGCCGGTGATAAAATTGCTGGCCCCGCCATTCAATTCTCGCCGGCGACCACCAGCGGCGAAAAAGCAAAAATTTTTCTGCCAACCGCGGTGAAAGCCCGGCCGCCAATAGTTCTTTTTTTCCTGCCCGCCAGGCTTTTTCGGCACTTTGGAAATAAACCAGCAGCTGCTGGAACCGCTGCGGGCCAATGCCTTCAAAGAAACTAAACGCCAGCCAATAGGGCCGTTCCCGCTCCCGGTCCAATTTTTGCCGCCAAATTTGCCGTTGTTCCCACAAAGCCACCATAAAATTATTTCATTCTAACATTTGGAACTAGGTCAATAACAATAAATTCGACTCCGCCAGCTGGCGGAGTCGAGATAAAAATCTAGCATTAGCGCCCTAAGATCTGTTATAATCAAACATTATAAGTATTTGATAAATGCGATATGCCAACTGAACAAGGATGGTGGCGGAAACGCTATAGCTTTGGCGATAATAAAGAGGCAATAGTTACGATTGCCATTCCTCCCCTGCCGAAGCAAGAATCGCTACCAAAATACCGAAATAATGTAGTAGTCCGTTCGCTAAGAATAGTTGTTGAATTGAAAATAAAGGAGCCCCACTTTGTGGCCTTTTCTCCAGAAAACGACAAAAATCCTGATAAGTACGAAATACATAAAGCAGGAGAAGTGTATCCGGTAAGAAAACTTAGTAGTCACATGGTCATAGCCGGCTGGCCTGTAGAATCAGATTGCTCACTTCTTTTTCTTAACACAGAGGCAGTTGGCCCCCTTATTTCAGAACCAGAAACTGATAAGCACCCGCTACGACACAGGCAGTTTATTATTCAAGGGGTAGATCTTCCGATGTTAAAGATCATCATGCTTCCTAAAATAAACTCAAGATCGCAAGCCCAAATAGTAGCTATCCGCTTTGATTCCAAAGATATTGAACCCGCCGAATGGCTTGCTGATAGCGAATGGCTTTTGGAAGAATATAACCAAGATTTTGGCTTTAGTTTTCACCGCGCTTGCCAAGAACTGCATCAAGCCACGCGCCAAATTACAGGAAAATTCTAAGCACCAAATTCCCTGCCTGCACAGGCAGGCAAATCACAAACAAACCCTAAATCCTAAATATTCAGAACTTGGAACTCAGAACTCAGAGCTCAGTAAGAAGAAGATTAAATAATGTAGGATATCAGGAAGAATCAGGTAATCAGGGAAAGATGATCAGGGATCAGAAGAACAGAGAGAGTTAACCTGGTACCCTGACATTCTAATATCCTTTCCCTGACATCCAGATACTCTGATACCCTAACCAAGTTCCAAGTTCTAAGTTCCAAGTTCTAATAACCTAGTTCCCTTTTCAACTTTAAACTTTACCTTCTTTTTCACTTTCCACTTGAACTTTTCACCTTCTCCGTCTCTCCCCGAAAATATTCGGTCAAGATTTTTTTGGCAATTGGGGCCGCCTGGTAAGCCCCCGACCCGCCCCGCTCAACAAACACCGTCACCACAATTTGGGGGTCATCGGCCGGGGCAAAGACGGTAAACCAAGCATGGCTATCGCCGCTGCCATCACCAACTTCAGCTGTCCCTGTTTTGCCGGCCACCTGGGGATGGAAATGAAAAAAAGGAAAGGCAGTCCCGTGCGGCGAGCAAGCGGCAACCATTCCTTTTTTCACCACTTCAAGATTTTGCCGATGAATAGGTAATTTCTGGCAACGAGGTTGTTCACTAGCCAACAGGTACGGCCGGCACCAAAAACCGCCGTTAGCAACCACCGCCGTCTCCAAGGCCACCTGAAGGGGTGTCATCCGCAAATCACCCTGGCCAATTGCCAAATGATAGGTATTGCCCAAAAACCACTTTTCGTGGCGGGTTTTTTCCTTCCATTCCGGTGTTGGCAAAAAGCCGCCGCTTTCCCCCGGCAGCCCCAGGCCCGTTTTTTGGCCCACCCGAAATTGCCGCGCCCAAGCCAGCAAATTATCAATCCCTGTCCACTCTCCGACCTTGTAAAAATAAATGTCGTTGGACCGCTGGATAGCCTTTACCAAATCAACCTTCCCCTCGCGCCTGCCATATTCCGTCCAATACCAATTACTATATTCCCACTTCCCCACCCGCAAAACCCCGACATCTTCGACAATCGTTTCTGGGGTAATTTTCCCCGACTCCAAACCTGCCAGAGCGGTAATCATTTTAAAAACCGATCCCGGGTGATAGGCGCTAATGGCCCGATTCAGCAAGGGGGTATTTTCCCAGTCATGGAGCCATTGGTTAATAGCCCGGTCATCGCGCTCAAAGCTAAACTTATTGGGATCAAACGAGGGGCTTGAATAAAGGGCAAGGACCGCTCCCGTCTTTGGCCGCAGCATCACCACCGCCCCTTTGCGGCCGGCCATCAGCTGAGCAATTTTTTCTTGCCACCAGCCGTCAATGGTTGTTGTCACCGTCTGCCCCGGTTGGGCTTCTTGCCGCCCCAATTCCCGCCGGAGACGCTCTTCTTTGTCAACCTCCAAAAGCCGCCAGCCCGGCTTGCCTCGCAATTGGCAATCGGCCATCGCTTCCAATCCCAGCCGCCCTCGCTGGCCATCATCATCGCCGGGCCGAAATCCCGGACAGGTCAGCTTTTCCCCCGCCCCGGCCGCCGTCACATACCCAGAAAGATGGGCCGCCGCTGCTCCAAGGGGATACCAGCGCCAGAAATGCTTTTCAATAATTTTGCCCGCCGCCTGAAGCCGCAAGGCTTGGTCCCGGTCCAAATAATGGCAGCGGCCATTTTGCCGTTGGCAAAACACCAATTTATTGGTGGCAATTTTGCGCCCTTGATAGTCCAAAATTTCTCCCCGCAAAGGCAAAATTTTCTCCCGCCGCAAATGGTTGCCCGCCGCCAGTGAAGCAAACCATTGGCCCTTGATAATCATCCAATCGGCCGCCCGGGCCAAAAGCAAAAGAAAGCTGAGGGGAATCAGCCAAATTAGGAAAGGCGCCAGCTGGAATTCTTTCTCTTCCCCCATAGCCAAAGACTAAAATAGGTAACCAGCAGATAAAGAAAGAGCCAGCTCCAGCCAACCTCGCGCCACCAACCCTGCCAAAACCCCAGCCAAAAGGCCAGCTCAAGCAGGTAATTTTCGCGCCAATACCAGCTCAAAACCAACAAAAGAAGAAGCCACCAAAACGGCGGAATCAGAAAAATGGCCCCCAAAAGGCTCAACAAGATTCCAGCCACCGTCATTTGCCACTTCATATTTCATTCTAACATTTCAAATTAAATTCCAAATCCCAAGCACCAAATAACAAACTTGCCCCGACGTCCGTCGGGGCAAATCCTAATTACCAAAATCCTAAATCCTAAATAATAACCAAATTACCAAATGACTAAATGACCAAAACAAAAGACAAAGACAAAGAAAAAAGAAATGTTTTAAACATTTGGATTTTGGTCATTTGAATTTGTTTAGGATTTAGGTCATTAGGATTTAGAATTTATTATTCCTAGTTCCTCCAACCTAGTTCCTAGTTCCATTTTTCACTTTCACTTCTTTTTCGTTTTTAACTTAAACCTTCCACTTTTCTAGCTTCTATTCGCCAATCGTCCCAGTTGGCAACTAATGCCCTATAATTATCCAATTATTGTTGTCAAGTCAATCAACATATGCTAAAATACAGAGAAATGGGAGGGCTCAGAACCAAAGAACAACTAGGAGAATATGAAGAGGGGCAGAGGCTTTCGCAAGAGGCTCTATCTCGTATACTGCCACACGAAGGCAAAGTTTACGCCTACGCAGCAGATGATGCTTTAGCTGATCTTCTAGGAGTAGGGAGGAATAGAAGGGCAATGCTATATGACAGAATAGCTAAGGTAGCCGGGCATGAAATTAGATCAATTATATTGCCAGCTTTTAGAGGAAGAACGCCGTGGCCCAGAAAGCAAGACGAAGCCAAATTTTTAGCTTCTCTAAGAACAAACTTCCCTGAACTTCAAATAGAAAAAGCAGAAAAAGCCAATGATCGCAAGTTTCCTCATTGTTGGTATTTTCTGAGAAAAAACCGACGCGCTTGGGATAAAACGGTAGTTTTTTTTGGATTATTCTCTGAGATTCAGTATAACTCGTGGGTGTGGAAACTAGCAGCTAGGACTTTCAGGCCCGAGTACGTTGTGGTCGAAGAATGGGTCAGTCTCGAAGCCTTAAAAAAGAAATACAGGGTAAGTGTTAATACAAAAATTCTTGTAGACGAAGCGGACGGTACCACAATCAACGTAAGTGTTTGGGGGGTGAACGGCATGAAGCCAAAATTAAACATTTATAAATCGGATAAACAACATAGGGAACTGTTCCACGCGAGGAGCGAGCTTCGCGGTTATTTTGGCACCCGACCCGCGTTTATCATAAGAAATAATGGCGAAACTCCCCGCAACGAGAAAGAGGCGTTGGAATGGCTAGGCGAAATAAGAGAAGAGGTAAAGAGCGGTTTAGATATGCTCCGAGACAATGCATATTTTTAAAAGCACCCCCTCGTAATTGGGCAAACTTGCCTTCGCCTAGCAATCAACAGAGACAGCCGCTTTTACCTTCCATTGGTTAGCTTTTTTAATTGCCGGTCAAAGGTTTTCAGGCGTAAACTTTTATTCCTGGCAAAAAGCAGGTTATAAGCGTCAATATAGGCAATTTTCTTTTTCGCCGCCAAAAGCAAGGCCTCGACAATAAGGCTCTTTTGGGGTACTTTCACATTTGGCAAATTAATCAAATCTATCAGCAAACGGGCCACTTTGTCAGCCGCTAGCTGATAAAAGCTTTCCAGTACCCAAACCGTTTCCGCCAAAGTCACATGATTGATGACCAAATAAGCCTTATGGTGTTCCCCTTGTTGGAAAATTCGTTTCGCTTCAGAGCTCAACTGCCGGTGATCATTAAGAAGAAAACGCAAAATAATATTCGTGTCCAAAAGATAGCTTGGTTTTCTAAACATTTTTCTGCTGGTATTTTTCTCCCAACTTTTGGCCGGCTTGCTGGCGGACATGCCTTAAAGAAACAAAGCGAACCCTTTTTTCAGCTGCCGCTCCAAAAAGTGTTTCTACCGGCGATGCCGCCTTATTAATAATAATCCCCTGCCGGCTAAGGCGAAAAATAACCCTATCTTTCGGCTTAATTGCCAATGCCTGCCGCAAGCTCACTGGGATGGTCACCTGTCCTTTTTGAGTCACCGTTGTTGTAATCATACAATGATAGTATTACATAATCATTATTTTGTCAAGCGTTTTATTAAAAAAGTAATACTAATTATTATTTAGTAAGACTAAAAATAAATTCCAAAGCTCAAGCGCCAAATTTCAAACCTGCCTGCGCAGGCAGGCCTGCCCCGATGTCACGTCGGGGTTTAGGATTTAGGTCATTAGGATTTAGGATTTGTTATTCCTGGTTCCTCTAACCTAGTTCCTAGCTCTATTTTCACTTTCCACTTTAACTTCTTTTTCACTTTTCATTTTCCACTTTTCACTTTTTCTAGCTCCCTTTAACTACTCCGACCACCAGCCAGGGCGGATGGGGGGTGAGAGTAATCCGGGCCTGGCAGAAAGCGCCCTCGGCCGGGCTCACAGCAGCAACTTTACCGAGCAGAAATTGCCCGCCATATCCCAACGGCGCCACCAAATCACCAGGCTGGACCCCGGCATCCTTGTCAATTTCGACCACCGCCGGCTGGCGGCCGCCCTGAAAAAGCCCCTTAGCAATCAGCCCCTCCCCCGGCCGCCGCCCCGGCCGCCAAATGGCCACCGCCAGACGGAAACGGCTATTTTCTGGCGTTAGCACTTCTGCCCGATAATCACCTACCCGCTCTACTTTGCCCACCAAACCCCGGCTGTCAACCACCAGCTGGTCTCGGACCACAGTCATTCCCGCCGGCACGGCCAAAACCAACTTACCACCCTGCTCGCCGATAACCGTTAAAGGGATTATTTTCTTCTTCCAGGCCGGGGCGGCGGCCATCAGCTGGCGCAATTGGCGGTTCTCGGCCGCCAGCCGGTTTATTTCCAATTGGCATTGTTGGCGCCAAATTTCTTCCTCCTGATCCTTCTTGGCTAGGCCCAAAAGCGCCCGAGTTTCTTTCGCCAACGGCGCCAACCATTGCCGCGGCCGGTAAGCTTCCCGGCCGGCTAAACGCCCCAAAATGGCCAACCCCAAAGCCGCCGCCAGCCAAAGCCATTCTTTCTTCATTGCAAACCGGCTACCAATTTAACTTTTGCCAAAAGTTGGGGATTTTTCCAAAGCGCCAAGCCGCCGCGCACCAGGGCCAAACTTGGCTTTTCCACCCGCCAGGCCGGCATCTTCAATTCTTGGGAAACCATCTCCGGCCAACCCGGCAACTGACTAAAGCCCCCGCCCAAAAATAATCCTTGCTCCAAAAAACTGGGCGTCAGTTCCGGCGGCGCTTCTTCAAGCACTTCCCGGATGGCTAAAACTATCTCCTGGGCTAAAGGCACCAGGGCTTCGCGGATTTCCACCGGCCGCAGCCGCAAACTGCGCGGCAAGCCGCTAGCCAAATCCCGCCCCCGGACTACCAGGCTAGCTTCTTCTTTCTTTTTTTGCGGCGTCAGGCTGCCAATCTTTTCCTTCAAATGGCGCACCGTAGTTGCTCCCAATAAAAGCCCGTACTTAAGCCGTAGGAAATTAAGCAAGTGCTGGTCGGCCGTCTCCCCGCCCAATTTTAGCGCCCGGCCGACGACGATGCCTCCCAAAGAAATGACGGCAATTTCCGTTGTCGTCGCCCCCAAATCAACCAAAAAACCGCCATTGGTTTCTTCCACCGCCAAACCGGCACCAATGGCCGCCAACAAAGGCTTGCTCACTAAATAAACTTGGCGGGCGCCCAACTGCTGCCAGAGTGCTTTGATCGCCCGCCGTTCAACCTCGGTTGCCTCACTGCCAATCCCAACAATTACCCGCGGGCCTAATAATTGGGGCCAGCGGCGGGGCAAATCACGGATGACTTCCAAAAAATGGTCCAGAAGGGCATAAGCGGCTTCAAAATCAACCACCACCCCTTGGCGGATGGGGAAAATAATTTCCAAATTAGCTGGCTGGCGGCCAATCATTCGGGCGGCCGCTTGGCCAAAAGCCACCGCCTTGCCTTTGCCAAAACGCTTTTTCTGGCGGGCAATGACCGTCGGCTCCTCAATTATCAACCCCTTGCCCCGGACCATGATCCGGGTTGTCTGGCTGCCCAAATCTACCGCTAAATCATAACCGGCAAAACTTGCAAAGAAATTAGCCATACCTTAGTATAAAGCCAAGAAAGGAGTTAGTCCAATTGATGAAAATCAACACCCAGAAATTGCTTTTGTTTGTTTTTAGCGGCTACTTTTTTCTCCTCCCTCTCATCTTTTTTCCCTATAATTCGGAACTTTTTGAGTTTAATAAAACCCTTTTGACCTATGCGGCGGCCGCGGCAGTTTTGGCAATTTGGATCTGGCGGATGGGACAAAGGCGGCAATTCATTTTTCGGCCGACACCCTTCTTTTGGCCGCTGGTTTTCTTTTTCCTAAGCCAAGCCATTTCCACGGTCCTTTCAATTCATCCCCACACCTCCTTTTGGGGCTATTATTCCCGCTTTCACCAAGGGCTTCTTTCCACCATTGCCTACTTAATCCTCTTTTGGGGGCTGGTTAGCAATCTTGACCAGCGGGCCATTAATCCTTTGCTGCGTGCCCTTCTGGCCGGCTTGACCATTGCTGCCGGCTGGGGCTTTTTAGAGCACTTCGGCATCGACAAAAATTATTGGGTCCAAGATGTCCAAAACCGCGTTTTTTCTACTTTTGGCCAACCCAACTGGTTGGCGGCTAGCCTTGCCGCCGGCTTTTTTCTCCTTTTCTACCCCCAAGTCGTGGCCCGCCGCTGGCGTTTCTGGTTAGCCGGACTTTTCGTGGTTGTCATTTACTTCACCAAATCCCGCTCTGGCCTAGTTGCCCTCCTGGCCGGCTTTTTCCTTCTTTCGGCCGCCCTTTTTATCCAATCCCGCCAAAAATTGCGCCAATATCCTGGCCTAGCCGCTTGGTTTATCGCCACCCTCCTTTTCCTAGCCCTCAACCACAACCTTTTTGCTTTCCTCAATTCCCACCGAACACCGCCGCCGGCCAATCCCCACCTCCTCATCACTCCTTCTAGCCAGATCCGGACCATTGTTTGGCGAGGCGCCCTAAAACTCTGGCGCCGCTACCCCATCTTCGGCACCGGGACAGAAACCTTTGCCTACACCTACTATTGGGTCCGGCCGGTGGCCCACAACCTAACTTCAGAGTGGGATTTCCTTTACAACAAAGCCCACAACGAATACCTCAATTTTGCCGCCAACAACGGCACCGTCGGTTTGGTTTGCTATCTTCTTTTGCCAATCGCCTTTTTCATCTTCCTCTGGCGCCACCGCCGCCAAGGGGAGACTCCCTTTTTAGCCGCCAGTTTTCTTACCATTTTAATAAGTAATTTTTTTGGCTTTTCGGTGACTCCAGTGGCGGTTATTTTTTATCTTTTGCCGGCAGTTGCTTTTTTGGCAACTGTTCCTGCCACCAAGGAGACGGCAACCACTATCCCTTGGCCCCACTTTCTCTTGGGCAGCCTTCTGGTCCTTTTGGCTTTTTGGCAAATTGGCAACTATTGGCGGGCCGATTATTTTTACGCCCGGGCCCAAAAAAACCGCCAGCAACAACATTTCCTCCAAGCCCTTAGCGATGCCCAAAAAGCCGTCCGCCTCCGCCCCCAGGAAGCTATTTACTGGTCTCGGCTTGGCGACGAGTTGGCCGCCTTGGCATTTTTAAGCCACCAGGCTAGCCCCAGCAGCCGCAATTGGCAACCATTTGCCCAAGAAGCAACCGCCGCTGCCCAACAAGCCCTCCGCCTCAACCCGGTCCATCTCAATCTTTATAAAGAAGTCGCCCGGATTTATTACCTCCTGGCTAGCATCAGCCCCCACTACCTTGAGAAAAGCTTAGCCATTTTAAAGGCGGCTACCCGGCTGGCCCCAACCGATCCTAAGCTTTATTACAATATTGGCCGCCTCTATCTTATCGAAAACCAAAACGAAGAGGCTGAACGGTATTTACGGAAAACCATCCAGCTAAAGACTAATTACGAGGCTGCCCGCTGGGAGCTGGCCAAACTTTACCACCAAACCAACCGCGACCAGCTGGCCCGCCAGCAGCTGGAATTCATCCTCCAACGCCTTGATCCCACCAGTTCCCCGGCGGCCAAGTTACTCAAGAAATTGAAAGATTGATAATAGATCGTGGATCATAGATGATAGAAGTAAATTCCAAATCACAAATCACAACCCCCCCCTTCGGTAGGGGTAAGCAAATCCTAATTACCAAAATCCCAATCCGCCAGCCGGCGGACGTCGGGGCAAATCCTAAATCCTAAATTCTAAACAATTACCAAATGACCAAAATCCAAATGTTCAAAACATTCCTTTCTTGTCATCCTGAGGAGCAAAGCGACGAAGCCCCCCTTCGGTGGAATAAATCCACCTTCGGTAGGGGTAAAGATCTAGCGAGCAGAGCGAGCGCATGAAAGCTGACCCAAGCCCAGGTACTGAAAGTGCGCTAACGCTAGATTCTTCGCTAACGCTCAGAATGACATAGTTTGAGTGTTTTGGTCATTTGGTCATTTGAACTTTGAACATTGCCTGCCCCGATGTCACGTCGGGGTTTAGGATTTGGGTCATTAGGATTTAGGATTTGTTTAACCTAGTTCCTAGTTCCATTCTGTTGTCTGTTGTTTGTTGTTAGTTGGAAGTTGCTATAATAACTCATGACCAAGCGCATCTTCATTGGCGTGGCCTGGCCTTACGTCAACGGCCACCTCCACGTCGGCCACATGGGCGGCTACCTCATCCCGGCCGACATTTGCGCCCGCTACCACCGCCTCCGCGGCCATCAAGTGCTAATGGTTTCTGGCTCTGATTGCCACGGGACCCCAATCACCGTCGAGGCCGACCGCCGCCAGATTTCCCCGGCCGAAGTCGTCGCCCTTTACCACCCCCAGCACCAAAAACTTTTCCGCCTCTATGGCATTTCCTTTGATCTTTATACGAAAACGACCACCCGCAACCACCGCCAAGTTGCCCAGCAAATGCTCCTCAACTTGGCCAAAAACGGCTACCTTTTGCGCCGGGAAAGCCGCCAATACTATTCCCCTTCCCAAAAACGGTTCCTCCCCGACCGCTATGTTGAAGGCACTTGCCCCCATTGCGGCTATACCCACGCCCGCGGCGACCAGTGCGACCAATGCGGCCGCGTCCTCAGCGAGGGCGAATTGCTCCATCCCAAAAGCAAACTCGACCACCAGCCAGTCGTCCTCCGCCCCAGCGAGCACCTCTACCTCAACCTGCCTAAATTTGCCCCCTTCCTTCGCCGTTATGTCAGCCAGTATGGCCCCCGCTGGCGCCCCTGGATTTACCAGGAAACCAAAGGCTGGCTCCAACGCGGCCTCCAACCCCGCTCGATAACCCGCGACCTTGACTGGGGCATTCCCATTCCAAACGACCAATTGCCCGCCAACCTCCGCCTAAAAAATTCTGAACACAAGCGCCTCTATGTCTGGTTTGAAGCAGTTATCGGTTATCTCTCGGCCAGCATTGAGTGGGCCCATAAAAAAGGCCAACCCCAGCTTTGGCAAAACTTCTGGCAAGGAGAAAAAGATCTAACTCATTATTATTTCATGGGCAAAGACAACCTGGTTTTCCACACCCTCTTCTGGCCAGCCCAACTGCATGGCAGCAATCCCAAATTGCACCTGCCCGATTTTCCGGCCATCAACCATTTTCTCAATTTTGAGGGCCGGCAATTTTCCAAAAGCCGGGGCATTATTGTCGATGCCGCTAAGGCCGCCCGCGATTATGGGGCTGACGCCCTCCGCTTCTATTTAACCTATATTGCTCCAGAAACTAGCGACAGCACCTTTAGTTGGCCGGACTTTTTTGCCGTCCATAACAACATCCTCATCGGCACCTTAGCCAATTTCATTAACCGCAGCCTTCACTTAGCCCAAAAA
>JALWDZ010000004.1 GCA_027039485.1 Candidatus Shapirobacteria bacterium
CTTCGGCCTAACCCAGGTAAGATAAGTTCCATCCGGGCAGCGGATCAGGCCTACCCCCGAAGGAAACGGCACCGGTGTTCCCACCGGCCGGCGGGTAATAACTGGAGTTACCGTAGCCGCCGGAGATGAGGTTGGCTTTAGCGGCCGCGGCGTCGGCGTCGAGGATGCGGCATGGCTCCTTTTGTCTTGTTTATTTTTCAACAAAAAAGTTCCCAACGGCAAAGCTAAAACCAACAACGCTAACAATAACAATGAAGCTAATTGGAAAATTCCTCTTTCTTTTTTCTCCCCCATCTTTCTTTCATTAGACCACTTAAAACTCTGTTTGTCAAGACCAATAAAAATTTAGACTTTAGGCCTGCTGGTTTTTCTTCAAGGCGGCCAGGACCTGGTCTAAGGCAAGCAATTTTACCTTCTGGCTTGACCGGGTCTTCATTTCAATCTTTGAACCCGTCCGGGCGCTGACCACCAGCCGCCAGGGCAAGCCAATCAAATCAGCGTCGGCAAATTTTTCGCCGGCCGAAGCATCGGGCCGGTCGTCAAAAAGAACCTCAACCCCTTTGGCCTTTAGTTGCCGGTAAACTTTCTCGGCCCGGGCGGCAATTTTCTCGTCACCCAAATTTAGGCCAATTAAGTAAACTTGGTAAGGGGCAACACTGGCCGGCCAGATAATCCCCTTTTCATCATGGTGGGTCTCAACAATAGTGGCCATCGACCGCTCCAGACCAATGCCGTACGACCCCATCCAAAGCAACTTTTCCCGGCCGTTTTTATCAATAAAAGTGCCTTGCTGGGCCCGGCTGTAAAAATGGTCAATCTTGAAGACATGCCCCCATTCAATGCCGGTTTTTAGCTGGAGATGGCCTTTTTTGCAACGGGGGCAAACGGCGCCGGGGAAAGCATCAACAATATCGGCCAAAAGATCATATTTGAAGTCGCGCCCGTAGTTGACATTCTTGGTATCGGTGGTTTTGGTTTTTTGGCCGCCGATGAAATTGTGGACCATGGTTAGGCCGTAATCGCCAACATAAAGGGCATTTTTGTGCCCCCAAGAATGGACCCAACCGCGCTTGGTGCCCAGCTTGGCCAAATCTTTCTCGCTGGCTGGCTCTAATTTTTGGGCGCCAACCACCCGGCGCAATTTCGTTTCGTTGATTTGCTGGTCGCCGCGAATGGAGGCAATAATAATTCGCCCCTTTTCATCACGGTAGACAACATTTTTAAGGTAGCGCCAACGGGGCTGGTGGTAATATTTTTCGTTGTCTTCCATGGTGCAGACCCATTCTGGCTGTTTAATAGTCTTTAAAGGTTTCTCTGGTTCGTCTAGATTTATTGGCTGGCGCGCAAACTCTGCCTTCTCAATGTTGGCGGCATAACCGCAGCGGTCGCAGACAAAGTATTTTTGGTCGCCAATTGGCGTTTCGACCATAAATTCGTGGGAAAGGCTACCGCCGATGGCTCCCGAGTCGGCTAAAACCGGGGTCACTTTTAAATCCAGCCGCTGGGCAATTTTGAGATAGGCCTGATAAAACTGGCGGTAAATTTTTAAAGACTGTTTTTCCGTGGCCGCAAAGGAATAGGCGTCTTTCATCATAAATTCCCGGACCCGCAGGAGGCCGCCCCGGGGCCGCTTGTCATCACGGAACTTTTGGGAAAATTGATAAACCACAATTGGCAAATCGCGGTAAGAAGGCCGGGTCATCTTGACAATTTCCAACATTATCCCCTCGGCGGTAGCACCCAAAGCAAAGCACCGCCCGTAATGGTCATCCAAAACCATCATC
>JALWDZ010000005.1 GCA_027039485.1 Candidatus Shapirobacteria bacterium
CACCCAAGCCGAGGCTATTTTGTTCCTCAAAGAGCGCTTTTTTGACCTCCAGTTAGATTACTTCCGGCCGGCCGGCAACCCTTACAAATTTCTCCACGGCCTCATCCGCCATTTTTCCCGCCTCCGCGACGAGGACATTTCCCCGGCTGCTTACGCCGCCTTCGCCAAAAAGCAGCTGGCCCAAGCAAAAACGGACGCCGACCGCCTCGAAGCCAAAAAAATCCAAGAATTGGCCCATGCTTACCAAAAATACCAGGAATGGAAACTAGCCGCCGGCAAATTAGATTTTGCCGATCTTATCGCCCAAACTTTGCGCCTTTTCCGCCAGCGCCCCAATATTCTCGCCGCCTACCGCCAACGGTGGCGTTATTTCCTTGTCGATGAATTTCAAGACACCAACATTGCCCAATACGAGCTCATCAAGCTCCTCGCCCCGCCAGGGCCCAAGGCTCCTTTGACCGTGGCCGGCGATGATTCCCAATCAATCTACAAGTTCCGCGGGGCCGCCATTTCCAACATCCTCACCTTCCGGGACGACTACCCCCAAGCCAAAACGGTGGTCCTCACCAAAAATTACCGCTCCTCCCAGCTCATTCTTGACCACGCCTATCGCCTCATCAAGCATAATGATCCCGACACTTTAGAGGCCCGGCTGGGCATCAGCAAAAATCTCCAGGCCCAGCGCCGGATTAAAAACGTCCCCATCGCCTTCTTTTTTCCCGACCGCGGCGAGGAAGAAGCGGAAATGGTGGCCAAAGAAATCCAAAAGCTTACCCGCCGCCGCTACCGCTACCAAGATATCGCCATCCTTGTCCGGGCTAACAACCAGGCCGACCCCTTCCTCCGCGCCCTCCAGCGCCACCACCTCCCCTACCAATTTCTCGGCCCCGGCCAGCTTTTCCACCAGCCAGAAATCAAAGACCTCATCGCCTATCTTCTCTTTCTCTATGATCCCACCAACAATCCGGCTCTTTTCCGCGTTCTCACCATGGCCCATTTCCAGCTGCCCGGCCGTGATCTGGCCCTCTTGCGCAGCTTCGCCCACCGCTACAACCTCCATCTTTTCGAAGCTCTGGAGAGCATCCAAAAGCCTCGCCCCGACCAGCAAGTGCCCCGTTTCCAAACAAAAACCTTAGCCACCTTAGAAAAATTCTTGGCCATGGCCCAGCGCCATCTCGACCGCAGCCGCCGCGAGTCAGGCGGCCAACTTCTTTACTATTTCCTCCAAGACAGCGGTCTCTTAACCAGCCTCCTCAACCCCAAAACCGAACCCGACCAGCAGCGGGGCCTCAACATTGCCAAATTTTTCGACAAAATCAAAGCTTTTGAAAGCCAAAACCGCCACGCCAATCTCGAAGATTTAGTAACCTGGATTAACCTCAAATTAGAACTTGGCGAAAGCCCGCTGGCCAGCGAAATCGACTGGAGCGAGAATAATGCCGTCAACATTTTATCGGTCCACTCGGCCAAGGGGTTGGAATTCCCGGTTGTTTTCATGGTCAACCTGGTCAACCAACGTTTTCCAACCAGCAACCGCCGCGAACAAATTCCCATTCCCCAGCCGCTCATCAAAGAAATTCTCCCCCAAGGCGATCCCCACCAAGAGGAAGAACGGCGCCTTTTCTATGTTGGCATGACCCGAGCCCGCGATCGCCTTTACTTCAGCGGGGCCAAATTTTATGGCGACGGCAAATTAGCTAAAAAGCCTTCCCTTTTTGTCAGCGAAGCCCTCGGCGATAACCTCCAGCCTAGCCAACCGGCCAGCAACGCCCAGCTTTCTTTTTTGGACTGGAGCCAAGAAGAACCGCGGCCGCGGCCGGCCCAGCTCAACCCCCCGGTCAGCTACCTTTCCTACTCGCAAATGGATGCCTTTGCCATCTGCCCCCGCCAGTACAAGTATAAATATGTCCTCCGCATTCCTACCCCGCCGTCGGCAGCGCAAACTTTTGGCAATGTTATCCACAAAACTCTTAAGATGTTTTACCAACAGCAGCTAGAAAAAGAAAAGCCGCTCCAGTTAGCTGATCTTTGGCAGCTCCTTGACCAAAATTGGTCCAGCGAAGGCTTCCGGTCCAAAAAAGAAGAGGAAATCAGCCGCCGTAAAGCTAGAAAAATGTTGCGCCAGTTTTACCACCAGGCTTTTCGGCCTGAGCAGGCAGGCAATATCCTTGCCCTAGAGCAGCCTTTTTCTTTCCGCTTGACGCCGACTTTGAAAATTGGCGGGGTTATTGACCGCGTCGACCGCTTGCCCAACCAGGAAATTGAAATTATTGATTACAAAACCGGCGCCCGGGTGCCCAATCAAAAAGATGTCGACCACAACGACCAGCTTACCCTTTACGCTCTGGCTGCTTCCCAAATCAAAAGTCTGCCTTTCCACCGCCCCATTGAAAAAATCCGCCTCTCCCTTTATTTCCTCGACGCCGGGGTAAAAATTTCCAGCCGCCGCAGCCAAGAACAGCTTGACGCTTTCCGGCAAAAAGTCATCAATTTAGCTAAAGAGCTGGAAACTACTGATTTTCCCCCAAAGCCCAACCGGCCCTTTCCCTGCGACCATTGCGAATTCCGCCTTCTTTGTGATGCCTGGCGTTAAAACCGCCGCCGCCAACGGAGCCAGCGCCAGCGCCAGTCGTTAAGCCAGTTATAAAGCCGATATTCTTGGGGGCGGAGAACTAAATCCCAGCTGCCGACAAATTCCACCAGCTCGGGGCCGTAACCCAACTTGAAGCGGTGGAAGCCATACCAAGGGTCAGTCGGCGCCACTTCCGGCCCGGGACTACCCCAAAGGTCAAACTGGCGATACTGATGTTGCTGGCCATATTGGATAACTCGCCAGCAAAGGAGATTTGAAGCCATTACTTCGCGGTGCTGGGTACTCGAAGCGCCATAAGGGTAGAAAAGCCGCCCTTTATAGCCAAAAATAATCCAGGCGGCTAGGGGCTGCTTTTGGTACTCTGCCAAAAAGAGATGGGCCATGCCGCTCGGGCCTAGAATTTGCCACATCCGGCGGAAATATTGCCGGTTGTGGAGGTAAAAATGCTGCCGCTGGGTGGTCTCGAAAAGAAGATTAAGAAAAATCTCCAAAGCCGACGGCGAGTTGTCTTCCCGAACGGTTACCCCCTTGCGCTCGGCCAGGCGAATATTGTAACGGGTTTTGGGATGCATGTTAGCCAAAAGTTGGTCTTCGCTCTGGGTTAGGTCCAGCCAAAAGGTATATTTAGGGAAAAGGGGGCGGTGAGCCGGCAGCAACCCTAAATTAGCAGCAGCAAAATCAGGCTTTTCATCCCGGGGATCTAGCAGATGGCCGCGCTGGTTGGGCCAGCGGCGTTGGACAATTTCCGGCTCGATTAAAATGGCCAGGGCCTGGTGATCTTTACCCAAACTCTGGAGCATGGCCATTTCTTCCCGGGAAAGTTCCTGGCTGCGGGGGAAATAGCCAATTTCCCGATGCAGCGAGGGCAACGGCAGAGGGTGAAAGAATACCTGCCAAACCTTTTCCAGCCGCCCATTCTGAAAAACCCCCACCCGTTCCACCCGGGCGCCGTTGGCAGCTTTAAAATCGCCCCAGGCCCAACTCTGCACCGGATGGCGGGCTAATTTCTCGTAGGCATCCTTTTCTTCCGGCAAAATCCGGCGAATAATCATATTCCATTGTAACACCACAAAACACTCTAAATTCCAAATTCCCTGCCCCGACTCCGCCATCCGGCGGACGTCGGGGCAAACCCTAAATCCTAATGACCTAAATCCTAAACAATGACCAAATTACCAAATGACCAAATGACCAAAACCTTGTCATCCTGAACGAAGCCGAAGGTGGATTTATTCCACCGAAGTGGGGGGCTTCGTCGCTTCACTCCTCAGGATAACGAAATACCGAGCTCCAAGTTCCAAGTTCCGAGCTCCATTTTTCACTTCAACTTCTTTTCCACTTTGCACTTTACATTTTAATTTTTCCTAGCTCCTAGCTCTTAGTTCCTAGTTCCGCTATAATGAGACATGAAGAAATTCTGTTTGGCGGGCGGGGTTATTCTTTTGCTTTTCATTTTTTTCTTTGCTAAAAATAAACTAAGGAGGCCGGCTATGCCCGAAGGAACAATTGTCGTAACTAGTCCGGCATTTGCCAACGGGGCTTTTATCCCCCGCCGCTATACCTGCCAAGGCGAGGATATTAACCCTCCTCTCCATTGGGAAAATATTCCCGAAAATGCCCAATCTTTAGCCCTTATCGTCGACGATCCCGATGCGCCGGCCGGCACCTGGACCCACTGGCTAGTTTGGAATATCGACCCTAAAACCGATGGCATTCCCGCCAATAGCCTGCCGCCGGGCGTTAATTTGGGCAAAAACGATTTCCAAAAATTGGCCTACGGTGGTCCTTGCCCTCCCAGCGGCACCCACCGCTATTTTTTCCGCCTCTTTGCCCTGGATGCCCGCCTTAATTTGCCCAATGGCAGTTCCCGGGCTGATTTGGAAAAAGTCATTGCCGGCCACATTTTAGCCCAGGGTGCCCTCATAGGACGCTACCAAAAAGAATAAATGAAACTTAACCGCCGCCTATTAACGCTTGTCTTTTCGGGCGCCGTTTTCTTTGGTTTTTTAACCAGCTTTTTCCTCCAATTCCAGCGGTCCCTGCCAGCCCAGTCGCCCCAACGCTACCAAGCTCAAGTAGCCTTTGTCATTGACGGCGATACCATTGTTCTCGCCAACGGCCAACATCTTCGCTACTTAGGTATTGACGCCCCCGAAGACACCCGCCACCACAATTGTTTTGGCCACCAGGCCACTTTAGCCAACCGCCGCTTGGTTAACCACCAGCAAATCACCATCCAAACAGACCAAGAAAAATATGATCCCTACGGCCGGCTGCTGGCTTATGTTTGGCGGGGCAATATTTTTGTCAATGATTACCTGGCCCGCCAGGGTTACGCTCGTTTGGAGCTCATTCCGCCCAATTTAAAATATGCCCGCGAACTAACCCAGGCCGTCCAAGAAGCGCGCCAAGAACGCCGCGGCCTCTGGGGCCACTGTTCTACCAACTATCGACATCATCATCAATAGCCAGAAGATGGGGTGGAATTTCGGCCAAAAATTGTGACGGCCCACCGGCTTGGCGGCGGCCAAAGCGAAACCGGCGCCGGGCATAACTCAGGTAAAGGCGTTCCTTAGCCCGAGTAATGCCAACATAACAGAGACGGCGCTCTTCTTCCAGTTTTTCCGGATCTCCTTGACTCCGGCTATCAGGAAAAATGCCGCTTTCCAGGCCGGTCAAAAAGACGGCCCGAAATTCTAGCCCCTTGCTGGCGTGGATAGTCATCAGCCGGACCGCCCCCTGGCTCGAAAAATCGTCCCCGGCTTCGCCTTGGACCAAAGCAGCGTTATTTAAAAAATCGCCTAGTTGGGGATACTGCTGGCTGACATTGAAAAGCTCTTCAATATTTTGCCGCCGGCGGTGGTTTTCTGGCGTCTCCCGCCGCAACTTCTCCAAATAGCCGCTAGCCGGCACAATAGCCTCCAGCAATTCCCCGGTAGTTTTAGTCCAGGGAGCATGGTCGGCTACAAATTGGCGCACCCTTTCCTGGCGGCGGATTCCCATATTTTCCCGAATCCGCTCCCAAGCCAAAGTGTCATCAGGCTGGTACATCACCCGTAAAAGCGCCAAAATATCTTTCACCTCGGCCCGATTGTAAAAGCCAACGCCACCAACCAAAATGTAGGGAATTTGGCGGCGAAAGAAAATTTCTTCAAAGATACGTGACTGGGCGTTAGTGCGGTAAAGGACGGCCATCTCGTTAAAATTCCAGCCCTGGTCACCAAGCCAATCAATTTGGTCGGCCACAAATTTAGCTTCTTCTATTTCCGTCGCTGCCGGATAGAGGACAATTTTTTCGCCCGGCCCTCGTTGGGACCGGAGATGGAGGACCGGATGGCGACGGTTATGGGCAATAACCGCATCGGCAGCTGCTAAAATATTGGCCGTGGACCGGTAGTTTTCTTCCAAATTCACCGTAGCCATCTCGGGAAAATCGCGCCGTAAAGAAAGCAGGTTATGGTAATCCGCCCCTCGCCAGCCATAGATTGCCTGGGAAGCATCGCCAACCACGGTTAAATTTTGCCCCCGGGCCAACAACTTCGTTAACTGGTATTGGCTTTTATTGGTATCTTGATACTCATCGATCAGGAGATAGCGGTAGCGGCGGCGGTATTTTTCTAAAACCGGAGGATAATTTTGCCACAGCTGGACCGTCTTAAAGAGAAGGTCGGCAAAATCCAATGCTTTCTGCTGGGTTAGAGCCTTTTGGTAGGCCTGGTAAATCTCCCCTACCTGGCGCTGGTAGCTATTTTCGGCTGTCGCCAGAAACTCAGCCGCATCCCAAAGGTTATTTTTCAGCCGGCTAATCTTGGCCCGCAATTTAGCGGCCGGCCACTCTTTCTCATCCCGGTGGAATTTTTTCAAAATTTTTTGGAGAAGCCGCTTTTGGTCATTCTCGTCATAAATAACAAAGTTAGGGTCAACGCCTATCTTAGCTCCATCCTGGCGCAAGACTTGGACAGCAAAAGAGTGGAAGGTGCCGGCAAAAATGCCCCGGCCAGTCATTTTTATCTGTAACCTTCCCAATAGCTGCCGCAACCGCTGGCGCATTTCTCCAGCCGCTTTGTTGGTAAAAGTTAACAACAAAATATTTTCCGGGGCCACATTTTTCTCGGCAATTAACCAAGCCGCTCGGTAAGTTAAAACCCGCGTCTTGCCACTGCCGGCGCCAGCCAAGACCAAAAGCTGGCGGCCGTCATAAGTCACTGCTTTCCGTTGGGCTGGATTCAAATCCTGCCAAAAATCCATTAAAGCTTGTTGAGATAATAAATCTTATTCTTCCCTGCGCGAAAAACTACTTTGCCCCAATCTTGAAAACGGGTTTCATCTAAATTGGGATAATGGTCGCGCTCGCGGCTGCCAATAACCACATAACGGACATAATATTTCTTGAGAAGATAACGGGCCAAAACTTTGTCTTTGCCCTGATAGATCAGCGCCACCTCTTTCTGGCGTCGGGCGGGAATCTCATAACCGCCGCGCCAAAGCCATTCGTGAACCAGCCAGCCTTCAACCGTTGGCAGGCCGGTGTAAGCCGAAAACCGGTCATCATGAGTATAACTTTGGCCAGCTGCTTCCAAGATCACCGGTTGGCCGCGAAGATGGTTAAGCCAGAGATAAAGCCGATAATCGGCGGGCATCTCTTGGCGAAACCAGCGGCGGCCATCCAGGCCTTGATAGCGTTTAATCGCCAATCGGCCATAATAGCCACGGACAGCAAAAACAATAAAGAGCAATTGGGCAGCTGCTCCCAAACCCATCACCACCAGAGCGAGGCGGGGCCACCAGCTGCTCGACTTGATAGCTAACTGGCGGAAACGGGCTAAGACATAGCCACTGGCCAAAGCATAGAGAACAAAAGCCTGGTAGACCAATTTAAACATCGTGTTGGCCCGGTGGTAGCCGGCCGCATAGATATCGCGAACATAGATAACTTCCGGCAAAAAAACTAAAAATGTCGCCCAGACGGTCAGCGCCAAAATAAACCGGTCCATTTTCAGCCGTTTTTTCTGGCGGGCGAACATAATCCAATAGAAAGCAGCCACCAGCCAAAAGAATCCCCACAAAATGAGCAATTGCCACCAAAGGGAATGGGTCGGAGTAAAGGCAACCCCCTGGGTAATAGAATGGAAAGAAAGATAAAAGGGCAAGGCAGTTAGCAAAGCCGCTAACAAGGTTAGGCTGCCAAATTGCAACCAGCGGCGCCAGTTGTCTTTCCAATAAAAGCCGGTCACCAAAGCCAGGAGGCCGCCATAAATGGGAAAATCCCAGGCATTGGTGGTGAACATGACGCCCAAAAGCCAGCCCAAAAAGGCGGCCATCTCCCAGCGGAAACGGCGCCGAACCAGGATGCCCAAGCTAAAAAGAAAAAGCAAAACCAACGGCAAATCGTTAAGATGGGCATGGAGATCGGCAACAATAAAGGAATAACTGGGAAACTCATGAATCGTCCGGTCGTGGGGATTAGGCGGATAATAGCCAATGAAACGGGTAGCGTTAGGATACCAATAATGAGCCGGGCCATCTTTGAGAACAAAAACAATGGTGTGCAAATTACCACCCAAAGTAAAGAGCAAAACTCCGACCAAAGCCGCCGCCCATAGAAAACGCTTTTTCTCCAGTTGGCTAACCCGGTCGCTGAGCCAGCTTAAGACAAGCACTAAGCCGCCGCTAAAAGCAAGGGCAAAAATTGTGGCAATAAGAAGATTGTAGGTAATGAATGAAGGAAGCCCGCTAAAAAGAGTTAAAACGGCGGCTTGGAAATGGCCGAAATAATAATAATTGATGCTCTGGCCGGCAAACCAGGGGTCAGCCGCCGGCAGCCAATGGCTCCGCAAAATAGAGTTGAGGAAGCCAAAATCCATGAATTTTTCTAGACCGTCGATATTTGGCTGGAAACCCCGCAACAGGCTCCAGCCAACTAGAGCCAGGCCAAAAATGAGCTCGCTGGCAATTATAAATTCTATTTCACTTCTAGTTAGCCGGGGGCGGTCTCGCCAGATCAGCCAAATGCTAAACACTAAAAGTAACAAAACCATTAAGGAAATTGTTGCTAGGGAAAAAGGGAGAAGATGAAAGGTGGCCAGCCAGAAAACAGCATAACTAATAATGGCTGTGGTGAGAATTTTGGCAAAAATCCAGCCAAAAGCCCAAAAGCGCCGCGGGGCTAATTTGCGCCAAAAAGAAAACGAAAGGCTACCCCAAAAAAGCAAAAATAACCACCAATGAAAGATAGTTCTCAAATTACCAAAAATAAGTTTCATTTTTGTCGCGGCCAAAAGTAATAAATTAGAAACAAGATTGTTCCCAAAATTAAACCGCCAAAAATATCAACCGGATAGTGAAGGCCAAAATACACCCGGCCATAGTTGACTAAAAAAATAACCGGCAAAAGAAGCAAAAGCCACCACCAGCGGACCAGAAAAGCAAAACCAAGGACCAGAGCCGAACGAAGGCCGTGGCCAGAAGGGAAACTGCCCCACGAATAATGGCCCAACCAGGGCGGCGGCAGGCGGTGGAAGCGGTAAAAGGGGCGAGGCCAAGGAGAAAAATGCTTGCCCAAAATTTCAACTACTTCGGAAATTATCAACAGGCCAAAGAAAGCTAAAAAAGTTTTGGGCCGGCGGAGAAAAAAATAAGTTGCCAGCGCCAAAATTAAAATCCACAAAACCCAATGGGAAAAGAAAAACAAAACGGGAATAAAATGGCTGCTGGCTGGTTGCCAAAATAAAATTGCCTTTATCATCTTGCCTTATATTTATACACCTGGAAAGAAACTAAGCCCAAAAAAACACCAAACCAAAGGGTGGAAAAACGGACCAAGAGGGTGGCTACTACTGCCAAACCGGCCGGCACATGGAGAAGGGCTATCAACAAGCCGGCAACAGTTGGCTCGGCAACGCCAATCCCTCCCGGCAAAGGAATACCAAAGCCAATTGCCGCCGAGAAAGAAAAAATAAAGAAAGTGGTCAAAAGCCAGTCTAAGGTGAACGGCCGGCCAACCACCTGAGCTATCAGATAACTGCTCCCGGTCATCTGCACCCCCCAAGCCACCAATCCTAGCAAGACGCCGATTGATAAAAAACGGGGCTGGGCCAAAAAAGCCGCCTGGTGGTATAAATTTAAAAATTTGCGAACCAGATAGCGATAGCGCCGCCCCAACCAGCGCTGGGGCCAACTGAGAATCTTCTCAGCATGGGCGGGGAACTGCAAGCCAACCAAGAAAAAAACGCCTAAAAAAGATACGCCTAACAAAAGTGGTAGGCCGAGGCGAAAACGGAGCACTCCCAAAGTCATCAAAAGCAACATCGCTAAGGCATCGGTAAACCTTTCCAAAACAACTACCGCTAAAGTTTTGCTTGCCCGTACCCCGGTAATTTGTTTCACCAGCCACGGCTTAAGTACCTCGCCAGTTCGGAGGGGAGTCACCACCGTTGCCAGACCGGAAAGGAAAATCAGAGCCGATTGTCGACGATAAAGAAGTTGTTTTGTTTTTTGATGCTCCAAAACTCGGGTTAGAAAGAAGTGCCAGCGCCAAAAGCGGAAAAAATAGCTACCTAATGACGCCAAAAGGGCTAAAAGAAAAGGAGCTTGCCAAAACCAATGCCAATAAAAATGGTAGCGGTGCCAATCATTCCAAAAGGCAAAAACCAAAAATGTTAGGATAAAGAAAAGAAGGACGGTTAAAAATTCAAGCCGGAATTTCATTTTGGCTCAGTATAGCATGAAAATTCTAATGACCCTCAGCTACTACCGCCCCAATATTAGCGGCATCACCTACTATGCCGACCAGCTGGCCCGAACCCTTAGCCAAAAACATCGGGTCACCATTCTTACCGGCCAACACCAAAAAACCTTACCCCGGCGGGAAGTTGTTAACCGCCGCCTCGTTGTTTATCGAGCCGCCGTCTGGAAACGCCTCAATAAGGGCTTAATCATGCCTACCTATCCAATTTGGGCCTGGCGCCTCGTCCGCCAAAATCAGTTAGTCATTCTTCACGCCCCCCAGCCAGAAGGCTTCTGGGTTGCCCTTTTTGCCTGGCTTTTCCGGCGCCCCCTCATCGTTGTTCACCACTGCGACTTTTTCTTTCCTTCTTCTTGGCTCAACGCCAGCCTTGGCTTTCTTGTTCGCCTCCTCCACCACTTTATTTACGCCTGGGCTACAGCTATCGTTATCTACACCCTTGATTATGGCCAATTCTCCCCTCTTACCCGAAAGCGCCTCCTCAAGGCTGAGGTAATTTTACCCCCTATCAAACTTCCTCCAGAACACCAGCCGGCCCAGTTGCCAACGGCCCGAGTTAAAATTGGCTTTGTGGGTCGTTTAGGCTGGGAAAAAGGGTTGCCGGTCCTCCTGAAAGCCATTCCTCATCTGGCTCGGCGACTAAATGATTTCAAAATCATCCTCATCGGCCCCCAGCCGGTAGGCGACACTTCCTTCCAAAAAGTAAAACCGCTTCTGGCAAAATATCGTCACTATCTGTACTTTACCGGGCCAATAGCCCGCCAAGACCTGGCTGCTTATTACCGCCAATTTAATTGTTTAGTCCTGCCCAGCACTAGCTCGTTGGAAAGTTTTGGGATTGTCCAGCCAGAGGCCATGGTTAGCGGCTGCCCGGTAGTGGCCAGCAATCTCCCCGGAGTCCGCGTTCCCGTCCAAATGACTGGCATGGGAGAGTTGGTTGTTCCCGGTGATAGTGCCGATTTAGCCGCTAAAGTATTACAGGTCGTTCAACATCCGTCCCGTTATCGGCAAACAAAATTAGCTCGGCAAATTTTTGCCTTCCAAAATTTTATTGCTGCTTGGCAACAATTAATTGCCAATACCGTTGCGGTGGCCAAGCTTGGCGGCGGCAAAAAATAAATACTTCGGGATGATCGTAAACAGTAAACATTTCTTCGGCCGAACGATCATTAATGGTAAGCAAATTTTTGCCCCGCCAACTCAAGCCAGGAAAATTAACAAAGTGTTGGCAAAGCCGAAAGTTTAATTTGCCAGCAAAAAGAAGACGGTAAAAACGGGCGGCATAAGGATAACGATCGGGCACCCGGGGAATAGATCCCCAAAGGCGATTGGAAGAAAGAATAAGATAGTCTAAATGGGATAATTGTTGAACAATTTGTTGCCATTTCGCCGAATTATCGGGAGCAAACAAGTCTAAGGTTTCCTGCGAATACCGGAATGCACTCTGGCCATCAAGAGGAAGCGGTAGGCAATCATCCCAATACTCACAAGAAATCGTTGCACCCGGCGGTACTTGCTGGTATATCCATCGTGACGCCGCCAACCGCGAAAGGGGCTGGCGATAAATGTTCACAAAAAGTAGCGGCCAGGTGATATAAAAAGTGATCAAAATAATTCGTGTTATTAAATGTGAACATTTAGGCCAAAGATAATTACTATGGAATTTGCTCAAAAAGAGGGCAATTGCCGGATAAATAGGAAGAAAATATCGTCCCGCTTTGGCAAACTGGGCTCCCTGAAAGCCAAATACTAAAAGAATCCAAAGAAAAGCCCAAACTAAAATTTCTTCTTGCCACCAGCGGTAGAGAAATAAACTGGCCAGAAAAGCAAGGCTTAAGGGAATCCCTAATTCCCAGAAAAAAATGTTCCGGGCTGGAAAAACCCAGGCTGGCCGCCGTAGCCATTGGACACTGGGGGGAAACCAAACATCAGGCCGCGACCAGTGGCGCAGTTGTTGCCAGCTTTGCCAAAAAGAAGGGTTTAGCCGCCAGCCTTGAAAATAAATTGGCGCTGCCAAATAAACTCCAAAAAAAGTCGCCCCCAGCAAAAGCAATTCCGCCAGCAAAAGCTTTTGCCAACGGCGGCGGTGCTGCCAGAAGAGAAAAAAGCTCAAAAAAATTACCCCCAAAAAGGCAGAAATTTTGGCTGCCAAAGCTAAGCCTAAACTAAAACCAGCCAGAACGAGCCAGCCCGGATGCTGATGCCGCCGATATTGCCAGGCGGCAACAAAACTAGCCCAGAGGAAAAAATTAAGGAAGGGGTCAACAGTATAAAAATGGCTTAGTTGGATCGGCAAAACCATAAGGGCGTAGAAAAAAGGCGCCCAAATATCCTTGCTAACTAGAAAAAGCAAGATCATGACCCCGCTGTCAACCAAAGCCGCTAAAATACGCCCCATAAGGGTTAGGTGATCGTAGTCAGTCCAATGAAAAAATTCCCCGCCAGCCTTGGTTAGCCAAAGAGGTAAAGGACCGTAGACAAAAAAACGGAAACCACGATTAAAAGGATTAAGGGGCGAGTGCGCGGTTTGAAAATATTCCCCTAACGAAGAGGGCCAATCGAGGCGAAGAGTAACCATGGTCAAAAAGCGGCCGTCAGGGTGGAGATGTTGATTGCGATCCCAATTGAAATGATAAAGGCGGCCCGCAAGGCCCAAAAGAAAAATCGCTAAAACAAGCAGCCAGCGCTTCATAGCCTATTTTAACGGCTGGAAAAGAAAAACTAAACCTTCTAAAATAGGGCATGGCCGAGAATTTGGAACAAATTGCCGCTGAAATTAACCGCTGTCAAAAATGCCCTCTGGCCAAAATGGCTACCCAAGCTGTCCCCGGCGCCGGCAATCCAAAAGCTAAAATCGTTTTCATCGGCGAAGCGCCCGGCTACTGGGAGGACCAAAAAGGCATTCCTTTTGTCGGTGCCGCCGGCCATCTGCTCGATAAGCTTCTGGCTTCAATCAACCTTCGCCGGGAAGAAATTTTTATCACCAATATTCTCAAACACCGCCCGCCCAACAATCGCGATCCCCTCCCGGCTGAAATTAAAACTTGCAGTCCTTTCTTACGCCGCCAACTTTTAGTTATCCAGCCGGAGGTTATTGTAACTCTAGGCCGGTTTGCCATGAACTTCTTTCTCCCCCATGCCTATATTTCCCGGGTTCACGGCGAAGCAAAACCGGTCCGCTGGGAAGGGCTTGACCTTCTTCTTGTTCCTATGTACCATCCTGCCGCCGCCCTGCGCAACGGCCAGGTAATGCAACAACTACAAGATGATTTCCAAAAGTTGGCCGCCATCCTTCACCAAGAGGAAAAACCCGCTCCGCCGCCGGAACAAACTAGTCTTTTTTGACTCGCGTCCAAATTCGAATTGTCGGGTGGTCAAAAACAGTCCAGGTTTCCTCGCTGGCTAGGTCGCTCCCCAAAAACATATTTAGCCACCTAGGCCAGGGAGTAATAACTTTTTCTTCCCGAAAGCCTAGCCGGCCAGAAAAAAGCTGGCGGTAAAAAGCAGCCGCTTTAGGAAACCGCTCGGCAAGGGGCAAATAATTAGCAAAAACGCGCCGCGACGCCAAAACAATCTTGTCTGCTTGTGGCAAATAGCGGGCCAGTTTTTGTTGCTCCGCCCGGTTAGCGTCGAGATGATAAAAGTCAACGACTAGAATTCGGAGATCATTTTGGTTGTCTAGCGGCAATAAATAAACATTGCCCGTTTCTTCTAAAAGGGTAGTCCCGGGCGGTAATTGGTTCAACCAACGGCTAGCCCGCCAACGGGTGTCGGGGCGCAAATAAAGGGAAAAGAACAAAAGGCCCGGGAGAAGGAAAAGGGCCAAGCCTCCATAAAAAAGCCGCCGGCGGGTAAAAAAACCTCGCCAAAACCAGCTCGCCAGCAAAAGCGCAAATGGGACTAGGGGGAGAGTAAAGCGCACCCATTTTACCCAGAGAAACAAATTTGCCATCCAGGCTAAAACCGGCAAATAAAGCCAGCCAGTTTTGGCAAACCGAGCTATGTGCTTAAATCCCAAAAAGAGAGCTGGAAAAAAGGCCAAGAAAAGAGGCAAGCCTAGGACCCAGGGAAACACTTTTTGCAATTGAAAAAGAAGGGGTTTAGTGCCAGCAAACTGCCAAGTATAAAAAATCGGCACCTGGCCACGGGCAATATTGCTTTCATATTGGACCGTCCGCCAAACCGCAAGAGGATTTTGCCAATAAATAGGCGATAGTACCATAGCCAAAATTACAGCCAGAAAAGGCCCGAGAGCTATTATTGCCTTTTTCTTCTGCCGCCAGGCCCAGTAACTAAAAATTAGTTCGGCCGGCAAAACAAATGCCAGAGCGCTAACTTTGGTGGCCAAGGCCAGGCCGAAAACAAAATGCAGGCCCCAGCCGGCTTTCTGGTTACCCTCAGCAAAAAGACCCAAAAAATAAACCGTCAAAAAAAGTTCTAAAGTCAGAAGTGTTTCGGTGGTGCCAAAATGGGCTGCCTGAATTAGGCCAGGGCTAAAAATCAGCAATAAGGGAAAAAGCCAAACCGGCCGCCAGCAGCGCCAGCGGCTCCAAAAGAATCCAGCTAATACTAAAAGGGTTCCTGCCAAAGCCGAGAGAAAACGCAACCCATAGATAGCCCCTGGAAAAGATAACCCGCCGGGCCACAACCGGCCAAAAAGGCTAACCAAAAGGAGTGGAAATTCTCCATAAGCATAAAAATGGGGATCGCCGGTTTTTTGGAGAGATATAATTCCCCACCCCATATTATTTTCATCGGGATGAAAAAAGAAACCCTGCCCCCAATTAAGCCCACCAAAACGGGTAATGACTGCCAAAACAAGGAGAATTACCAAAACCCGCTTAGCCATAGAGAATCAGAATGATCATCACCCCCCAAAGAAATACCGAGCCTAAGAGGGTGCCGCTAGCGGCCAATAATTTTTCCGGCTGTTCGCTTTCGGGGCGACCATGAAAAACTAGCCGGCCATACTCCATGATGCCGGTAATAACCGGGAAAATTGTCAGCATTAACCATTTGCGATCCATCAAAAGATAAGAGCGTAACCCAAAAAGGGAGCGGAAATATTGGTTAGCAAATGACTGGGGACCAGCAAAATAGGTAAAAAGCGAATACGACAAAAGCGTGGAAACGCCAAAAAGGGAAAGATAAAAGTCAAGCAAGGTTAGGCGATAATTTTTAAGAGCGGGGCGCGTTTTGCTGCCCTCATGGACCCATTCTCCCCGCCGCTTGCCGGCAGCAATGAAAAGAGCCAGAAAGACGACTGTAAAAAAGAGCCAAACTGGTAAATGGTAGCCGCTTACCAGCTCACCGCTGAAAGCTCGGATAATAAAGGAGGTGGCAATGGCGGCAATATCCCAAAGCACTAATTTTTTCAACCAAAGAGTATAAGCAAGATGAAGCCCGAAGAAAAAAAGCATCAAAAGGGCAAACGGCCAACCCAACAAAACTGCCAAACTAAAACCGGCTAAAAAAAGAATAAAAATTAGGCTGATGGCTTCTGAAGGAGTTACCTGGCCAGCGGCTAGAGGGCGCTGCTTCTTCAAGGGGTGACGGCGGTCAAAAGGCGCATCCAAAAGGTCGTTAAAAATATAGGAAGCCGAGGATAACAAGCAAAGCACTACAAATGCCAAAAAAACTTGATAAAAAAGTTGGGCGTTAAAAAGCTGGCCGGTAAAAATAATGGCAGCAAAAGCGGCCAAATTTTTAGCCCACTGCCAGGGGCGGAACAAAATTAGATAATTTTTAAAGCGCCGGCTAAAATTCATTGCCCAATAACCATAAATAACCGCCAAAACTTAAGGTCAGAAAGATAACCGCTAGCAAAAAGACGCTAAATGATCCTGGGCCAGTATTAGGAATTCCGCTAGCGGTAGCAGTAATTCCGGGAGTAGCGGTTGGCATAATCGTTGGTGTTGGCGAGGGCGCTAAGGTTGCTGTCGCCGAAGCGGTAAAAGCCGGCTCCGGCCCATCGTCGGCCGCTAAGACAGTAAAATGGCGGGTAAAAGTTTGTTCATTTCCCTGGGGATCATAATAGTGAACCGTTAAGGTGTGATCGCCGGGAGCCAAATTATCAGGTATTGTCCAGCTCCACTGTTGGTCATCCCCAATAGGAATATCGGCGCTTACCACTGGCTTTTCCGAATGGATTTCGATTTTTACCCGCCCGCCAGCCGCCCCCTGGCCAAAAATTTGCGGCTGACGAGTGTTGATTTTCTCGCCCTCATTGGGATTCAAAATCTTAAAAGGCGCCGGCGTCGGCGATACCCCTGTTTCCGGCAACAATTTGGCGGCAGTGGTTGGCAAAGGCGTCGGAGTTGTTTTCTGACGGAAATCGTCATTTTGGCCTAAAATAATCGGCGGCACCGGTTGGTTTTGGGCTACCACATTGCGCACTACGGTTGCCGCATTAACCTGGCGAATTACCCGGATTGTTTCTTCTGTTGCCGGGTCTAGCTTAGGATTAAACTTGGCTAATTGGGCGTCAAAAGCCACGCTCAGAGGAATTACCCAATGTCCTTCCGAGGAGACTAAAGAAGAAAGCGGCGCCAGGCCGGGAATATTTAAGTAAACAATGGCTCCAGCGGCCGGGGCACCGCCAGGGAGTCGAACATCCCCGTAAGCCAAATTTGCTACCGGCAACATCCCAGCTATCGGCGGCGCTAATTTCACCTGATAAGCAGCCGCTTGGTAACGCCGCCCGCCTGAAATAATTACAAATGTATACCGCTGGCCTGCTTCCAAACCACGGTTTACAATCACATAGTGAGTAGTGAAATTGCCATCGCCGCGGCTATCCCAAAAAATCGCCTCTTTGCCCAAATTTAAGGCCACTTCTCCTTTAGTAGGCTGAGCTGTTAACCAGCTAACCACAAAAGAACGATCGGTAACATTGGCAATCTGCACCCCCCGAGGAGATGAATCTCCACTAGCTCTTCCCCGTAAAACCGCCTGGCGACGGACCAAAATTACCCCTATGCCTAGAGCCAGCAATAAAATTACGCCCAAAAAAGAAGGGATCGCTTTTCTCGCCCCCAATTTTGTTTTTATTTTTTCTACCATTTCATTTTTAGCTTGCTCCGGCGCTAGCTTCGCTCGGAGTGGCAGCCGGCGAACTTATTTGGGCTGCGCTCTGGCTAGCCGGCGTCACCGTTGGCAAAACTTCTAATGGTTCTGACGTTGCTTCCGCCGCCTGGCTCCCGTTTCTTTCGCTCCAGTTAATGGCCACCTCCCTAAGATCATAATAGCGCAATTTAGCCACCGTTGGTACCACTTCTAAAGGAAGGGCAGTGTTAAAACGCACCGCCCGAAAGGAAACCGAAGCCAATTGCCCCCGCGCATTTAGGCGCTGATAGCCTCCTCTAACTAGATCAATGGTCACCAAAAGAGTGGTAATTAACAAAACAGCAATAAGCCAATGCCAAAAACGCTTAGCTGTATTTTTCATCGCTTTTTCTGCCTTGCTTTTGGCGACCAAAAAAGCAACCTGCCCCGTAATTGCAATTTTATTCCCGCAATTTCCTCCTCGCCTTCAATCTTGAGAGGGCTAAGCTTAAAGCTATTTACCTGGATCACCCGCCGGACGCGAGTAGTCTCCTGAAGAAAATTTTTAATCGCCGGATAATCGCCAACTAACTGAAGAGTAAAATCAAGCGCCCCTGGTTGCCGTGTCTGCCGGGGGGGCACTATTTTGCCAAAATTAACATCTGCCACCGTTAATTTATTGTCCAAAGCTAGCCCCAAAACTTGAGCTAGGCCGGATGTCAAAGCTAAAGAATGGGGATAATACTCTTCCAAAATATTCATCTTGCCTGCCAGCTGGGCGAAAGCGTCTTGGGCCACAATTATCTGGTTTATAGTCTGTGTTTCCTGGCGTACCAGTCGGCGTTTAGTTTTTATTTGCCCCACAAGATCGGTTATTGCCAAGACAGCCGGCCGGAGCGCAAAAAGCAAAAGAAAAAACAAAAGCAAGAGGGAGAAAACAGTTTCTAAATAAAGCCAGTTACGGGGATTTTCTTCCCAAGCGCGCAATTTCTGGCTTTCGAAAAGCAAAATTTTGGTTTTTAGGCTATTCTTTAGTTTCCCAAATGGAACTGCTATTTCCTTCTTCATGCTCTAATTAGCTAAAAGAACAGAAATATGTAATCTAGTGCCAGCCTGCAAACTGTCGCGCTCCCCCCGGCCGACATCAATGCTCTTCACCCTCCGGTCACGGCTTAATTTATTAATAAAGCTGGCCAGTTCGCCTTCTGAATTAACATCTAAAACAAAATCCATTCGCCGTTGACCATTTGTTGCTGCCGGAACCACCTGGACACTGGTTACCCGCAAATTAGCCGGCAAGTCGTCTTCCAAAATAGTTAATGGTTGGGCAGGATTCTTTCTCTGTTTTAAAGTTGCGGCAATTGTTTCCAACCAATTGGCAACCTGAAGATATTCTTGGCGGAACTGGCGAGTAGAGTCTATAACCGCCTGTTTTTCCTGGAGCATTTCTGTTAAATCGTTATTGCGCGCATCCAACCAGAAACGGGAAATAAAAGCTGAAAAGACTACCAATTCAGTTATCAGGACCATAAAACGGCCTGGACCAGTCATCCAATTGGTAAGCCTTTCCCAAAAATAGCCAGCTGGGTTTTCAGGACCCAAAAGTGAGATTTTTTTCTTTTTCCCCATCATCTTCAGTATAGGCTAAAAGCGAAGATGATGTCAAAAAAGCTTAAGTTTGGCCAAAAACTGCTCCCAGGCAGGGGCAAAAAAATCAAAAATGCGGCATTGCCAAGAAAGAAAAAGATAAACAGCGCTTCCGCCTAAAAAAGAAAAGGTGGTCAGCCAAAAAAGACCGAAAACATGTTGGCTGTCAAAAACAAAGGCATCAAAGAAGTGCATCAAGCCCCAGGTCGCTAGTCCTGTCAAAAGGTTAATCAAAAAAAGCCAGCCAAAGAAAGTGCCATTAATTTGGATTTCCTCTTGCCAATGGTTCAGGCGGGCCACTAAAATAACAAAAAGGATTGTGAATTGGAGAAGGCTAGCCAGGGAAATGGCCAAGACAATAGCATAAATACCCCAGTGAAAATAATAAATGCCGGGAACGCTCACCAAAATATCAGCTACCAAAGCCCAAAAGGCAGCCCAGGAAGTTGTTTTGGTATCCTGCCAGGCGTAAAAAACCCGCACCAAAATTTGGATACCAGCCTGGGCTAGAATCGCCGGGGCTAAAAACGCCAAAAGGCGGCCAGTGGTCAAGGTAGCTGGCCAAGGAAATTGGCGGCTGCCGAAAAGCAAGCGGACCAGCTGGAGGCGGAGAACTAGCATCATTACCGTCACGAAAGAAGTCAGATAAAACACTAAATGAAAGGCTTTAAGAAACCGATCGCGAAAAGCTCGCCGCCGCTGGCGGGCCATTAAGGCCGAAAAGGAGGGCAGAACCGCTTGGCCCAAGGTAATCCCAAAAAGGCGGACCGGGATCACGTAAAGATGTTGGGAAAGATAAAATAGAGACAGGCTGCCGGCAGGCAAAGCGCTCGCCAGAAAGATCGCCAAAGCATCGCCGATTTCATTCATCACCAAAGCGACTGCCCGGGGGAGCATCAAGGTAAAAATTTTCTTTAATTCCGGACTCCAGAAAAAGCGCGGCCGGGATAAATAAAAACCGGTTTTGAAAAGAGCTGGCAGTTGGATTAGCCAGTGGCCGGCTGCACCAATAACCACTCCCAAAACCGGCGCTTCAATCCCTAGAGAAGGCGCCCAAAAAAGGATAGCCAAAATAATGGCCAGGTTGTAAAAAATTGGCGCCAGAGCCGGAAAAAGAAACCGCCGCCGGGCCTGAAGAACGCCGGTGGTCAAACTGCTAAGCAAGAAAAATCCCTGACCAATAAGCATTAAGCGAAGCAAATGGGTCATTAAGGTTAATTGCCGCGGAGAAAAACCAGGGGCCAAAAGCCGCGCCAGCGGAAAAGCAAAAACATAAATTAGACCCCCCAAAATTAGAAAAAAGAGGCCCAAAATAAGAGCCAGATTTACCGTTAGGGCATAGGCCCGGCGGTGGTTACGCAGCCAGGTGGCAGTAAAAACGGGAATAAAAGCGGCCGCTAAAGAACCGCTTACCAGAAGGGTAAAAAGGAAATCGGGAATTTTAAAAGCAGCGTTATAAACATCCAATTGAGGAGCGCAACAAGCATAAAAAGTGGCGTAAAGCAAACGGTCCCGCCAAAGCCCCAGAAGCATAGAAACTGTAAAGGTGATTAGCAACAAAAGCGCTGCCGAGGTAACAGTTTTCTGCCGCCGCCAGAGGTGCCGAAAAGATAATTTAATTCTATAAGGCATTGCCTCTTTAGGATAGCATGCCCTTGCTAAGAGGACAACGAGTTGCTAAAATAACACCATGCCAATCACTAAATCGGCAAAAAAAGCCTTGCGCCAGTCACAGAAACGCCATCTTGTTAATTTGCGGCTTAAGCGACGGCTTAAGGCAGCCTTGAAAGAAGTTAGCCACCAAGCTAACGGCAAGACAATAGCTGCTGCCTACAAGGTCATTGATTTAGCAAAAAAACACCACCTTATCCACCCCAACAAAGCCCGGCGCTTAAAAAGCAAAGTGGGCCGGCAACTAAAACCAACAACCCCCAAAACAAAAGCAAAAGCTAAAACAAATAAAAAGCCAGTTGCGAAAAAATAAAGAGCATCTTATCATTAGTCAGTGATGAAAAAGCACTGGCCATTGTGGGCGACTCTCTTTTTGTTAACCATTTTTCTTCTTCCTGGCCTCTTTGCTCCCCTCCAGTATGGCGATGAGTGCATCTATCTCACCATTGGCAACGCTCTTCGCCACGGTGCTGTCCTTTACCGCGATATCCACGATAACAAGCCGCCGTTTATTTATCTTTTGGCTGCGGCCAGTCTTGGTCATCTCTGGCTTTTCCGCCTCTTTAGCCTTCTTGCGGTTCTGGGACAATTTTCCCTCATTTACTTTTTTCTCAAAAAAATCATCGCCCCGCGGCAAATTTTTTCCATTCTTCTCTTAGGCATCCCTTTAGCCCTTATTTTTGAAGGCCGGGTAGCTAATGGGGAAATTTTTATGATGCTTCCCATTCTCTTGGCCGCCTTTTTCCTTTGGCAAAAGAGGCAGACTCTTACCTTCAACCAAGCATTTTTAGCCGGGCTCATTTTTAGCCTGGGCATTCTTTTCAAGGCTCCGGCCGGTCTTGATGTTGTCGGCATTACTCTGGCCTTCTTTTGGCTCTTACCCAAACCCCAACGGCGGCTCCTTTGGCCATTAGCTTTTGGCGTGGCCACGCCAATTTTGCTTTCCCTCCTCTACTTTGCTCTGCGAGGCGGTTTTACCCCCTATCTCCGTTCTGCCCTCTTGCAAAATATTGGCTATCTTTCCAGTTGGTCGGGCCACAGTTACCGGAGACTTTTTGGCCGCACTTTACTTCTCCTAATGCTCTGGGGCGTTCTTTATTGGCAACGGCGCCAATTCCAGCCCTTTTGCCTTCTCGGAGCCAGCTGGTTCCTTTGGGCCCTTTTCGGCGCCCTCCTTTCCGGCCGCCCCTATCCTCATTATTTCTGGGAAACTTTGCCTTCCCTTCTCCTTCTTGCTGCCTGCCCTTTTCTCCGGCGAAAAGAAATAGCCTTGCCAAGTTTAGCCAGCCTCCTCCTCGTCCTTAGCTGGTTTTCTTTCCACTTTTGGTGGTACCCTCAGCTAGCTTATTACCGCAATTTTATTGCCTATCTTAGCGGCCAGAAAAGCCTCCGGCAATACCGCCAATTTTGGGGCCAACGCTGCCTGGCCAACTATCGCCTGGCCAATTTCATCCGCCAAACTGTTCCCGATAATCAACCCATTTTTATTTGGGGCGACGCTGCCTGTGTTTATGCCCTCAGCCACCATCCGCCAGTCGGCCGCTACACAGTTAATTATCATATCTACGACTACAACGGCTTTGCCGCCACCCTGCAAGCCCTCCGCCAACGACAACCGGCAATTATTATCAAAATGGCCGGCGAAAAGCGGTCTTGGCCAGCCCTAGACCAATTTTTAGAGCAACACTATTACCTCATCCACCAAAATTTTGTCCCCGACAGTATCTACCGCCGCTTTCCCGACCGCTGGCACAATCTCGGTATGTCTTTCCGTTAGGTACTAAGTGCCAACCAAATCCCAAATTACAAACCTGCCTGCGCAAAGACATCCCAAGCACCAAATCACAAGCAAATCCTAAATCCTAATGACCCAAATCCTAAACAAATCCAAAATTCAAATGATCAAATGACAAAAACTCAAGACGCTCCCTCTTGTCATCCCGCCCTTTCATAAGAAAGGGCGGGATCTAGTGAGCGGAGCGAGCGCATGAAAGTTTAAGTTATAAAATTGCGCTTCGCTAGATTTTTACCCCGACTCTGCCAGCTGGTGGAACGTCCTGGGGCTTCGCTTCGCTCAGAATGACGCGGTTTAAAAATGTTTTGAGCATTTGGATTTTGAACATTTGAACATTGTTTAGGATTTAGGATTTTGGTAATTAGGATTTGTTTGCCACTTGGAATTTGTGATTTTGTGCTTTTTGACCTAGCTCCTCCAACCTAGTTCCTAGTTCCATTCTTTAACTTTCCACTTTAACTTCTTTTTCACCTTACACTTTTCATTTTTCATTTTTCCCGAGGTGTAGGTAGGTTTCCACCGCCCAGGTGGAAAATTCGGGATGTCCAGTATGTCTGGGCCACTGCACCGCTTTTGATTGCCGCTGGAAGCTGAAAATTGTAAAATAAGAAACCGATGAAAAAACTGGGCGTTTCCCGACAACGCTTGCTAGAAATCTTTCCTGGCTTCCTTTCCTGGAGCATCATCCTTTTCCCTTTTTGGGGCGCTTTCTTTGTCCCCCGCCTGGTGGCCTATTTTACCGTGGCCTTCTTGGTTTTTTGGTTTTACCAGTCATTCAAAAACCTATTTTTGGGCATTCGCGGCTACCGCAATATCCAAAAGGCAGCTAAAATTTCCTGGCGCCAACTTTATCAAAAAGAAAAAAAGCCTTCCTGGCTGCCCTGGCACAAAATTTACCATGTGGTTATCATCCCCAACTATAACGAGCCGGCAGCAAAGTTAGCCGCCACTTCTCTCAAATCGCTTAGCCAACAAGAAGAAATTGATAAAAAGCAGCTTATTGTTGTTCTTGCCATGGAAGCCCGGGCCAAAAATGCCCAGAGCAAGGCCCGCCAGCTAAAGAAACAGTTTGCCGGCCAATTTGGCCACTTGCTAGTCACATTTCACCCCGGCAACCTCCCCGGCGAAATTAAAGGAAAGGCAGCCAACGAAGCCTGGGCTGCCAGAAAGGTAAAACAATTTTTAGTGGACCAAAAGGGCTATTCTTTAGACTACCTTACCGTAACCAGCTGCGATGCTGACGCCCAATTTCACCCCCGTTACTTTGCTGCCCTAACCTATTTCTTCGCTCGCGATCCCCGGCGCTACCAGCGCTTCTGGCAGAGCCCTATTTTCTGGTACAACAACCTCGACCGGGTTCCCGTTCCCATCCGCATTATCGGCATTATCGGCAACATCAACCATGTCAGCCATATTCAAGATCCCGACCATTTGCATTTCAACTACTCCACCTATTCCCTTTCTTTCCGGCTGCTTAATCAAGTTGGCTATTGGGACCGCGATATTATTCCCGAAGATTGGCATCTTTTCCTCCAGGCCTTTTTTGCCACTAAAGGTCAAGCTAGCATTCAACCCATCTTTTTACCCACCAGCATTGACGCTCCCGAGGGAGAGAGTTTTTGGGATGCCTTGAAAAACCGTTACTTCCAATGCCAGCGCCACGCCTGGGGGGTTACTGATATTCCTTATGCCATCACCCAAGCCAAGAATCATCCCGAGATTCCCCTCAGCCTCCGCCTAGCCCGGATCTACAAAATGCTCGAAACCCACCTCCTCTGGTCAACCAACTGGTTCATTCTCACCCTCAACGCCTGGCTGGTAACCCTTCTCAACCCCCGCTTTTTCCAAACTACCCTTGGCTATAATCTCCCCAAATTCTCTGGCGCCATTCTTACCGTCTGCCTTTTAGCCCTTTTAGGAGTTATCATTTTAGACTTTCGCCTCCGCCCGGCTAATATCAAAGCCCGCAATCTTGGCGATTACCTGAAAGAGTTCCTCCAGTGGCTTATCTTGCCCCTGGCTTCTCTCTTCATGGCCGTCCTTCCCGGCCTCGATGCCCAAACCCACCTCATGCTCGGACGGCGGTTAGAATACCGGACTACCAAAAAACTGGCATGAAAAAATACTTTTTGGGAGCTCTAGGGCGCATCGGTTTGCTCTGGCAACAGCCAACTATCGCCCCTCTCGTTTACCTAAACTTTCTCCTCATCGGCAGCCAATTCATCCTCATTCTAGTCTTAGGCCGCCTCCTTCCGCCACTGATCCCTCTTTTCTATAGCCGCCCCTGGGGCCAGCTCCAATTAACCTCGCCGAATTTCTTGTTTCTTCTGCCAGCACTTTCCCTAGCCGTCCTCTTCCTCAATAGCCTTTTGACAACTATTTTTCTCAAGGAAACAATCTTTGCCCAACTTTACACTTGGACTAGCAATCTCTTTGCTTTCCTCCTCCTTTTAGCTTTAAGCCGCTTATTTTTTACTTTTCTCTTTTAATGGGCAACATTATTCACATTTTTAGCTACCCCTTCTTAACCGCCTTTGCTTTCACCGCTATAACCACGCCAGCCGTGATTCGTTTTTTTCGCCGCCACCGTTGGCTTGACGACCCCCGCCAAAAGCGAGTCAACGTTACCCACCTCTATCCTGTCCCCCGCGGCGGCGGCTTGCCGATTGCCATCGGCCTTCTTGCCGCCATCCTCCTTTTCCTTCCCCTGGATACCAAAGTGTTGGCCGTTCTTTTAGCCATTACCATCAATCTAGTCGTTGGCCTCCTTGATGATATCCACAACCTCAACCCCTACCTCCGGCTGACAACTAACACCCTCGCCGCTCTTTGCCTCGTTCTGGCCGGCATCAAAATCGCCTTTGTTACCCACCCTTTCTTGGCTCACCAGGTGCTTTTCCTAAGCCAAAAATGGTTCTTTATTTCCCTCGGCGATTTGCTAACCATCGTTTGGTTCGTTTGGATGACCAATGTTGTCGGCTGGGCCGGAGGCATCGAAGGGCAATTACCCGGCCTGGTAAGCATTGCTGCGGTTATTATCGGCATCCTGGGCATCCGTTTCAGCCAAGACTTAACCCAATGGCCCCTTATCAGTTTGGCCGGGGCGGTAGCCGGAGCCTATCTTGGTTTTCTCCCCTACAATTTTTATCCCCAGCAAATTATGCCCGGTTATTCTGGCAAAAGCATTGCCGGGCTGCTTTTGGGCATTTTAGCCGTGCTTTCTGGCGCCAAGCTGGCAACCGCCATCCTTGTCTTAGGCATTCCCATGGCCGACGGCATTCTGGCCATTAGCCGCCGTCTTTGGCGGGGCCAATCGCCAGTCTGGGGTGACGCCGAATACCTCCACCACCTTCTTTTCCGCCTCGGCTGGCCCCGGACTAAAATTGCCATCCTTTACTGGCTCTTTTCCCTCATTTTGGGCATTCTTGTTCTCAATTTAAACAGCCGCCAGAAAATTTATGCTTTCCTTTTGGTTTTTATCGTCTTGGTGGCTTTTTCCCTTTTCCTCAAACGCCTCTTAGCCCAGCGCCATTAGTCCACTTTGGTGGCATAACGGCCAGAAACCCAACCCGTTTTCCCTGGCTGGTATTCGATTTCCAGCCAGCCATTCTTTTCGTCGCGATAGGGATATTTCTTGCCGGGAGTAACTTTAGCCACTTCGGGGCTGGCTCGGGTTGGCTTTTCCCGCACCCGCAGCCATCCGGTCGGCGTTTCTTTAATTTTTACCTCCGGCCCGGCTTCTGGCGCCGGCGTCGGGGTAGCACTGGCCGTTTTAGCTGGCCCAAAATCAACTTCAGCCACCAACCGATAGCCAGCCACCGCTTGCAATTCCAATTCCTGATTAGGCCGCTGGGGAAGAGAAAAAACAAAATGGTGTCCGCCGCTGCCAATATCTTTAAGCGAAAGGGGGGTAAAGCCTTTCATTTCCCCGTCAATAGTAACGCTGGCCTTAGGCGGCAAAGAGGTCAAAAAACAGCCCGCCTTATCTTTTTCCCGAGTTGGCAAGAGGTAGACCACCCGCCCTTGGCTTAGGGGATCGCGGAATTCCCGGTGAACCAATACCCGGGTGTCGGCCGGAATTGAAAGCGTCCGCTCCCAGGTCCACTGCTTATTGTCAACCACCAATTTAATTTGCCAATTGCCCGGCCGAAGATGGTTATTTTGATAAGGCGTTTTACCTACCGCCCGGCCATTAAGATACACTGTTGCCGCTGGGCTGGATTCTACTGCCAGGCCAGCCCGCTGGGGACTAAGCAAGTGCCAAAGAAGAAAAATCGTCCCGGCCACAAAAATAACCACCGCCAAAACAAAAATCGCCCGTTTCATAATTTGAGATTAGCAAAAAATTATCCGCCTGTCTATGGCTCCCAAAAATCTGTTACAATTAAATAGAAAGGGGGTGATAATAATGGATAATTTAGATGAAAAGACAAAAGGCGCTTTAGCCTATCTCTTAGGCTTTTTAAGCGGCATTTTCTTTATTTTAACCGAGAAAAAATCTAGTTTCGTCCGCTTCCACGCCTGGCAGTCAACCATTGTTTTCGGCCTCTTTTTTGTTGCCGATATTATCTTAGGATTCTTACCTATCTTTGGGTTTTTCTTGGTCAACATCTTAGGCTTAACCGCTTTTGTTCTCTGGCTTTTCTTAATGTGGAAAGCCTACCAAGGAGAGCAATACCATCTGCCTTATGTAGGCGCCTGGGCCGACCAACAGCTCGCCAAGGAGAAAAAGAATGCCTAAAATTATCAAAGTAACTGGCCAGTGGCTCCTCAATTCGCGGGGCGTGCCGACGGTAATGGCCACCGTTTACCTCAGCAGCGGCCATCAGGGGAGCGCCAGCGTCCCCCGGGGGGCTTCGCGGGGGAAACACGAAGCCGTAGATTTACGCGACGATGACCCGCGGCGCTGGCAAGGGCAAGGGGTCCGCAAAGCCCGGCAAAACATCGAAAAGATAGAGGCTATCCTCCAAGGGCGGCAGCTACAACCGGAAAAGCTGGATGAGCTGCTAATTGCCAGCGACGGCACCACCGACAAAAGCCATTTTGGCGCCAATGCCATTTTGGCTGTTTCCTTGGCAATGGCCCGGGCGGCCGCGGCGGCGGCGCAGCTTCCCCTTTACCGCTGGCTCAATAAGACTTATTTCCCAGAAATAAAACTGGCCAAATTGCCTACCCCTCTCTTAAATTTTCTCAACGGCGGCCAACACGCCTTCCCCGGTCCCGATTTTCAAGAATTTATGGTTGTCCCCCGCCGCCAAACTAGCTTCCAAGAAAAATTAATGATGGCTAACGCTGTTTATTTCCAGCTTAAGGAAAAGCTACGCCGCCGCCGCTGGCCGACCACCGTTGGTGACGAAGGCGGCTTTGCCCCACCGCTGAGCCATAACGAGGAGGCTATCGAGCTTCTCCTAGCTGCCATTGAAGCGGCCGGATACCAACCGGGTCAAGATTTTGTTCTCGCCATTGATGCTGCCGCCAGCCAACTTTATCGGGCCGGCCGTTATTGGCTCCGCCGCGAAGGGCGCCAACTTCCGGCAGAAAAATTGCACCAACTCTATCAAAAATGGGCTGAAAAATACCCACTGGCCATTCTTGAAGACGGCTTTGACGAAGAGGCTTGGGGGGATTTCCGCAAATTAACCCACCAATTGGGCCAGAAAATAAAAATTGTTGGTGACGATCTTTACACCACCAATATCCAGCGGTTAGAAAAGGGGCTCCAGCTGCAAGCAACCAACGCCGTCTTAGTTAAGCCCAATCAGATTGGCACCTTAAAAGAAACGGTCGCCTTCATAAAATTAGCCCGGCAAAACCGGCAAACGATTATTATTTCCCACCGCTCCGGGGAAACTTGCGACAGTTTTATTGCCGACCTAGCCGTCGCCGCCCAGGCCGAATATATTAAGGCTGGCGCCCTGGCTCGAAGCGAACGGCTGGCAAAATATAACCGCCTCCTGGCCATCGAGCGCCAGTTGGCGGTTTAAAAGCTGCCCTTCCTTTTTAGCCTTGGCGAGCCTTTACGGCGATCTTCTTTGGCTTTGCCTCCTCAGCTTTGGGCAAAGTTATCGTCAAGACGCCATTCTTAAGCTCCGCCTTGGCCTTATCCGGCTTAATGGGACAGGGAATGGTGGTGGTGTAAATATAGCGCGCCTGCCGGGCTTGGCGATAAACAATCTTCTTTTTCTCTTTCTTTTCTTCGGTTTCTTTATGCTCGGCCTTAATGGTTAGGGTTCGGCCCTCAAGGCTAATGTCAATTTCTTTTTCCTCAACGCCCGGCACATTGGCTTGCACCACCAAACTATCATCAGTCTCATAAACCGTTAGCCCTTCGCCAGCCTCAGCCCATTCCTCATCTTCTTCCAAGGGCCAAGGCAAACGGCTCCAGGCTCGGGCCAGACTAAACGGATCCCATTTAACTACTGCCATCTTTCTCACCTCCTTTCTTTTAGCACTCCAATAACTTATCTGCTAATTCCATTATATTAATCAGAAAAAATTTGTCAAGCCCTAATAGCTGGGAACGGCAATATAGACGATGGTGTTTTCGTACCTGCCAGCGGCTTGGCTGGCAGAAATATTTACTTTGTAAGTTACCGTTGCCTGGGATTGGCGGGTAACATCGTTGCTGGCCATAACCGTCTGGGCGGTTTCTCCCCCTTCATGGTTGGCAAATTGGCGAAAATAGCTGGTGTCGGCAAAATCGCTGGGAACATCATCGCCGCTCATGTTGAACCCAAATCCAAAAGTGGCGGTTGATTGCCAAACTCCGGCCTGAGTTTCATCACAATCGTTGTTGTCACAGGTAGTGTCGGCAATTATACTTCCCGTTTGATTGCGAAGGGGATGGTTTTCGAAGGCCAGCACCTGGTAACCACCGGCGCCACCGGCCCGAACAGTGAGGACATTAGTAGCCGTAGCTGGACTTTCGGGCGTTAGGCTGCCAAAATCAACGGTTAGGCTAGAAATAGCAAAACTAAAGGGAATTATAGAATGGATATATTGGAACCCGGCCCGCACTTTATAGCCGGCGGAGGTGTAAAGGCCGGGAGCAGTTTGGCCCAAAGTAATCCCCAGCTGGTAATTGCTGCCAGTCTGCCGACCACTGCCCAAATTAACATTCCCCCACTGGATTTTGTAAGAATCGGACGACATGTCAATTGCCCAGCTAGCCACGGGAAAAAATAAACCAGCCAGGATAATCAAAAGCAACCTAATCTTCATGGTCGGTTTCTTGGTCAACGGCTTTTTCCAAAACTTGGCTTTCTTGCAGAAGTTTTTGGGTAAGGCGGCGAAGGCGCTTAAGGTTGGCCCGTTGTTCCTCGGTAAAATGGGTTAAATCGGCCAAAAGAACAGATAATTTATCGAGCATTTCGATCAAAGCCGGGCGGGCAGCGGTGGCCAGCCAGAGGAGAATGGCCGTTTCTTGGTGAGCGAGGTGCTTTTCATCGCGGGCCCACTTAGCCTGATAAAGTTGGAGGCGGCGCTTTTGGCGCAAATTAGCCAAATATTGGCGGCCGAAATAAAGGCTCAGGGGGGCAACCAAAATCAGCGAAAGAGGATTCAGCCATTCTTGCCACCCCTGACTTACCGGAGTAGTGAGCCAGAGGAAAAAAGCCAGAAAGAAGCTAAAAGCAAAGGTCAGCCAAGGTTCCCAGGCAAAGGCTAGCCCAAAAAGAAGGAAATAAAGAAGAAAAAAGAGGGGCGATTGGCTGCCACCGCTAGTAAAAACCAGGAGGAGAATGACCAGGCTAAAAATTAAGCCGTCGATACCGGCTAACGACGAGGAGCCAGAAAACCAAAGCTGGCGGACAAAATAGACTAAAACCAAAAGGGCTGTCAGCTGGAGGCTATAGAACGACAACTGGCCGCTTTGGGTCCAAACCCAGGCTAAAAGAGTGGCCAAAATTAAAAATAAAAGGTGGAAATAAAAATTCCGTTGCATACCCCATTCTGCCAAATTTAAACCAAGAAAACAACACAAAAAATAGCCCCCAAGAAGGGGGCTATTTCCTACCCCACCTCCTGGTTAATACTCCATGCCGCCACCGGGGAGATTGCTACCACCCTCCTTTTTTTCTTCCTTTTCGGGCACTTCGGTTACCAAAACTTCGGTGGTTAAGATCATCCCGGCCACACTGGCCGCATTCAAAAGGGCATTGCGGCTGACTTTAGCCGGATCCAAGATGCCGGCGGTAACCAAAGATTCAAACTTGCCGGTAAGAGCATTAAGGCCAAAGTCAGGCTTAGTGGCCAAGGCATCTTCCACCTTTTTCAAGACATAACCGTCATCAAAGCCGGCATTCTTAGCTAGCCAGCGAACTGGTTGTTCCAAAGCGCGGCGGACAATGTCAATACCCACTTTTTCTTCCTCATTAGCCGGCTTAAGATCCGCCAGGGCTTTTTTGGCCCGCAAGAAAGCCACTCCGCCGCCGGGGAGAATTCCTTCGGCAACGGCTGCCTTGGTAGCTTCCACAGCATCCTTCACCCGCTCTTGCTTTTCTTTTAGCTCGACCTCTGTAGCCGCGCCAACCTGGATAACCGCTACCCCGCCGGCTAATTTTGCCAGGCGCTCTTCTAATTTTTCCCGATCGTAATCGGAATCAGCCTTTTCGATCTCCCGGCGAATTTGGGCAATCCGGGCCTCGATTTTAGCCTTTTCGCCTTTGCCACCGACAATGCGGCAATTATCTTTATCGGCAATAACCTTATCGGCCCGGCCACAATCACTCGGCTGGACTGTCTCTAGCTTCCGCCCGGTATCTTCAGAGATAACTGTCCCGCCGGTGAGGATAGCGATATCCTCCAGCATCGCTTTACGGCGGTCACCAAAGCCGGGGGCTTTAACCACCAAGGCGTTAAAGGTGCCCTTAAGCTTATTTACTACTAAAGTGGCCAGGGCTTCCCCTTCAACGTCCTCGGCAATGATGACAAAGTTCTTCGTCACCTTAACAATATTCTCTAAGAAAGGCAGGATTTCCTGGACCGAGGAAATTTTCTTGTCAGTAATGAGAATATAAGGATTCTCAATAACCGCCTCCATCGAATCAGGGTTGGTTACAAAATAAGGAGAAACATAACCCTGGTCAAATTCCATCCCTTCCTTATATTCAATTTCAATGTCAAAGCCCTTGCCTTCCTCAACGGTGATAACTCCATCGCGGCCGACTTTCTCGATTGCCTCGGCAATTTTCTGGCCAATCGCCGGATCGGCAGCGGAAACAGTCGCTACCTGGGCAATTTCTTCTTTGCCTTTTACCGGCTTAGCCATCTCCCGAAGGGCCTTAGCAGCCGCTTCTGCTGCCTGCTCGATCCCTTTTTTGACCAACATCGGGTTATAACCGGCAGTCACATTTTTGAGGCCCTCTTTGGCCAAAGCCCAAGTCAAAAGGGTTGCTGTCGTGGTGCCGTCGCCGGCCACATCATTAGTTTTCGAGGCCGCTTCCTTCACCAATTGGGCTCCTAAATTCTCCCAAGGATCGGCTAAATCGATTTCCTTGGCAACCGTTACCCCATCGTGGACAATGGTCGGGCTGCCCCACTTTCTTTCCAGAGCCACATTGCGGCCCCGGGGCCCCATAGTTGCCACTACCGCTCGGGCAACCGTTTCAATACCTTTTAAAAGAGACTTGCGTGCTTCTTCACCAAATTGTAATTGTTTTGCCATTGTTTCCCTCCTTATTTTTAACCAATAACAGCCATAATGTCATCAAATTTAACAAAAAGGAAGTCTTTATTCTCTCCTTGGGGGCGATACTCATTGCCGGCCCATTTCTTGAAGACAACCAGGTCGCCCTTTTTGCAGGGAGCAGCAATTTTAGCCCCATATTCACTAATTAAAGTTGCCCCGACAGCAATTACCCGTCCCGCTTGAGGTTTTTCTTCATGGCTGTCAGGCAAAACAATGCCGCTGGGCGTTTTCTTCTCTTCAGCCAACGGCTCAATTAAAACATAACCTGGAGTAGGTTTAATTTTAGCCAGCATACTTTTCATTGGACCTCCTCAATGAGAACTTCTAACTTTATCACTTGCAGATCTCAACTGATAATTATTCTAACGGTCCCGCCCAGCGTTTGTCAAGAGGAAACTTCCCAGGTGGAATACACTCCGCCAGCCGGCGGAACACCTCGGGATTGCCGAAGCTAAGGAAGTGAGAATTTAAAAGGGAAACTAAGTGCTAGAGCTGGGGCAGACTCGAAAGTAACTGCCGATAGCGCTTCAAGATTAGCTGGCTCTGGTCGCGGGGATGGAAAAAGGCAAAGCGGGGACCAACCAATTCCCGCTGGTGATGGCGAGCCATGTAAAAGTACTGTAGCTGATAAGCTAACTTTTCCAACAAACTCGGCGGCCGCGGCGGTGGTGGCGGCGGGCAGGGATGTCTTTGGCAAAAGGTTTTCAGCCAGGTAGCCAAAAATCGCCCCAGCCAGTCACGGTTGGCAGCCACCAGCCGGGCGTACCAGTCACCCTCATCATAAACAACTTTCATCTGGAAAATTTCCATGGCCACAAAAAGGTTTTGCTTGGCCGGGGGCAAACGGAGGGCATCGCCGGCTAACCAGACGTTGGGGCAAAGCCGATCGGCGATCCGCCGGCCCCGGTGGAACGGCAAGCCCGCCGGCCGCCGCGGCTGGCGCTGCCAGCGCCGCCACACCTCCCACCAAAGTCGGGTCTGCCAAAGCCGGCCGGGGGCGGTAATTAACAAAAGATCCAAATCATCGCCCGGATAAGCATTTTCGCTAGCCACACTGCCGGTTACTGCCAAAAGCTTAATCCCCGGCAGCCCCCGGCCGGCGGGAAAAAACTGCTTCACCCGGGCCAGTTTGCGCCGGGCCCAAAAAAGTCCCCGCTGGCGGGACCGGCAAGAACAAGAGGGCAAAAAATAATAGCCAGCTTGCTCCCGGAGCCAGCCGCGGCGGCCGGCCCGGGCAATAGCTTTTTTCACTGTTGGCCAAGAATACACTTGGGACGACAAAAGGCGGTGGTAAATTTCTTCCTCCCGAAGGGGAAAACGGAAAAGGTTGCTATAAGCGACGGTAGTCAAAACAGCCCTAACGGCGCTCATCAAGGAAGACGGTAACGGCTGCGAACCTGGTTAATACCCTGCAAAAGCGTCTCGATGACCGTATCTTCACTTTTACCTTGGTTAAGGCCATTAATGGCATCGGCGAAATACTTGCGCATCGCTTCGTTGGGCCCGTTGTCGTGAGTGGCCGACGCCAGATACCAAACATAGCTGGTTTCGGCCTGGTTGATAAACGGCCGCAAAAGCGGGTTGGCATCTAGGCCCTTAGCCAAATCGCGGCGGGGATAAATTTCCCCGAAAGCCCGAATTTGGCTCTCGGCCTGATAAAGCCGCTGGAGGCCTTCTTTGGAGGCCAAATATTGCAGAAATTCCCAGGCCTCCTTTTGGTGAGACGAGTGGCGATTAACCCCTTCCACCCAAAAAGTAGCCCAGTTTATCTCATTCAACTCTCCCGATTTTTCGGCCGTGGCCATATCTACCCCGGCGGTATTTTTCGGCAATTTAGGTACCGGAGCGGTGGCAAAACGCAGCTTGGGATTCATATCTTGGAGATTAAAAATGCGCCAAGAGGGGGCAAAGTAAAAAACTAACCGTTCACTGGCAAAGGCCAACGTGGAGTTAGGCAAAGTTGCGTCCCAAACATGGTCGCGGCGCGAGAAAATGGTGTAAAAGGTCAACGCTTCCTGCAACGATTGGCGGCTCTTTTGAGGCTGGCGCAAATCAACCCCGTTTTGGTAAAGCATCAAACCAACAATGTCGCTCCAGTGGTCAACGTTGCTTACTGTTCCCAAGGCAACCCCGGCGACCTTAATCCGCTGGTTGGGATCGCGGGTGGTCAGCTTTTTAGCCATTTCTTCTAATCCCCACCAAGTCCGCGGCGGCTTCAAACCGGCTGCCTGGAGAATTTTCTGGTTGTAAAACAAAGCCAGATTGTCAATCATTAGCGGCAAAGCCAGATAGTGGCCGTTTGCTTTTAAGCTGCGGGGGATAACCGAAAAGTAATTATGGTCTAAATCCAAACTTTGTTCCACCGCTGCTGGAACCGGAGCTAGTTGATCGGCAAAAACTGGCAGCCAGGTCACATGGAGGCGGAAAATGTCCGGCCCTTGGTTGCGGGCTAAACTGTTTTCCAACCGCGCTTGGTAATCGGTGGGGTCGCTAAGCCGGTAGTTAATTTTAATGCCGGGATGGCTTTTCTCGAACTCAGCAATCGCTCCCTGAACCACCCCGGCTGGTTCCCATAACCCCCAATAGGTTAAGGTCACCGGTTGGCGAGGCTGATGGCGATGACGGAGAAGGGAAAAAACTAAGGTTAAAAGAATCACCAGGAAAACGCCCCCGGCGGCAATAAGAACCAGTTTTTTCTTCCAAAAAGGCTCTGGCGGCAGAGTCGGGCCAGGCGATTCCGGCGGTGTTGTTGGCGGCGAATTAGGGGGAGAAGATTCTGGTGGCGCCGGATTTGGAGAAGAAGCAGTATTGGGCTTGGAATCATTACCCGCGCCAGCCGGCGTTGGCGTTTCACCGGCACCAGGAGAAGGAGAATTAATTTTGGGCACCACTGCCTGCATCGCCATAACTAATAATAAAGCACCAGAACCCGATTTGTCCAATAAAGAACGAAGGAACTAGGAATAATAAGCACCAAATTCCAAATTACAAATAACAAACAAATCCTAAATCCTAATGACCCAAATCCTAAACAATAACCAAATTACCAAATGACCAAAACTCAAGACGCCCCTTCTTGTCATCCCGCCCTTTCATAAGAAAGGGCGGGGTCTAGCGAGCGGAGCGAACGCATGAAAAAGGAAACCAGAGGATCAGGATATCAGGGAAAGAATTCGGAATATCAGGATATCAGGTTAACTTTTTTCTCTGTTATCCTGATCTCTTATTCTCTTTCCCTGATTGCTTGATTCCCTGATATTCTACAATTTAATCCTTTTTTCTCTTTACTAAGTTCTAAATTCCGAGTTCTAAGTTCTGAATATTTGGGGTTTAGGATTTTGGTATTGTTTGTGATTTGGTGCTTGGGATTTGGAATTTACTGTTAAAACAAACTTGCTTGGACATTGACCGGGGCAAGCTTTTTGTCAATGCGCCGAGCCAGCGAGGGCAGGCGGTAGGCGGCCAAAACCTGGCCCAGCCGGCGCAGCTTTTTTTGGTCCCAGCGGGCTGAGGACAACTTAACTTTTATTTTTAAATCAGTTAAGATTGTGGCCAGCTGCTGGGAAAGCTCGGCTTCTTTTTGCCCCTGGCGTAACTTTTCTTGCCAGCGGGGAGCGATTTGGTCCAAATGACGGTAGATATTCTTCAAAGAACGGTAACGGGCTAAAAGCTGGCCGGCCGTTTTGGGCCCGATGCCATTTACTCCCGGATACTCGTCAGAACTGTCACCAACTAATGCCTTGTAGTCAATAACCTGTTGGGGCTTAATCCCTAACTCTCGCCTCACCGCTTTCGGATCAATAATTTCCAACTGGGTCAGGTGGCGCCGCCAAGTTACCAATCTGATGCGCCGAGAAACTAACTGCATTAGATCCCGGTCACCGGTAAGGATATAGACTAGGTGTTTTTTTGCCAGGCGAGTGGCCAGACTGCCAATAACATCGTCGGCCTCCACCCCGGCTTGAATCAGTTGAGGAATAGTAGCCTTTTGGAGAATTTCCTGGGTCAGCTGCGACTGTTTCTGCAGCTCTAGAGGCATCTCTGGCCGGCGGGCTTGGTAACCCACAAAAAGCTGGTGGCGAAAATTAGGGCCAGGGTGGTCAAAAGCAACCCACAAATAGGCTGGTTTCATCTGTTCGCTGGCTCGCAGAAAAATGCTAAAGAAGCCGTAAACCGCCCCCACCGCGCCAAACTTGTTAGTTAGCGGCGGAAGGGCATGGAAAGCACGGTGCAAAACAGCATTGCCGTCAATAATTAGGGCCTTAGCCATAGGCAATTATCCCAATTTTTAGCCATGGCTGCAAATTGGAAGTTAGAATTCAGAACTTAGAACTTAGAGCTCAGAGCTTGGAACTTGGAGTTCAGAACTTAGAACTCAGTAAGAAAAAGATTAAATTATAAAAATATCAGGAAAAGTTAACCTGATCCCCTGGTTTCCTTTTCCATGCGCTCGCTCCGCTCGCTAGATCCTTCACTTCACCTGGCGGCTCGTTCAGGATGACTTCCTAAGATACTAAGATCTAAGTTCCAAGTTCCAATAACCTAGTTCCTAGCTCCTAGTTCCTAGTTCCATTCGTTGTTTGTTGTTTGTTGGCAGTTGGCAATTATTTGCCAACAATTGCCCGTAGCTTTTGGCTGGCTTGGCGGTTGCGGCGGGCCAGTTTTCGTTGGGCCGCTTTCACCGGCAAGAGAATATCTGGCCGGGCTAGCATCTGGCGCACTAGCTGCCGTTGGCGGGCAAAATTTTCCGCCACCCAACCCAAATGGTAACGGCGAATTAGCTCCAAATTGCCATCTTCTTGGCCATGGATATGGGTCACCGCTACAAAGGGCCGCTCTTGGGCCACAGCTTCAAAAATAAGGTTGGGGCCAGCCTTGCCGAAAACAACATCGCTAGCCGCCATCAGCTTTTCCATTTCCCGGCTATAACCGGTTAGAAAAAGCCGCGGCGGCCGGCGCACTTTCCCAGCCAAACGGTAGCTGCGGCGGATTAATTTTAAAAGGGAACGGTTCGACCCAGCTACGACAATCAGCTGGCAATCTTCCGCCTGATAGCGCCAGAAAAAATGCCCCAAAAGGCGCAAAAAACCTTGGCTCCCCTCGCTGCCGCCACATAAAAGAAAAGTAAACCGCCGGGGATCAAGGCCTAACCGCTGCCGCTGCCGACCCGCCGAATAACGACGAAAAAATTTCGGTTGGGTAAGCCAACCGATCGTTTGGAGGCGGGTTAGGGGAATGCCTAATTGCCGGCCCTGATGTTGGAAAGCCGGCCCAAAGCCGAGGTTCACGGCCGGCAACGAATAAGCCAGCGGCGAGGGGGTAATGGGATCAGGCACCAAATTAAAATAACGCCACCGAGCTTGGAGAGCTAGCTGGTCAAAAACCGGCAAGTAGAGCCAAAAAGTGGTCAAGACAACATCCGGCGGCCAGCGGGCCAAAAGTTGTTGCCAGCGGCGGCGGTAATAAAAAAACAACCCCCGCCCCAGCCAGCGGCGCAGCCAGGCGCTATTGCCTAACCGGTAGGGCCAGCGGAAAAATTGGGGGAAAAAGCGATAAAAAAGCCGGTAGCCGCGGAAAAGCCAGTTATCACCAATCGCATCCACCACCCGAACTTGGTTGCCCCTCCCCCGCAGCGCCGCCGCCGCGGCCGCCGCCAGGCTAGCATGACCCTCGCGGGCGGAAAGAATTAAGATTTTCACTGCCTCCCCCGCCGATAAACCGCTTGCCAAGGTTGATAGTTCGAAAAGAATGTTTGCTGGTGCAAAAGCTTGCCGGCGCGCCACACCCGCCAATCAACGGCTACCTTAATGCCGGCGGCGGCCCAATCAATCTGTTTGGTTACCCCCGGGGGCAGGCTGGGGTCATCAATATACCGCGGCGGCGGCGCCGGCTGCCAATCCCAAGTCCGCGGCGGGCTAATTTCTACCCGCCGGCCATCGCGAGTGCCGTAAAATTGGAAAACCAAATGGCGGTGGGGAACGTCGATTTTTGTCTGCAAGAGAAGGTAATTGGCATAGTCGTTTTGAAACCGCAAATCCATGTTCGGGGCAAAAACGGTCGCATCCAGACCCAAGGGGGCGTTTTCCTCATAGTAATGGACCCTGTAGGCATGGGCGTGGCGCTCCAAAATTGGCAGGCCGGCATTAAGGGCGGCCCGGAAAAGAGTCGTCGATACCTGGCAAACTCCCCCGCCGTCACCCAAAATTGTCTTTCCTTCCTTAATAATGTAGGCCTGGCGATAACCGGTCGCCGCCGAAATTTCTCCCACCGCCTTATTAAAGGAAAATGTTTCCCCGGGGGCGATCAAAAGGCCATTTAACTTCTGGCTAGCTAAGGTTAAATTGTGGATCCGGTTAGCCGACGAGCCCCAAAAGTAAGAATCGCCGCTGGCAACCAGTTCCCGAATTCCCAAGCGATTGCTGGCCGCGGTGGTAATTGCCGGCCGCTGGCGGCTGAATTCTAAATGGACCAAACAGGTCTGTTGCTTCTGGCTTAATTTTTGCAAACAATCTTTCATTGCCGCCGCCAGCTGGGCCGTCTTTAGGCGCCGGCCCACCTTTGCCGGCCGAAAGGCCACCACCCGCCCTTTTTCAAATTGGAAAAGGGAATTTTGGGGCGGTTCATCCAAGGTCTCCGCCAAATCACGGAGGTAGGTTTTTATCTTGTCCTCTTGCCAGGGCGTTTGGAAGCCGACAAAATTAACTAGCTGCTGGCCAGTAAGGACAAAATTTTCCTTTTCGCCCTGAAAAACTAGCGTTTTCCCCTGAAGTTTCTGAGCCCTTTCTTGGGCTTGGCGGAGCTGGTCGGGCGAATAATAATCACCCCAATGATACAGAGGAATATCCCAAACTGGAGGAATCTGCCCCTTTTGGCTGGCAGCCATTATTTCCTGGCGCAACTTTTGCCAATCAATATCCTGGCCCTGCTGGCCGCCGCGGACCATTACCTGGCCATTGGTTAGCGCCAACGAAGGGGGAATGGCCGGTTTCTTTAGCTGGCTGGCAGCCGTTGCCAGTTGGGCTTGCCACTTTTGCCAATCAAGACGGTATTGCCAGGGGAAAACTTGCCGCCAACCCCGACGGTGAAAGCGATTTTGCCAGGCTTGTTGCAAACTTTTTTCCGGCTGAAAAGCAAAACCAATGGCAGCGGCCGGAAAACAAAAGCGGAGACTGTCTGCCTGAAAGCACCACTGTTGGGGTTGTTTCTTTGCCTGGGCGAGAACTAATCGCCGAGCCTGGGCATAAGTCTGGTTGCTAATATCCACCGTCCCCAAAAAAGTTCCCGGCAGGAAATGGGAACCACCGTACCAACCAGCCAGAGGAAGCAGCAAGCTAGCCAGCACCAAAACAGCCTGAAAAAGCCGGCTGCGGACCATCATTTTTGGGGAGCAATAAGCCACTTAAAGCGGAGATCATGGTTGAGGGCGTGGCTCAAGCCAACCCGGAAGAAGCCAGGGCCTTTTTGGAGTAAGCGGAGAGGCTGATTGTCACTATCATCGATAGCAGTCAAGTAAACTACTGTTTGGGCATTAACCCGCTGATTGCGGACGGTTATTTCTTTTTCGCCGCCTGGCAAGACGCTGGTCCCGGAAAGAGCATTGGCTACCGCCTGGCCGCTAGTTTCCGGACTGGCCTCATCACCAGCAGCAATAATTAGCGGCTGTTGAGCTTGGGCCTCAAGTTTAGGCGCATTTAAATTTTCCAAAGGCAGCGGCGAAGGCGAAACCGGCTCGGCGGCCACTACCCCCTTAGTCTTAGCCAACAATTTTTTCAGCCCGGCCAATTCCTGGCGGATTTGGGCCTGTTGCCGGTCATCAACCAAGATGCCCAAAAGCTGCTGGTAATGCTGATAAGCAGCCTGGAGCCGGCCAGCTTGGCTTTCCGCTCGGGCCAGTTCTAAGAGAAGTTGCCCATCGGTCGGGCTTAAATCGACCGCCCGGCGCAGATTATCCACCCCACAAGCCAAATTACCCATCCGTTGGCAAAGCCGGCCAGCCTGGCGCCAATAATCAGGGTTATTGCCGGCTAATTGGGCCGCCCGGAGCCAATCCACTAGGGCAATTTGCCGGGCATTGGGAAGATAGGCAGTAATTGCCTGATAAATCCGGGCCCGCTGGGCATAACCCCGGGGATCGGTCGGGTAATGGCTGATGGCTGTTGTCGCCAAGGTTATCGCCTGGTTAATAAGCCGGGTTACTTTTTGGTTCCGCTGGCGGATATCACCGTCTTTTTGCTGGCTAAGACTAATTGCCTGACTAAAAAACTGTTGCGAAGAAACCAGGTAATTGGTCAACGGCTTAATTGCGGTAGCCGGGGCGACCCGGGCCGGAATCGACGTAGGAGTTGTCTTGGCCGGATTTTTGACTGGCCACCACCAAGCCACTCCGGCGCCGATGATAATTGGCAAGAAAAACCACCTTTTCATTTTCCTCATTGTAGCAAAAAACTAGCCTATGTTATAATCAATTAACCTGCGGGGTGGTGTACGGCTGCATGGGAGACCCATAACCTCCCGGACCAGGTTCAACTCCTGGCCCCGCAACCAAGCTAACCCCAAATTTTTGCCATCTGGAGAAGTTTTTGCCACTCGTTTTGAAGCTCGGAAAAGCTAGCTGCCAAAGCGGCCTTTCGGGTCAGAATAAGAATTTTTGCCGGTCGAAAATGAGACAGAGAAAGGCGGGCAATTTCAGCTAGGCGGCGGCGGAGGCGATTGCGGTCAACGGCCCGGGGAGCAATCTTCCGGGAAACAACGATGCCAATTTTTTTCTCCTCGCCAGCTAATACTAGAAGGTGAAAAAAGTGGCCACGGACAAATTGTCCCTTTTCCTGCAAAAGTTGAAAATCTTTCTTCCGGCGAAGACGGTATTCTCGCCCTAAGGCCACTAGCGCGCTGAGCTAACGGTTAACCTTTTCCTCCCTTTTTGGCGGCGGCGTTGCAAAACTTTTTGACCACCGGCTGTTTTCATCCGCTGGCGAAAACCATGTTTGCGGGCCCGGCGGCGCTTTTTAGGCTGATAGGTGCGCTTGGTGCTCATGAGAGCATTATATCATGAAACATAACTAAGGCGTGGGCAAAGCTAATTTTTGTCGTTTGAATTCTTCCCATTCGTCACCGACGCGGATGACAAAACCTTTTAGATCGCGGCGGCCAACTAGCACTTTGGTGTTTAAATGGTGGCGTTGGGTGACATTGGCGGCGGTAACAATTTTTTGCTTGCCCAACCAAAAAGTAAGGCTAATGATCGGCCGGCGGTGGTGCTGGCCCAGCGAAGAACGGTAGTGGCGGTAATCAACAATGTTGTCTTTTTTCAAAAGCCCCAAACTTTTGGCAAAATCATGGTCAATAGAAGTCCGGTAAGCGCCGGTGTCAATTTTAGCCAAAACGGAAACCCGCTGGCGCTGGCCGGGCACTTTAATCCTAATTGTTTCCAAAGTGGAAATAATTCGCAGATTCCCTTCGGGATTGACCTTGTCAACAAAGCTCTCCCCAAAAAGGGAACGGGCAATATTGATGGCATGCTGAACATTGCGGACATTAATCCCCTCCACCCGTGTCAGCCGATCCCGCAAGCCAGCCCGGTTGCAAATTTGAATGGCCAAACCGGGGCGGGCATTGAGTTCCAGGACCAGGGGCCCTTTCTCCTTGTCAAGGACAATGTCCACCCCTACAAATTTCAAACTCGGCACCGCCTGCTGAGCCCGAATAGCGGTGGCTAAAATTTCTTCCCAATGAGGAATGCGAAAACCGTTCACCTTAACCATTTTCCGGCGCCGGAAATCATAAATGGTTTCGATTGGCCGGTCGCGACGGACGCCGTAGGTTGTAATCCCGGTGGCCATATCTAACCCCAAACCAATAGCTCCCTGATGAAGGTTAGCTTTACCTTTAGATTCGGCGGTAGGGATGCGGAGCATGGCCATGACCGGAATTTGGCGGTAGACAATAACCCGAATATCAGGAGTGCCACTGTGGGTAAAACGCAAAAATTTTGGCAAAATCTTAATTCGTTCTTCGACCAAAACCCAGTCGGGGAAATTGTGGAGACTGTATTTACCTTGGAGAATTTCTAGGGCGTGGTAGCGGAGGTCGCCAATGTTTACTTTGCGCCCATCCATCAAAAACCATTCGCCGGCCCACTTAGCCTTTTTCTTGACAATCAAAATGCCTTCACCGCCATAGCCGCTGACTGGCTTAATGACAAAGCCACCCTCCAAATTTTCCCAGGCAAAGTTTTTAACTTCTTCTTCAGTTTTAAGCAAGGCTAAAATTTTAGGAACCGGCACTCCCGCCTTTTCTAGCCGGCGCTTAGTTTTTAATTTGGAATCAGCAATCCGCCGGCCTCGATTTTGGCGCAAAAAATACCAGTTGCGGGCGTTTTTGGTCAGGATTTGTTGCCGCCAACCCATTTTAGTGCCGGGACCAAATTGAATAAAAACGGCGGTATTCTAAAAGGCGGAAGCCAGAATAGCGGCCGATGAGGACATTGAAAATTAAAATGAGGAGAAGGGCTAGTTCGGGGTTGAGAAGGACCAGGCGCTGCAAAAGCGCCCACTTCATCAAAATAGCTCCCAAGATAGCCAAGACGAGGGTAGCTAGGGTAAGGCGCATAGCCGCCTGCTTGCTTTTACCCAGCTGGGTGCGGGCAAATTCTTCGGCTAAGAGGACAAAAAAGAGGATGGGGAAAATGGAAACCCGGGCTAAGGTAGCCAAACCAAGGTAAGGGGCCAAAATCAGGGCACCGAAAGTAGCCAGGGCGGTGAAGGTTAAAACAATCGCTCGCCGGGGCCAATAATGAAGGCGGATTGGCCGCAGCCAGCGGCCCACCAAGCTGTTAACAAAAACGATGGTGGCAAAGAGGAAAAGCCCGCCGGCAATTCCAGTCGCCAGAAAAGTAACCGCCAACATGGCCGGAATAAAGAGACCGAAGCCAGAAAGGCCAACCAGATACTGCAAAACACCAACCAAAGCTCCCACTAAAGGAAGAAGAAAAAGAAAAATAATTGTATTGGGCGTTACCCCTTGGTTAATGGCCGACCGGATAAGATAACGGAGAAAGTTAGTCGGACCCAAAGGGGCTAAATGCTGGTTTTGAATAATTTGTACCAAACTATCTCTAGAATTAGCCGGTGCTGTTTCACTGCTAGCAGGACCAGCGGTTACTGCCGGCCATTGCAAGGGCGGTTTATCAATAGCGTTAACCGCAAAAGTGCTTCCCAAGAATAATAAAACGGCCAAAACTACCACCTTTAAATTCTTCATGACATATTATACCCTAAATTAGGCAAATTCTATTCAAAATGGCGTTTCGATTAACTAAAATTGCCAATGCTATTCTCGACAGCCTCTATCCGCCTTCCTGTTATTTTTGCCACCGCCCCGGCGCCTGGATTTGCCCCCAATGCTGGGCAAAAATTAATTTCCGCTCGCCGCAAAAATGCCCCGTGTGCGAGAGGGGCTCTTATCTTGGCCTCACCCACCCCCACTGCCGCCGCCGCAACGAGCTAGACGGCCTTTTCTACCTTTTCCCTTATCGCGAGCCATGGCGAGCCATGCTCCACGATTACAAATACCGCTTTGTCCGCCGGCTAACTTCGGTTTGGCAACAACTTATTGCCACCAGCTTGCAAAAACACCATCCGGACCTCCTCCGCTATTGGCAAAAAGAAAAAGTCGTCATCGTTCCGGTGCCCCTTCATCCCAGCCGCCGCCTCTGGCGGGGTTTCAACCAGGCTCAAGAGTTGGCAAAAATCATCAGCCAAATCAGCCAGCGGCCCCTCCAACTTCTAGCTGGCCGGCGTCATCTTGACCGCCACCAGGCCAAACTCAACGCCCAGCAGCGGGCCAGCAACATCACTCCGGCCAATTTTTTCCTCCGCCGTCAACGGCTAAAAGGCAACTTCCTTCTGGTCGACGATGTAGTAACAACCGGAACTACTTTCCGGGCTTTGGCCACCCTCCTTAAAAAGCACGGTGCTAATCATGTCAGTGCTTTTGCTCTTCTTGGCTAAATTTACTTTAAGAAACTCAGCGGGTTCAAGCGGACTCGGCCGCGGCGGATTTCAAAGTGGAGATGAGTGCCGGTCGAATGGCCGGTTGAACCCATCCTACCAATTGGCTGGCCCTGGGCTACCTTTTGGCCGGGATGGACATAAATCCGAGTCATGTGGGCGTAAAGAGTCTTATAGCCATTGCCGTGGTCAATAATTACATGGTGGCCATAGCCGTAACGGCCATAAATTACCCGCTCAACGGTTCCGGCAGCCGCGGCCAGGATATTGGGGGCAGCCGGATTGGCAATGTCAATCGCCCGGTGGTACCAAGAATAGCCCTGGGTAACAACTCCCGAAGTAGGCCAAATAAATTGGCTGGCGGTTTTCTTGCCAGCAACTACCGGCCAGCGCCGGGCCGCATAGTACGATGGCGGCGGCTTAGCGCTGGGCATAATCCCGTCGGGAATAATAATAACCTGGCCAACTTTAAGGGCAAAAGTTTCGTCGTTGGCAAAGGTGTTAAAAGGAAAGTCGACAATTTTTTGGGGGTCGGTGCGGTATTTTTTCGCCAACGAATAAACAGTTTCTCCCCGGCGGACCCGGTGGACGATGCCGGTTACCGGCGGAATCTTTAACCGCTGGCCGGCGCGGATATCTTTGGGTGAGCGGAGATTGTTGGCCCAAATAATCGTATCCAGGGAAACATCAAATTTTTTGGCAATTGCTGAAAGCGTTTCCCCTTTCTTGACAATATATTCAACAATATCGCCCCGGACATTTGTCTGCCCAGTTTGGGGAACATAAAGGCTGGTTTGGGCCAAAGCCGCCTGGGTATCAAGATAATCGCTGGGCAGGTTAGTCTCTGAGCTAAGGGCATCCTCCAAATAAGGCGAAAGATAAATTGCCAAAAAAACAAAAACTGTCAGAAAAAAATGGGTTGCCGGCTGGGCAAAGCGCCCCCGTTGGCGGTAAAGCAAACGCACCAAAAAAGTCTTAACCCCTTCCAGGGAATGTAAAACAAGCAGAATCCAGTTGGCTAAAATAACATGGTAAGTGTCTTTAAAAGCATACCATTCTTCCCGGTAATTTTTCAGCTTGGGCAAAAGCTTCATTTTTCAAGCGGCAAGTGGCGGTAAAGCCAGGCTGAGATTTTATCAAGGGCATTTTTAGGCGGGTCTATTTTCACCAGCCGGGCGGCCAAAATTTTTTCAATTTCTTTCTCTTGCGGATCAATAATCAGTTGAAGAGCTGGCAAATCAGCTGTTTTGGGAAGAATAACAGCTAGGGTATGCCCCCATCTCTTTTCTATCCAGTAATGACCTAGCCACTCCCAAGCGATTACTTGCTCCCGGTCGGGCACCTGCACCCCCTTAGTAGTAAATTTGTAAGTAACCTTTGCCGGGGCAACCGTAGTTAAAACATAATAGAGAAAGACCAGAGACAGCCCGGCAATGATCAAAAGCCATTCTTGGGCAAAAAAGAGAATCAAAACCACTAGGGCAGTAATCATTAAAATTGTGCTCCAGGTTTCCCGGGAATAACGGCGAAAAGGCCGGGCTGGCGCTTGCCACTCAAGCAAGACATTTTTTTTCTTCATCATCTTATGATACTCCAACCGGCCCCAAAAAAACCAGTCTGTTAGTTCGGCTTGCAGCAGGAGAAGCAAAAATCCTAGAAAGGAGGTGATCCATCCCGACCTTCCAGTCGGGATACCTTGTTACGACTTAGCCCTCATCGCTGGGTTTGCCTTCGTCCCTCTCAAGGAGAGCCTTCGGGCACCCCCAACTTTGCTGACTTGACGGGCAGTGTGTGCAAGAGGCGAGAACGTATTCACCGGGGCCTGCTGATCCCCGATTACTACCAATTCCGCGTTCATGCAGGCGAGTTGCAGCCTGCAATCCCCACTGAGAAGCCGTTTTTGGGATTAGCTCCGCCTCGCGGCTTGGCAACCCATTGTCGGCTCCATTGTAGGATGTGTGTAGCCCTGGACGTAAGCGACATGCTGACTTGACGTCATCCCCGCCTTCCTCCCCGCCCTTTCTGCCCACGAGAACTGTTTCTCTAACATCCTCTTGAGCAAAAAGGGCGGGGCTGTCTCCTGTGACACGAGTAACACAGGACAGGGGTTGCGCTCGTTACCCCACTGAAGGGAACACCTCACGGCACGAGCTGACGACAGCCATGCATCAGCTGTCCCGCCTTTTCTACCTTACGATAGACCCTTTCTCCGTTTCCGGAGCAGGAAAAAGCGGGATGTCAAGCCCAGGTAAGGTTCATCGCTTCGTATCGAATTGAACCACATGCTCCACTGGTTGTGCGCCTCCCCGCCAATTCGTTTGAGTTTCAGCCTTGCGGCCGTACTCCCCAGGCGGTCCGCTTAACGGGTTACCTACGACACCCCAGTATAAACCAGGGCATCTAGCGGACATCGTTTACGGCTAGGACTACCCGGGTCTCTAATCCGGTTTGCTCCCCTAGCTTTCGTCCTTGAGCGTCGGTAGAATCCTGGCCACCTGCCTTCGCCCTCGGTGTTCCTTACCATATCCACGGATTTCACCCCTACATGGTAAGTTCCAGTGGCTCCGAATCCACCCTAGCCTCTCAGTATCCAACCCCTTTCTCCGGTTGGGCCGGAGTCTTTGAAGTCGGACTTAAGAGGCCGCCTACGGGCCCTTTACGCCCAGTAAATCCGGGTAACGCTTGCACCCTACGTATTACCGCGACTGCTGGCACGTAGTTAGTAGGTGCTAGACCTCGTGCTGCGCACGAGGCCGCGGTTTACAACCCGAAGGCCTTCATCCCGCACGCGGCGTCGCTGCGTCAGGCTTTCGCCCATTGCGCAAGATTCCTGGCTGCTGCCTCCCGTAGGAGTAGGGCCCGTGTCTCAGTGCCCTTGTGGGGGGCCACCCTCTCAGGTCCCCTACCCGTCGTTGCCTTGGTAGGCCGTTACCCTACCAACAAGCTGATGGGCCGCACGCCCCTCCCAAAGCGGGCAGTTACGCCCTTTACCCCAAAGCTTCGCTTTGGGGAAATCCAAAATTCTAAATCCGAAATCCTAAACAATATCTAAATTCAAATGACCAAATGACCAAAACAAAGAAGACGACAAGGATGTTTTGAACATTTGGATTTTGGTCATTTGAACATTGTTTAGGAATTAGGATTTTGTGATTCGAATTTCCCACAAGGCGAAGCCTTGGGGGCTATCCAGGATTACCTCCGATTTCTCGAAGCTATCCTTGACTTTGGGGTAGGTTCGTACGTGTTACTCACCCGTTCGCCGCTCCCCGACGTAACGTCGGGGCGCTCGACTTGCATGCCTAAGGCGCGCCGCCAGCGTTCACCCTGAGCCACGATCAAACTCTCAGCTCAAAAAAAACGAACTGGCTTCTCCTGCTACAACCCAAACCAACTTGAACCTTTTGTCAAGGTGCTAATATTCTGAAGCAATTCTATTATACCTTGAAGAAAAGAAAAATCAAGCCGTCTTTTGTAAGAAGCTTTCCGCCTCGAGGGCGGCCATGCAGCCGGTGCCAACTGCGGTGGCTAATTGTTGGTAATGGGCATCGGCGACATCACCGGCGGCAAAAACTCCCGGGCGCGAGGTAAGCACTTTTTCCCGGGTAACAATATAGCCGTGATCGTCCAAATCTAACTGGCCCTGGACAAACTGGGTGTTAGGCTGGTGGCCAATCGCCAGAAAAAGACCATCTAAAGGCAGTTCTGACCGCTCGCCAGTTTTGGTATCCTCCAAAACCACGCCGGTTAATTTTTCCTTACCCTTTAGCTGGACAACAATTTTGTTCCAGAGAATCTTAATGTTGGGCTGTTTTTGGACTAATTTTTGGTTGGCTAGGGCCGCTCGCAACTGGTCGCGGCGATGGATTATATACACCTGGCGGGCTGCTTTGGCTAAAACCAGGGCATCGACCATGGCCGTGTCGCCACCCCCAACTACGGCGGCTACTTTTTGGCGGTAAAAAAAGGCATCGCAAGTAGCACAAGTGGAAACTCCATGGCCAAGGAGTTCTTTTTCCCGCGGCAAGCCTAAAAACCGGGGCGAGCCGCCGCTGGCAATAATTAAAGCCTCAGTTAGCAACTCTTTATCCTTCAGGAACACCCGAAAAGGGCGTTGGTGGAGATCAGTTTTAACCACCTCGCCTCCTAAAAAGCGGGCGCCAAACTTTTCTGCCTGCTGGCGAAAGCGCTGGGCCAGCTCCGGCCCCTGAATACCTTCTGGAAAGCCAGGATAGTTCTCGACCAAGGTGGTCAAAACCGGCTGGCCACCGGGACTTAAACCTTCAATCACCAGCGGGTCAAACCCCGACCGACCGGCGTAAATTGCCGCTGTCAACCCGGCCGGGCCGGCGCCAATGATGATCACCTTTTCGACTTTTTCAGCCATGATTGAGAGTCGCCAAGAACTCGGCGTTGTTTTTGGTTTTGGCTAACTTTTGTAAAAAGGCCTCGGTGCGCTCATCCTTGTTTAGCAAATCCACCATCCGCCGCATCCGGACAATTTGAGGATAAATTTTCGGGTCAAAAAGTAATTCCTCTTTCCGGGTTCCTGATCGCTGGATGTCAATCGCCGGGAAAATGCGCCGTTCTGCTAAATGGCGATCGAGATGAATCTCCATATTGCCGGTCCCCTTAAACTCCTCATAGATAAGATCGTCCATCTTACTGCCGGTATCAATCAGGGTAGTGCCAATAATTGTCAGCGAGCCACCATTTTCAATGTTCCGGGCCGCGCCAAAAAAGCGCTTGGCTGGGTAAAGGGCCGCCGGATCAAAGCCGCCACTCAGGGTCCGCCCCGAAGAAGGCATCGACAGGTTGTAAGCCCGCGCCAACCGGGTAATGGAATCCAAAAGAATAAAGACATCTTCGCCCATTTCCACCAGGCGCTTGGCCCGCTCGATGGCAATTTCCGCCGCCCGGGTCTGGTATTCCGGCGGTTCGTCAAAATTAGAGGCGATAACTTCACCTTTGACGCTGCGGATAATATCAGTCACCTCTTCGGGCCGTTCGCCAATCAAAACAGCCATCAGGTGCACTTTAGGGTAATTTTTGGCCACCCCATAGGCAATGTCTTTCATCAGCCAGGTCTTTCCTGCCTTGGGTGGGGAAACAATCAGGCCCCGCTGGCCAAAACCAATCGGAGCAATCAAGTCAACCATCCGGGCGGCCAACAACTTTTGTTCCGTTTCCAATTTAATTTGCGGCTGGGGGAAAATTGGCGTCAACTGGCTAAACCAAGGGCGCGCCTTAACTTTTTCTACCGGCTGGCCGTTTATCTTTTCAATTTTCAAAATACTCCGGTAACGCTCGTTATCTTTTGGCGCCCGCACTTGGCCGCCGACCAAATCGCCTTCCCGCAATTGGAAGCGGCGAATCTGGGAAGCGGAAATATAAACATCACCCGGCGAGGGGGTAAACTTAGGCCGCAAAAAGCCATGGCCATCATTGGCAATATCTAAAACGCCTTCAACAAACTCTGTTGGCAAATGGCTGTCGGGAATGATCCGGCCGTCAACTTCAACCAGCTTTTCTGGCTCTTCGTTGGCCGGGGCTTTTTTAACTGGGGCCGACTTTTGGGGCAAATCGTCGGCGGTGATAAAGGTAGCATTATCGCTCATGCGGATTCTCCTTAAAAATTAACGGGTTTAAGACAACACCGAGGGCATGATCACCAATATTTAACCACACCCTCGGCTGGCTGTCAAATGGAACTTGGAACTCGGTATTCCGTCACCCCGAGGGGCGGATGCATGAAAAAGGAAACCGGGGCATCAGGTTAACTCTCTTTTTTTTCTTTCTCTTTCTCTTTTTTTCTTTCCCTGTTATTCTGATCTCTGATTCTCTTTCCCTGATTACCTGATTTTTCCTGATATTCTATATTATTTAATCTTCTTCTCTTTACTAAGTTCTGAGCTCCGAGCTCCAAGCTCTGAATTCCGAGTTCTAAGCTCTAAGTTCTAAGTTCTGAATATCTAGGATTTGGGTCATTAGAATTTAGAATTTGCTTGACCTAGTTCCTAGCTCCTCCAACCTAGCTCCATTTCAACTTTTCACTTTCCACTTCTTTTTCACTTTGCACTTTACACTTTTAATTTTTCCTAGTCCCTAATTCCAATCACGGTGTCGGGCTGACGGTGATTTGGGGCGCTGCTTCCCGGGAAAGCTGAATTGGGGTCACCACCGGGCTGGGCACCGGGGTTGGCAACGAAAGCTGTTTCGGCTTAGCTGCTTTGCTCGTTTCCTTCGTCTTTTTCCCCAATAACTTTTGCCATTCTTCAAGTTCCTTCTTAGCTTTTTGGTAATCCGGGCTGTTGACGTCAACCAAAGATACTGCCTGCTTTAACCGTTGAACCGCCGCCGCCAGCTTTTTCTGCTGCTTCAATGACCAGGCCCAATTGTACCAGCCATTAGCCCAATCGGGTTTCAAATTAACTGCCGCCTGAAAAATCCGCTCCGCTTGGTCATATTGGCCCAAACTATAATAAATACCTCCCAATCTCAGCCGCAGGCGGGGATCCAAGGGATTAAGGCTAATTGTTTGTTGGTAGGCGGCTATGGCCCATTGGTCAGCCCCCTTTGCCAAATTAATGAGCTGCCGGTAAGTTTGGGCTAAATTTTGCCAGGCTAAAAAGCTGCGCGGCTCTAGCGCCACTCCGGCCTTAGCCTCAGCGATAGCCTCCTGGACCAATGCCGTTAAAGTTTGTTTATCTTTATCGTTAAGATCTTTCCCCTGTCGGACTAAAGCCGCTACCAAAGCTAGGTCTGTCTGGCTCCGCCCCAACCGATAGGCTAAAACAAACCGGTTATAGCGGACAGCTTGCCGCTGAAATCGATAAGCCGCGGTGCCATCATTGCGATTAATAGCCGCCAAAGACTTAACAAACCAATATTCGGCAATTAAGCCTCGCCCCAAGAAGTAACCCAAGCCAGCGACTAGCAGCACCGTTCCTAAGGCAATACCCCGCCGGGCCCATTCCGGCCAATTCGCCTTTATCTCTCTTTCGGAGACTAACAAACTAGCTAAGAAAACTAACAGCCAAAGCAAAACCGGCCCCATCGGCAATGCCAGCTCTACGACTATTAAGAAAAGCAGGATCCAGCTAAGAGGGCTACCCTTTTGCTGCCGCCAAAGCCGCCAGACGGCGATCAGGAACCAGGCCCAGAAAACTAGACCCAAAAGGCCAATTTCCGTCCAAATATGGAACCAAAGGTTTGCCGGTTGGGAAAAAAGCAAATTCCAATTCTTGCTCTGATTGAATTGTAACGGCCGGTAGGCAGCAAAAGCATTGCTAAAATTAGCCGGACCAACTCCAAAAAGCGGCTTATTTTTCAAACTTTCCACAGCAATTGCCCAGGACGGCTGAAAACCCAAGAGTTGCGGCCGGTGTTGGTAAAGCTGGTAAGCCTCGACGCCCCCGCCAACAAGAAAAACAAAAGCCAACCCTAAGGCAATTAGGTTAGTCTTTTGCCAAAGGCGGTGCTCATTTTGGCGGCCAACGCTAACTAATTTTTGGAGCCAGAAAAGAAAAAGGGCGGCTAGAAAAACTAAAGTCATCAGGGCCGAACCCAAAGGTGACCAAAAAGGCCCGCCGATTACAAAAGGATGGGCTGCACCCAAAACATGAAGGGGATAGAACTTTGGCGGCAAAACAAAAAGAGTTATTGTCACTAGCGCCAGCAAAAGGCCGGCGGCGCTTAAAACGGCCATTACTTTTTGCAGCTGGCGGCGCCAACCAGTTTGCCAGAAAAGAAAGACAAAGATAAGGCTCAAGGCAATAACCCACCAGGGGTTCACCTCCCAAAGACTGCGGACCCGCACCCCGCTGCCGGCCAAAAACCAACTTATTAAACCCCAAATTACCAAAAGTAAAAGAGGAGTTAGGTTACGAGGAAGAAAAACCTTCCTTTCCCCCTCTAAAAATCCCAATCCCCAAACCAAAAGGCCCAAGAGGTCAATTGCCATTAAGAAAACTAATTTTCCGCCCAAAATAGGCTGCCGCAACCAGGGCCAGAAGAAGAGGGGCAAAAGGAAAAGCGCCAATCCCATTAAGCCAAAAAGAATTTGGTCGGCCAGCAATTTTTTCTCTTTTATTAATTCCATTGCTTCTTTCAGTGTAGAACGCTTTTTTATTCCCGTCAAGGGCCACCATGTTAAAATAGGAAACTAGGCCCGGTGGCGAAGTGGCAACGCAGCGGTCTGCAAAACCGCGACCGCGGGTTCGAATCCCGCCCGGGCCTCATATTGGAACTCGGTATTCGGAGCTTAGAACTCAGAACTTAGAACTTAGTAAGAAGAAGATTAAATAATAATGTAGAATATCAGGAAAAATCAGGTAATCAGGGAAAGAGGATCAGAAACCAAAAGAACAGGGAAAGTTAACCTGATACCCTGGTTCCCTTTCTAAGGGTCCTTCTCCTCATCATTAGATAACCTAGCTCCATTTCATTCGGGATGACACATTGCTAAGCTCCGAGTTCCAAGCTCTAAGCTCCAATAACCTAGTTCCTAGCTCCTAGTTCCTAGTTCCCTTTTTCCCTTTCCACTTAAACTTTTCACTTTCTGAGTTCCGAGTTCCAAATTCCGAGTTCCAAATTCCGAGTTCCGAGTTCTAAGTTCTGAGCTCCGTTGTTTCCGTCTGTTATAATAATGGTATGCAACGGGCACGAGCAGTTCCTAAATTAGAGCGATTGACCCGAAAGTTGCGCCGGCAAGTTTTGGATCTCATCTACCAAACCAAAGTTGGCCATCTGGCAGGCAGCCTTTCGAGCCTAGAAATTTTGGTCAGCCTCTACTTTGGCGGCATTTTGCGCTACAATGCCCGCGAGCCCCAATGGCCCGAGCGAGACCGGCTTATTGTCTCCGCCGGCCATCTCGCCCCGGCCGTTTATTCTGTCCTCGCCGCCGCCCGCTTTTTCCCCCGCCAGCAGTTGAAAAATCTTGGCCAGCTCCGCTCGCGTTTCTCAACCCACGTCCTCCGCCGTGTTCCCGGCGTTGAGTACTCTTCTGGTTTGTTAGGCCAAGGCCTAGGCGTTTCCGTGGGGTTGGCCTTAGCTCTTCGGGAAACCCGGAGCCGAGTTTTTTGCCTGATGACCGACGGTGAACAACAAGAAGGAGCAGTTTGGGAAGCGGCTATGGCCGCTGCCAAATACCGGCTTGGTAACCTGGTGGCTATTATTGACGCCAACCAGATCCAAATCGACGGCTTGGTTGACGAAATTATGCCTCTAGAAAACTTGCGTCTAAAATACGAGGCCTTTGGCTGGCGCGTTTTTGAAGCTGAAGGTAATGACTTCCGCCGCCTAATTCCTGCCTTTAGCCAAGCTTTAGAAAGCCGCCACCAACCGGCCCTCGTTCTCGCCCGCACCGTAGCCGGCAATGGCATCGCTAGCTTAGAAAACAATCCTTATTGGCACAGCCACATCCCTACCCCAAGCGAATACCAGCAAGCTGTTAGTGATTGGCAGCAATCAATATGAAAAATCAAGCCACCCGTGACGGTTTTGGTCAGGCAATTTGCCAACTGATGGCCCAAGACAAGAAAATTGTCGTTGTCACCGCTGATTTGCGCAGCTCAACCCGGGTGGCTGACTGCGCCGAAAAATTTCCCCAGCGGTTTTTTGAGGTTGGCGTGGCCGAACAAAATTTAGCTCTGGTTGCCGCCGGCTTAGCTTTGGGAGGCAAAACTGTTTTTGCTACCTCCTTCGCCTGTTTCTCGCCGGCCATCAACTGGGCCCAAATTCGTCAATCAATTTGCTTTAACCGCCTCAATGTCAAAATTGTTGGCAGCCATGCTGGCTTGGCCACCGGCCCCGATGGCGCTACCCACCAATCACTAGAAGATTTTGCCTTGACTTTGCCCTTACCCCACCTGACCGTCACTAGCGCCAGTGACGCCCAAGAAGCCCAAGAATTAACCGCTTTCCTGGCCAACCATCCCGGCCCGGCCTATTTGCGC
>JALWDZ010000006.1 GCA_027039485.1 Candidatus Shapirobacteria bacterium
TCCTTAAAGTCAACCGAGCTGCTACAATGTCAGCCCAAATTGCTTCTGATGTTCCTTTAAGAGTAACCGACACCTCAGGAACTGAAACTTTCCGAGTCGATAGTTCTGGAAAAGTGGGGATTGGGACAACAAGTCCAGGAGCGAAGTTAGAAGTAAACGGAACAGTATTGATAAGAACAAACTTAGGTGTTGAGGGAAGTATCTATGATATCAGCAATAACACCGTAACAGTTGCTGACGATCTCCAAGTGGGTGGAGGCGACATTCTTGACCCCAGCGGCAATACTCGCTTGTCTCTTGCTTCTACCAGTATTCTTTCTGGATCTCTCCATATCAGCAGTAATCTTTTCGTAACCGGCAACGTCGGGATTGGGACGACGAGTCCGAGTGGCAAACTAGATGTCAAAGGTGATATCTATATAGGTTCTGTTAATAATAGACTTATAAACAATGTTTACCATGATTCATGGTTAGGTTTTGATGAAGACAGTTTGTCGGGTTATGTCACTAATTCTACTGGATTATCCTCGATTGGAGATGTAGTAGTAGTAATTGATAGTAATAACAATGAAACAGGAGACAAATTTGCTATTGTTCATAACTCTACTTCGTCTGCAAATGAATTATTTAGAGTTCAAGAAAACGGCAACGTCGGCATCGGGACGACGAATCCAAGTGGTAAGTTACATGTGAGTGGTGGTTATATAACAGTGGATAATACATATGGACTTACATCAAAAAATGCCGCAAACAACAACTTGTTCTATTTAATTTCTTCCGATTCAAGTGACAATGTGCGTATAGGTCAGAGCAATCTTGTGAATGCTATTACTTTTGAACCTGGTAACAGCGAGGCAATGAGAATAACAAACTCTGGCAACGTCGGCATCGGGACAACGAGTCCGGGGGCGAAGTTGGATGTATTAAATGGGAAAATATGGGTGCATCAAGGTTCGCCCACTGCCTCAACATGGTATAATGATTTAAGTCTTGGAAAGTTCACAGATACAATCACTCCAATAGCTGACATCTTTACCAAAGATAGTGGTGGCCAAGGTTATCTAAAGCAAGATATCAATCGCTGGGGTGCTTATTGGTATTGGACACGGGGAAGTTCTGATGGTGATCAAACAGCTGCTGTATTAAGACATGTTGATGGTACAGCATACTTTGATCTATATGACTCAACTACCGAAACTCCCAATGTTCGCCTAAATGCGGAAGGTGATTCTTACTTCATCGGTGGCAACGTCGGCATCGGCACGACGAGTCCAGGGTATAAATTAGATGTTAGAGGCAATACCCAAATTCGTACTAATATTCCTGCCTTGAAGTTATCAGGAGTTGAAACTAATGGGGCTGATTGGATGCTAACAGAAAATGCCGGAGATTTTTATATTTTAGAAGGAGCTGCTGGCACCTCAAGGCTTTACATTAAATCTGGTGGGAATGTGGGGATTGGGACGATGAGTCCCAATGCAAAATTAGAAGTGGCCGGCTCAACTTTGACAACTAGAGAAAACGTCGCTTATTATCGCAATGTCATTCATGCTAGCACCAGCGGGAATCCAACTACCGGCACGCTTAAAATTACCTTGCCCACCTACGGCTCTAATACTATGTTAAGAGTCCGCATAGTTGGCTACAATTATCGAGGCGGATCACGAGGAACAAGCTGGGAAGTGGAAACAGGAGGATATAATTATTCTAGTCATGCCTGGCATAACTATTTTGCTGAAATACGAGGAGCCGCTCCATTCAACAAGGTTAGACTAGCAAATGATGGAAGCCACGATGTCATTTTGCTAGGGACAACATCCACCAATTGGTACTATCCAAAAGTAGTCGTTGCTGAAGTAATGGCAGGCTATTCTCATTATACAAACCTTGGCACTGGGTGGTCGATAAGTTGGATCACGGACGAATCTAATATTCAAAATGTGTACACTCCAATAATTAATATGATTATTAATTCTTCCGGCAACGTTGGTATCGGGACGACAAGTCCAGAGACTTCCCTTGATGTTTCCGGGTCAATAAGAGCTACCGGGCTTGATACACCAAGCACAGGAAAATATGTGAGATTAGCTTACGCAACCAGTAGCGATTACGGAGATATCCTTTCTTATGATAGCGATAATTCTGTCTATAAACCATTGCATATTAGGGGGAATCCTATAGCGATGATAGGCGGCAACGTTGGTATCGGGACGACGAATCCGAGTTGGCTACTTCATTTAAAGAGCAATATTCCTTACATGTATTTCGAAGATACTGACGGCGGTTCTAAATGGAGATTAGGAAATTACGGAACACATTATTTTGGCTTATGGGAAATGGCTTCATCGGAAAACTTAAGATTTTTTATAAAAGAAGGCGGCAACGTCGGGATTGGCGCTAATGATCCAGGTTCCTATAAACTCTACGTCTCCGGCACCGCTTATTCAACTGGAGGTTGGCAGAGTTCAGATATTAGGCTGAAGAATGTCCAAGAATATCTTAGTGGTGCTTTAGATAAGGTTGAGAAACTAAAACCATTTACCTTTACCTGGAAGAGAGACCAGTTTCCTAACAAAGGCTTACCATCAGGAACCCATATTGGAGTTGCTGCCCAACAACTTCAAGAAGTTTATCCAGAATTAGTTAACACCGACAATGAAGGCTACCTTACCGTTGATTATGCTGGCTTATCAGTTGTCAACCTTGAGGCAATCAGAGAACTAAATGCCAAGGTGGCCTCGAATTCGGGGAAAATTGCCGAACTGGAGTTGGACCAGACGGGGGAGATTGTTGCTTCGCCGGCCGCTATCACCTCCGACGGTGGCAGAGTGAAGTCCGACAGCACGGCGGACGGAGCATCTGACTCCTCGGAGGTGATTTATAAGGTTATCGACCAATTCGGGCGGGTGGTGACCAGGATGGCCAACTTTGCCGAGATCGCCAGCGCCAAGATTAAGGCCGGGCTAATCAAAACGAAAGACCTCGTTGCCGGCCGGCTTTGGGTAGAACACCAGCTCGTCTCTCCGGTCGTCGAAACCAACGAGATTCGCCCCGCCAATAACGGGGGCAATCTTGTAGTCAATCTTGCCCCCTCCGCGAATAACACCGATAAAAACGCGGATAGCGCGGATGAGGGTGGGTTCGGTCAACTCCTGGTCAAGGGCCAGGGTGGCCGAACGGTGGCTTCCCTTGACAGCGCCGGCAATGCCAGCTTTAGCGGCCAGCTAGCGGCCCAGAAAATTCAAGCCCAAGAAGCCAGTTTCAGCGCCATTTATACCGATAAAATCATTGCTAAAAACGGTAGTTTTAGCGATCTTTTGGCCCGGAAAATCGCCAGTGTCCGGGCCGAAGTCCAAAAGCTGCTTGCCTCCACCGCTTCCACCTCGGGGGAGCCAAAGCTCACCCCCGAGGAGGAAGCTGCCAGCGGGACCGCCATTGCCGGCCAGGCGGCCAGTTGGTCCAGCCAACCAGCCAGCAGCAGTGGAACCATTAAAGTTGCCGCCAACCTCGACCTTGGCCTCCACGGCCAGCTGGCGGCCGCCGACCTCACCGTCCGCCACGCCATCCTGGTCGACACCCTTAGCCTCAGCGAGGATGCCCTCAGCTCAACCAACAACATTCTCCGCCTCCAGCCCAGCGGCGTCGGCCGGGTCGATATTTTGGCCGGCATTTTGACCGTTAGCGATGACGGCAACGTCCAGATTAACGGCAACCTGGCTGTCCGTGGAACAATCACCGCCAGCGAATACCACGGCCGAGACGGGAATTTTGTTGTCAATCTCGCAGATAACGCGGATGACGGCGCGGATAACACAGATGGGGGCAGCTTTGGTGCCCTTTTGGTCAAAGGCCGCGGCGGCCAAATTGTCGCCAGCATCGACGCCTCCGGCTCGGCCCAATTTGCCGGCAACTTGACCGCCTCCGGTTCGGCCACCTTCGCCAAGATTAACCTCGCTCATCCGGCCACCGCCAGCGCCATCATTGCCGCCGCCAGCAACTTCGGCCAGTTAGCCACCAGCTCAGCCGAAATCCGCACCAACGCCAGTGTCGGCCGAGGCAACATCCCCGCCGGCCAAACCGCGGTCGTTATCCGCAGCCGCCAGCTGACTCCCCAATCGTTGATTTACATCACCCCCACCAGCGACACCGGCAACCAAGTTTTGTATGTCAAGGATAAAGGCCGCGATTTCTTCACTGTCGCTATCCACCAGCCTTTGGAAAAAGAGGTAAGGTTTAATTGGTGGGTTATCAATTAACCTAAGTTACCTAAGTGACCTAAGTTGCTTATGTTGCCTAAGTACAAATATCTTTTTACCTACCGCCTGGCCGAGGCGGTCTATGACCTAACCGTGGTTTTTTGCCAAAAATTCCTCCCCAGCCGAGAAAATTTGCGGCTCCGAGAGCAAATGGTCAGCGCCGCCAGAAGCAACAAGCAAAATATTGCCGAGGGGGTTTCCGAACAAGCCTCCCTAAAAGGGCAAATTAAACTGCTCGGTGTCGCCCAAGCCTCGGTGGAAGAACTGACGGCAGATTACGAAGATTTTTTACCCCCCTCTTCCACCAGTTAAGTTTTCTTTTGACCCGCCAGGTTAAAGCGGCCGAGCGGAGGTTTATCCAAACCGGCGGCTATTCAGAAAATTTGCTGAAAAGACGATTGGATTTTAGGAAAAAACTTAGGTAAGCACCCCGCTAGCAAAGGAGGGCGGAGGATGATAAAATAAGGCACCATGACCGAAAAACAGCCAATAGGGGCGCCAGAAGCGGATGAATTCAAAATAAAGAAGGAGCAAGTGGTTGAAGGCGCACCATTTAAGGCCTCGAAAGAGCCGCCTTCTAAATCGGAAACAAAAGCAGCGGCCAAGCCAGCTGAAAATGAAAATGAAAAGTCGGCGGCGCAAGAAAAAGAGCCTGACCACCCAACAGAAAAATTGCAAAAAGATATTGCTGATATCATCCGCGATAAAAATAAACCCATTAGCCAAAGGGAGATAGCTGTTACCCAAACAATTCACCAGTATTTAAAAGAAAACGGCCTAACAGCAAAAGAACTGCTCCAGCAACTGGACGCCAAGAAGGAAGAAAGTCTTGCCCCCGAAGCGCGAGACTTAAAAGATGCCCTTAAAACTATTATCGAAGACCAAGAAAAAAAGCAACGGGCCAAAGAAAAAGAAGTGGCTAAAGCCTTGGGGGAACTTTTTGCTTATGAACAGCTTGTAGAAACAGAAACCGCCGCTGAGTTAGCAAACCGCATTAAAGCCAGGCTTAAAGAAGACGACTTAACTCCCGGAATGCAAGAGCAAATTCGCTCATTAGCTAAACTAATTATCAAGGCCCGCCGCCATCCTGAGGAAGCAAAACAGGCCCTAAAGATAGCCACCCGCATTGCCGGGATAATAGAAGATCTCCGGCCCAGAGAACAACCAGATGAACCTCCTTTAACGCAAACTTTGCCAAATTTAGTTACCGAGCTGGCCCAAGAATCAAAAGCTGCCCCTCCCGACAAGGATATTGCCAAAGCCCAGGCAACAGTTGAAAATTATTTCCAAGAAAAAGGCGTTGCCAATATCCGCTCCGGCAGCGAGGCCCTAGGACGCCTCGAGGCCAATGAGGAAAAGCTTGCCGCCGAAGATGTGGCTCCTGCCGAAAAAGCCAAACTTCGGCAAGAGAATCGGGCCATTGAAAGCGCTTTCCAAGAACTCGCCGCCAATCCCCAAGCGGTAGTCGCTCTCCTTGGCTCGGAAAACGCCCAGCGCATTGCTGCCATCCAAAAACATTTAGAGGCTGCTTTAAAAACTGGCAGCACTTCCCTTTCCGAAGCTTTCCGCCAGTTGAGCCACTTAAGTGCCCTCCAAGAACAGGTTGAGAATCCAGCTGCCCGGCGGCTAGTAGAAATTATTGCCGGCCAGGAAATGAAAAAAATCATGGAAACCGTTGGGGTCGAGAAGATCGAAGATGAAAATGACTTGGTTCAAACGGCGGCCGCTTTCCGGCGGGCCATCCAGAGCATTCCCTCCACCTTCCCCAATGAACTAACCAACCAGCTGGCCGGTCAGCTTAACCAACTTGTCCATCGTGCTTTGCAAGAATCGGAGGACCAAGCCAAAGCCCACGAATTGATCCGTATTTGGGAGACCGCCATTTCTAAATTCCTCTTTCTTTCCCTTCCCAACGATCCCAAAATGTTGCAAACTATTTTTGCCGGCGGCGAGTCTAGCAGCCGGGTTATCTCCCCCGACAGTTTTGTCGCCATGCTGCAAATTGATTCTGTCAAAGCCGTCTACGATACCCTTCTTGACGCGATGTACAACCCTAATGCCAAATTTAAAGATCTAAAAAATTACCAAGAATTTAGCCAGTGGGTTAAGGACACTATTTTACCTAAAGTTAGGGAGCAACTGAACCATCACGCCGGCCGCAATGACTTCCAATTAGAAAGCTTAGTCAATTTCGTTTACGGAACCATGGTTCTTCCTTTCCATCTCGATGCGAATTACAAGCTGTTGCCGCCTAATTACAAAAAAGCGCGGGGAGCTTTTGCCGGCTGGGCATCCAATATTGGCATCGGCCAGCTAGGCCAATCTATGGAAAAAACTTTTGGCCGCTTTCGTTATTATGACCAGGCGACCGGCCAGGGCGTCGGCGAAAAAATTAACCTCGGCCAGAGCAATTTCAACGAAATTCTTCTTAAAAAATTAGATAAAGACGCCATCGGCAAACTGGAAAACGCCGGCTGGAAAATGCAAGCCAGCCAACGCCGGCTAACCGACTGGCAAGGGCGGGCCATTCCACCGGAAAACCAAAAGCTTTTTGTTAAAAAAGAAGGCGGAAAAACGCGGGAAATTGAAGCTTTGGTCAAAAACAACGAAGACGGAGAATTGGTCATTGCGGCGGTAGTTGAAATGCGCGAAAAGGATGAAAACGGCCAAGACCATCCCACTACTTTCAACAGCGAGGAACTCAGCCAACTGCTAGCGGGAACCGATACTAATTTCCTTCATGACAAAATCATGAAAGGAGGAGTAACCCAACCAGAAGAAACCCGGGCTGCCTTGCTTAAGGGAGAGTTTTTAACCGAACCCGTCGGCCATATTCCCGACACTGAAAAGGAAGCGGCCCGGCTGCGCACTCTGGTCTACGGCGCCGACGCTTTCCAACATCTCCCCCAACGGCGGGTTGACAAGACCACCCAATCTTGGGAATTAAGCCGCGAAGACATGGTTACTTTATACCTAGAAGCCGTTTGGGAAGCGTCGAAAACTGTTGAAGGGCAGCTGCTTTGGGAACCTTTCCGAGAAGCCCCCGACCTTATCTGGCAAAGCATCATTGAGCGCGGAGCCCTTTACAGCGACGCCTCTTATTTGGAAAAGAAAATCATGGGTCGCAACGCTCTCCAGCGCTGGGTCCGGCGCTCCATCCAAAACAAACTAGAGCTTTATACTCTTCCCTTGCGCATGGGCGCCTATCGGGGCATCTTAATCGGGTCCCTTTTAGGCGAATTCTTAAAGCTTATTCTTAAGGGCCTCTTGGGTTCTGAAGATACCCGGGCTTTAGCTCAAGCTTTCGGAGCTTAAAATTAAGATTTCCTTCTCTTAAAGAAGTCGTTTACGCTACGGGTAAGGCGGAAGAATGGCGGAAGCTTGCTACTTTCAATAGAAGTACCATCAGGGCCAAGGCCTTGGGCATACCGCGTTATCTTTTCTGTTCCAGCCCTTTGTATACCGCCCTGCACTGTTCCTATAATCTGCCGCGGGGCGAACATGGCCATCCCGGCAATTGGCGCCATAGCAGCAATTGCTGCTGCCCCAACTCCACCGCCGCGGATACCAAACATCTGCCGAATCATATCAGGGATACTAGGCAAAACAAACAGCATGCCCAGGGCCAAAAGAAAACCGGGGCTGCCCCAGGCATTCCCGATATGGGGCAAACCAAATTCGTCTAAGCCCATACCGCTTTTGGTAAACTCCCCGGCAAGAATAAAGGCTAAAGTTAAAGCCGGAAAAACCAAAGCATTGGCAACTAAATTCTTTAGCCAATTACCAAAGCCGCCCTGGTTGCCGGGCAAAGCCCCGGCTAAAATATAAAGCGGCGAGAAGATAATTAGCAAAACAATATTCAAATAAGTTTTTATTAAAGCGGCAATTAACTTAAAGAAAATATAAAACAAGGCGCCCAAGGAGACTAAAAGAATTATTCCTACAGCGATGGCTGCTCCACCACCCATTCCCACTACTCCGGTAATAATTGCTAACAACCCGCCAATTGTTCCCACTATTGCTGTTCCTACGGGCATTTTTACCCCTACAGCACTCGTTCCCGATTTCCACCAGGCAAAACGGATTTCATGCCAAATACTTTCTTTTAAAATGGTATTTATATCAGGCGTTATATACCACCCACCAATATGGGCCGCCTTTGCCCATTGGAGGATAACCGCCTCCAAAACCCACATTAAGTCAATGACAAAACCGGCAATGGCATAAGAAAAAGTGATCAAAATTAAAACGCCAATTAATTTGGGCAGGGCATTAGTGATGCTCATCGTAGTTTGCGAGGAAAGTTTCACCCGCAGCATAATGCCCAAACCAACAATTAAGAAAACTAAAGAAAGGGCTAGATAGCTAATATCGCGGATTGATCTCCAAACCCTCAAGACCGTAGCCATGCCATCCCCAAAAAGATTGGTGCCTTTCGAACCGGCATAAACTGGGCGGCCGGTTAAGTTATCAAGAATATTCATGGCGTAATAAACTCCCGAGGCTGGCGGCGAATCCATAATTGCTCCGGTAAAATAAGCCTCGTAACCCAAAAGCCCGGGGCTAAGGTACATTGGTTGGCCATTCGTTCCTACCGGCAACGGAATACTACCAACTGGTAGAGATTTTGGCACATAATTAAAACCGCCACCCCCACCACCATTGTTGCCACCATTATCGCCACCACCACTCCAATCGCCACCACTTTCAACTGGTGCCCCAGTAAAAGCGTTTATCCCCGTCCACAACAACCCTTCAACCACTCCCTCGGGACCACTTAACCATTTCCACAGCCCCGGCTTTTTAAAGTTTTTGTTTTTATTCGTCAATATTTGGCCAATTTTCCAGCCCGCTTTCATGGCCCAATCCGCCGGAGTGCTTGCCCAAACCAACTTTGGAGTTAAAAAAAGGAAGCTTGCCAGCAATGCTATTAGCAAATATCGTTTCCTCATCATCTTAATTTAACCCTACCGGCAAATAAAAGTCAATCATTGCCAGATAATTTCGTGGCTGGCGGGCTGGTAGCCATGGTTGGTCAGCCAGCGCAAAACCTCGTCTTTAACCCGCGCGGCCGGGGCGCCTTTGATTTTCACTGTTAACTGGCGCGGGCCGCTGTAATTGATGGCAAAATCTTGGTTACTAAACGGCAGGTAGCGGATCAGGGGGTAGTCGCGGCTAATTTCCTCCAAAGTTTGCCGGACCGCTTGGGGGTCGCCCCGCTCGCCGCTGTTGGTAGCCACCGGGGTCAAAGTTGGCGAAACCGCCGGCGTGGGCGTCACCGCCGGGCCCAGATAATATTGCCAGGAAAGGTAGGGCTTATCGTCGACTAAAAGGCGGAAAAAATAGCGCCCCCGGCCAGAGTCCGGCCAGCTAATTTGGAGAATGTTTTTCTTGACCGTCAGCTTGGTGGTCAAGGCCGGCATCGTTTCCAATTGGAAACGTTTTTGCCAAGAGGTTAGGTCTTGGCCAAAAACTAGCTCCGCCGGCGGTTTCGCCACTCGGGCGCCGCTAGGTGGCCGCAATTCTTGGAATTGCAATGGTAGCTGGCGCCGCTGCCAATAAAGCCAGCCGAAGACAACCGCCAGCGCGGCCAACAAAGCCACCAGCCAATAGCGCCGGTATTCCTTCATTAGTTCATGATAACATATCGGAACTTGGAACTAGGAACTAGGAGCTAGGAAAAGTAAGCACCAAATTCCCTGCCTGCCCCGACGAACGTCGGGGCAAATCCTAATTACCGAAATCCTAAATCCTAAATTCTAAACAATGTTCAAATGACCAAAATCCAAATGTTCAAAACATTCCTTTCTTGTCATCCTGAGGAGCAAAGCGACGAAGCCCCCCTTCGGTGGAATAAATCCACCTTCGGTAGGGGTAAAGATCTAGCGAGCAGAGCGAGCGCATGAGGGTTAATCAGGTGTAAGATTAATCGCTGCGCTAGTTTTACCCCGACTCCGCCGTCCGCCAGCTGGCGGAGGCGGAACGTCTTGGGGCTTCGCTAACGCTCAGAATGACATAGTTTAAGTGTTTTGGTCATTTGATCATTTGGTAATTTGGTTATTGTTTAGGATTTGGGTCATTAGGATTTAGGATTTGTTATTCCTAACTCCTCCAACCTAGCTCCTAGTTCCGTTTTTAACTTTTCACTTAAACTTTTCACTTCCTTCGTCCTTCGCCCCTAGCCCTTTTTAGCTCCCATTGTTTGTTGTTTGTTGGATCTTCCTCCAGGCAGCGGCCCAATCGTCGTTTTGCCAAAGAGCCGAATTAAGGTAAACCAAATCAGCGCCCTGGCGGGCCAATTGGGCGAAATGCCGCGGCTTCACTCCCCCGTCGACGCCAATCAAAAACTTAGCCCCCATCTGCTGGCGCCACTGGTGTAGCTCCGCCAGGCGGGAAAAAATTTGCGGGTGCAACTTTTGGCCACTTTGGCCGGCCGGTACTCCCAAGAGAATGACAACCTGGGAATTAAAAGCTGCTTCTTTCTGCAATTGGTCCAGCGGAGTTGATAGCTCTAAAGCAAATCCTGTCTCAATGCCCTCGGCTAAGGTCCGTTCAACAAATTCAATCTGGTTGCCGACTGTTTCCACCTGGGCCACCAAGCGGTGGGGCAAAATTTCTTCGCAAGGCTGGACCCAACCAAAAGGGTTGGCTACCATCAGGTGGCACTCAATATTGATATCCAGCGAAGGCCACTGGTGTAAATCTTGGGGGCGCAAAGTTTCCCGGCCGGCAAATTGTTGGTCAACAAAATCAATCTGCACCCAACGGCTGCGGCCAACCAAAAATTGCAATTTCTTTAGCAGGTCATCTTCAGAAGCGGTTAAAATTGCCGGAACAATTTCCATCAGCGGGAGCGGCTAACCAGGAGGGCCATTTCCAAAAGCCGGCTGGAATAACCGTACTCATTGTCGTACCAAACTGCCAGATGGAGCATATCGTCGGAAACAATTTGGGTCATCGGCAAGTCAACAATCCCCGAAGCAGTATTGCCCAAAATATCGTGGGAAACTAAGGGTTCATAAGTTACCTTCAAGATGCCCACCAAATTGCCGCTGGCCGCTTTGATTAACGCCTGGTTAACGGCATCGATGGTAGCCTTTTTATTTAATTTAAAAACAAAATCGGCATAAGAGCCGCCGCTGACTGGGACCCGGATGGCTGAAGCAGCAAAGCGCCCCTTTACCTCGGGATAGGCGGCCACAACCGCTTGGGCGGCCCCGGTTCCGGTGGGAACAATGTTGATGGCCGCCGCCCGGGCCCGACGCCAATCAGAATGGGAATCATCAACTAGGCGCTGGCTGGAAGTGTAAGCGTGGATGGTGGTCATCATTGCCTCTTGGAAGCCAAATTCTTCATCAATCAGTTTCACCACCGGAGCCACGGCATTGGTGGTGCAAGAGCCATTGCTTACCAAATCCTCGCCTTGGTAACGGTCATCGTTGACGCCGCGGATATAAACGGGAATTTGGGGATCCTTTGGCGGCGCCGAGAGAACTACTTTGTGGGCCCCACCTTTAAAGTGGGCCCGGGCGCTTTGATCAAGAAAAACACCCGTCGCTTCCAAAACTACTTCTACCTGATAGCGGCGCCAGCGAATTTTGCCGGGATCGCGCTGGGCCAAAACGGGAAATTCCTCTCCACCCACCACTAAACGGCCAATTTCCTCGGCCTCGCGGGGAGCAATCGCCTTGACCAAAGCCGGAAAATGGCCATAGTTGCTGTCATGGCGGAGAAGGTGGGCCCAGCCTTCGGTGGGCATTGACCCCGAAGTGTTAATCGCCACCAGGTCAATTTTGTCCCGGTAGTGCTCCCACCAGCTGCGGAAAGTGACCCGGCCGATCCGGCCAAAGCCATTGATGGCCACCTTTACTTTCTTCATCATCCCAGTCTAATCACCCCCAGCTCGGCTGTCAAGACTAACGTCAACTGCCAACTGACAACAAACAACAAACAACGGAAACTCGGAACTTGGAGCTCAGAACTTAGAACTTAGTAAGAAGAAGATTAAATAATAATGTAGAATATCAGGAAAAATCAGGTAATCAGGGAAAGAGAAAGTTAACCTAACCCCCTGATACCCTAACCAAGTTCCAAATTCCGAGTTCTAAGCTCTAATAACCAAGTTCCGAGTTCTAATTACCTAGTTCCTCCAACCTAGCTCCTAGTTCCGTTTTTAACTTTTCACTTTAACTTCTTTTTCACTTTCCACTTAAACTTTTTCACTTTCTAAATTCTAAGTTCCAAGTTCCGAGTTCCAAGCTCCAAGCTCTAAGCTCCGAGTTCCAAGTTCCGAGCTCCAAGCTCCGATCCTCTTTGTCTTTTCCCGCCCCGGCTTTTATAATTAGTTGTGGACAAGCAAACAGAAAAAGAAAAAAGCCCGCTTCTGGCCCTTTTGGCTAATTTGCAGCGGCGGCAATTGACGCCCCAAGAGCAGCAACAAATCCGCCAGGCCCTGGGCCGCTATTTTGAAGGCGACATCCTTTTTTACCAGCCCAAACTTTGGCCCCGATTGCAACAGGCTGATTGGGCCACCTGGCTGCAAGAGCTGATCAAGTTTCTGGAAACCTATGACCTTCTGGCCGAGGAAATTTTGCTTTTAGATTTGGAAGGGGCAACTCCCGACCAGGCGCTGGTGCCGGATAAAATTACCCTCCAAGAATTATTGGCCGACCTGAAAGAAGCCGAACAACAGCGGGTGGAAATTGACCGTTGGCTGGCCCGGATGATGCAGCAGGCTGGGCTGGACCGGCCGACAGTCGAGGAAGTTGTCCGCCTGGCCCTCCGGGAAGTTGGCCAAGAAAAAACAGCAGCACTAACTTCAAAGCCAACATCCGCCCACCCTAGTCAAAAAGAAGCAACTGTCCCGCCGGTGGCCAGTTTGCTCCAGGCGCTCGATTTGGTCGCTCCGGCTAATTTTGCCCCGCCAGCTCCCTCACAACCCCATCTTGCGCCGCCAAACCCCCTGGTCCAAGAATTGGCGGCCCATTTGCAATTGCAGCTAGCGGCCCAGGAATTGAGCGCCGGAAAGGCAGCCGCCCGCCCGCAGGTAACTGAGCAGCTGGTTACTAGCCCGCCGCCAGTTTGGCCAAAAAGAGTGATCGCGGCTTCGCCCCGGCTGCGCCAACAGTTGGCCAGCCCGCGGCCTAGACCAGGGGCAAAAGAAACTGAGCGGCTAACTCAAGCCCAAAATTTTCTTAACCAGTGGCAACAATTGCCGCCAGCAGCGCAAGAGCAAAGCCTAATTGCTTTCCATCGCCAATTTTGGCAGGGCGCGCTTGGCCAAACTTTACCGTCTGCTACTGGGGCCCCAAAAGGGGGCCTGGCCCAAATTTTGACTTTGGTCCACCTGCCTCTGGCCAGCCCCCGCTGGCAGCAAGCCGCCAGGGAAACAACTGTTAACTGGCACCATTGGTCCCTGGCCAAACCGTGGCGGGAGTTTTTTGCCAGCCGGCAATTGCCAGCCCAAATTTCCCTAGCCCAAGCCGGCCAGACAATTGTTAGCGGCTTAAAGGAAAACCCGGCCTTGCTGCGGGCCACTTTAGCCGCCAGCCCGGACCAGTCCGGCCTGGGCCATTTTTACCGGGCCTTGTCTTTCTTCCGCCTGCCCCGTTTCAACCAATCTTTAGGGAAAATTACCCCTCAGGCGGTGCCGCCGCTGGCTCAGCCTTTTGTTGGCTGGCAGCAAAAAACCGCGCGCCACCAGACCTGGGCCTACCGGTTTTATTGGCGGCTGGCTGGCGGCCATAATCGCTGGTGGCAGCCATCGTGGGAAAAGGGCGGCGGCTACCTCCGTTCGGCCTTCTCCGGCCTCGGCCGGCGGCTGGAAAATTGGCTCTTGCGGCGCGGCCTTGGCTGGGCCGAAAAGCAGCTGGCTAAAACCGGCCTGAAGGTGGCCCTCAAAGAAGGCTTGGTCAAATTGGCCACCCTTCTGGGCCTGGGCAGCGGGCCGCCGGGCTGGGTAGTGACAGTTTTGGTTTGGGCGAAGGGTATTCTCGGCAAGGTTGGCAGTTGGCTGGGGCGGCTAGTCTTTGGCCGCGGCGGCCTGGGCCATTTTCTAGCTTCGTTTGGTGGCTTGATTGAATTGCCAGCCGGCGAGAGCCCGAGCTTCAAAAAGATGGCTTTGGTGGTCGGAGGCAGTTTGTTGGTGGTTATCCTTCTTCTTCCCCTTTTGGTTATCATCACCATTGCCGGCGCCATTTTTACCAGCAGCGAGCGGGGCCAAGCCAGCGCCGCCTACTTCAATCTTCTTTACAAAGATCGGGTGGCCTGCCAGGCAGAAGCCCGGTCGCCAATTGCCCGCCAGGCTTGTTTGATTGAAAATGCTTTCCAAAAGTGCCAGGGAAGCAGCGAGGTGCCGGTGGTTACCGAGGAAAATTTTGGCCAGATGGTGCCCTGTCTGCAGGAAAACGGAGTGGATGCAGCGGCGATCGCGACTCTTCGCCAGGGAATTGTGGATCATACGCTCCAATGCGTTGGCTTTGCCAAGGCGGCCGTGCCTTGGTTGCGGACGGTTCGGGTGGCGGCGGCCCGGGATTTTCTCAACTATTTTGGCCAAAAAAGCTGGCAGGATTTGCAGCCCGGCGATGTGGTTGTCAGCGATGCCGGCGAGTATGGCCATGTGGCGGTGGTGACGGCAGTTTTAGATCCCGGCATTGGCGAAACAATGGTCCAAATCAGCCAGGCCGACGGCTATCAGGGGACCGTTTTTACCAGCCGCCTGCCGCTCAACTACTTCATCCAAAGCGACCACTGGCATTTGCTCCAACAGCCGTAGTCAGCTTCCAACCTACAACAAACAACGAAAATGGGCTAGGAGCTAGCTCTCGGCCTACCAATTCCTGAGAAGATAAAAACGGGCCCCAGCAAAGACAGCTACTGCTAATTGCCAGAAAAAAGCTGCCCCAACACCGAGAAAAAAGATAGCAAGAATGCCCTTTTTATCTTTCTTTCTTAACCAAGAAATCTTTCGTTTGCAAAGTAACCGTCTGCCCGTCAGTATCCACCACCTTCGTTCCTGACAAGAATCGGAATTCAACCCCTTTAGTTTTTAAGGGGCGGAAATGGACAGCCGCCAAGGTTATCTCATCTCCAGGCATCACTGCTGTTCCCACTTGTCCAAAGTTAAGCCAGGAAATAAAAATTCTTCCTGTTTGTTCATCAACAAGATTCCTCGCTACTTGTCCCAAAGCCTCATTTTTTACTTCCACCTGAGTTCCTGCCTGGGTTGGATCAGCATCCACCAGGACCACCTTTTCCGGATCAAAAGCGAGAACAATATCCAAACCCCGAATGTTCTCTGCCTCATTGCTCTTAAGAATAATTTTCATGATGTTTTTCTCTCCTGGTTTTACAGAGGTATCGCCTTGGCCCATTACTACAAAAGCAGGAATAGAGGTAGGTGTGAGTAAACCTCTACCCGAGTACCGGAGATGGCTCAGATAATCTCCAATCCAAATGCTTTCGCCAATAAGCGCCATACTCAAAACAATCACTCCCCAAAAGAAAATATCTTTCCTTTCTCCTTTTTGTAACCAGCGGCGGGTTTTTTCAATAAAATGGATCATCTTATTAAAAACTGTCATCGTAACGCCGAGACATGGTCTTCAAAAATAACTGGATATCAGCCCCGTTGTTAATTCCATCATAATTCAAATCAGCGGCCTTCTTCAACCAGCTGGGCGCATTGGCTCGCAAGGATTCTACCAGCCGGGCAAAATCCCGGGCATCAACTACCCCATCTTGCTTGCCATTCTTATCGGGAATATCCCCAGCCGGCAAAGGTACACCGGTAAAGTCAAGAGTATTTAAGCCCGGCTTTAAGACAATTTCGCCAATATTACAACCTACCTTCTTTTGTCCGTTGCGGCAAAAGTTTACCGCCAAATGTTTTGGCCCCTTGATAGAAACAATATAGTGGTTGCCTGGCCGCATATTC
>JALWDZ010000007.1 GCA_027039485.1 Candidatus Shapirobacteria bacterium
GAATATGCGGCCAGGCAACCACTATATTGTTTCTATCAAGGGGCCAAAACATTTGGCGGTAAACTTTTGCCGCAACGGACAAAAGAAGGTAGGTTGTAATATTGGCGAAATTGTCTTAAAGCCGGGCCTAAATACTCTTGACTTTACCGGTGTACCTTTGCCGGCTGGGGATATTCCCGATAAGGATGGCAAGCAAGATGGGGTAGTTGATGCCCGGGATTTTGCCCGGCTGGTAGAATCCTTGCGGGCCAATGCGCCCAGCTGGTTGAAGAAGGCCGCCGATTTGAATTATGATGGAATTAACAACGGGGCTGATATCCAGTTATTTTTGAAGACCATGTCTCGGCGTTACGATGACAGCTTTTAATAAGATGATCCATTTTATTGAAAAAACCCGCCGCTGGTTACAAAAAGGAGAAAGGAAAGATATTTTCTTTTGGGGAGTGATTGTTTTGAGCATGGCGCTTATTGGCGAAAGCATTTGGATTGGAGATTATCTGAGCCGCCAAAAAAATGGCCAAAAAGCCGCGGCGGCAACAGTGACGCCCCAGCCGCGGCCGGTTTTGGTTTTGCAGGGAAAATCCAAGATGAAAGCAGATGCGGAAGCAACGGTTCAGCTTATTTTGCAAGGTAAACAGACAGTGAATGTGCGGGGCCTAGATGTGGTTTTGGGCTATGACCCTAAAGCGATGGCAATAGTTGACAGCGATCCCAAGACAGCCGGGGCCCAAGTGGAAATAAAGAATAAATTTTTGGGCCAAGTGGCCCGCAATTTGGTTGATGAACGGCGGGGGCGCATCTTTCTTTCTTGGCTGAATTTTGACCGGGTGGGAGCAGCGGTAATGCCCGGCGACGAAATTGTCCTGGCTAATTTGCATTTCAAGCTGAAATCCCAAAACCCCGAGAGCTTAAAGCTGCATTTCTTGAAAGGCACCCAAGCGGTTGACATTGAAGAGAAAGCAGTGCCTTTACAAACGAAAGATTTTTCTGTTATGGTTAAATAATGAAAAAGTTTTTCTTTTTGCCTGTCCTATTTCTGGCCGCTTTTCTTTTTCTCTGGCAAGGGCCGGTAACTGCCCGGGCGGGAGCCCGTTTTTACTTGGACCCGGCGAGTGGCAATTACCAAAAAGGGCAGACTTTTACGGTGACCGTTTGGGTTGATCCGGCCGGGAAGCCGGTCCAAACAATGGATGTCATTATTGACTACGACAAATCGCGGCTTTCAACCAGCGAAGCGGCAATTAAGGACGAAAAGTATTTTGGCAGCAATGGCGATTCGGTTTTTAATGTCGACCAGGCCAACGGCCGCCTAAGCCTTTATTTCTTTGTCACCCAATCTACTTATTCGCGATCGACTAAGGGCAAGGTGGTCAGCATTACCTTTACCGCCCAGGAGACAGGAACCGCCGCGGTGAATTTTATTTGCGGCAGCGACGACGGCAGCGCCATCCGCAATTCTGATGACGGCAATTTTATTGACTGTGCTGCCAATGGCAGCGGCAATTACACCATAGCTGCCAGTGGTGGCGGTACGTCCACGACGCCAACGCCGGCGCCAACAGCAGCGCCAACAGCAAGTGAGTTGCCAGAAACGGGAGGGGCAACTTCACCGACACCGACAGCAGCGGCCAATAGTTCAAGCTCTAGTGCTTTGCCCAATGCCGGTTGGGAGCAAACAACTTTAGCTATTGTCAGCGCAGCTGGCCTCTTTATTAGCTTGGGAATTTTTGGTTTAATATTTTAAGATGAAAAGCAAAATAAAACTGGCGCTTTTAATTACCATTCTCTTTTTGGGTGGCGTGGCCGCGGTGATGGGGGTAAAGGTGGCCCGAACCTACTTTAGCGGGGCGGCGGCCGGGACAGCCCCCCAAAACGTGCGAATTTTAGCCGACAAAACTAGCGCCACAATTACCTGGCAGACTGACAAGAACGCAATGGGGGTAGTAGAATATGGCGCTAACCAAGCAAGCTTGCTTTTGCGGGCGTTGGAAAATACGCCGACAACCTCCCACCGGGTGGTCTTGTCGCCATTAAAACCGGGCACGGTTTATTATTTCCGGATTCGGGTTGGTGATGAGGTTTATGACAACAATGGCTTGCCATACAGTTTCCGGACTAAAAGTGCCGCGGCAGCTGTTTCGCCAACCGTGGCCGTAACGCCGGTGCCGACAGTAGCGATTTCCCCAACTGCGCCAACAGCCAGCAGTTCGGGCAGTTTAGTCACCGTTTGCCAAGCGGCCGATTTCAAAAAGCAATTTGGTGGCCATAATCCGGCTTATGACTTTGACAAAAACGGTGTTGTTAACACCCAAGATTGGCTCCTCTGCTTGCAGAAAAATAAAAAATAAGGCTAAAATTCTCCTTGTCATTTCGCCCGCCGCCAGTTAAACTATAAGAGACTTATAAGAAAGGAGGTGGCAGAAAGTGGCGGTAGTAGTACACCGAAAAAAAGGCGAGTCACGCAACGACCTAATCAACCGTTTTCGGAAAATTTTTTCTGAGGAAGGTATCCTTGAGACGGTGCGGCGCAAAGTGCGCTACATCAAGCCTTCCCGGCGGCGTTATGAGCGGCAAAAAGAGATCAGCCACCGCGTTTGGCTGGAGCGGCGCCAACAAGCAAGATGACCAAAATTGAAGAAAAAATTCGCCAAGATTTTCAACGGGCTTTGAAAGCCGGCGAGAAGGAGGCGGCCGAAACGCGCCGTTATTTGCTTTCCCTTTTACAAAAGCAGGCTTTGCGCCAGGAAAAAGGGTTGACTGAAGAAGCGGCCCTAGCAATTTTGCAAAAAGAATTGAAGGCTAAACAAGAGGCGCGGGAAATGTTTGCCAAGGCCGGCCGCCAGGACTTGCTGGCTAAGGAAGAAAAAGAAATTGCTATTTTGAAGCAATATCTGCCGGCGGAATTGAGCGATGAAGAAATCAAGAAAGTAATCACTGCAGAAAAGGCAACCGGCAAAACGGATTTTGGCAGTCTAATGGGGGCGGTGATGGCCCGCGTCAAAGGCCGGGCTGATGGCCGGCGGGTGGCAACTTTGGTGAAGGAGGCTTTGGCGGAATGAAAGTTTTGCTCAAAAAAGATCCCCGTTACCACCTTGACCTGCGGTGGGTGCGCCGGGAGGTGGAGCGGCTTTTGGCAGAGCTGGGAGTCCGCGAAGGCGAAGTGAGCCTGATTTTTGTCGGCCGGCGTAAGGCTAAGGCTTTGAACCAGCAATACCGCCAGATGGATTATATTCCCCTGGTTTTGAGTTTTCCCCAGGGCGGCGAGTACCGGGCTGGGCGGCGGGTGTGGGGCGACGTGATGATTTGCTGGCCGGAGGTCCGGGAGCAGGCTATTCGGGAGAACGCCCCCCTGGAAGAAATTTTGTCCCGCTTGCTCAAACACGGCTTGACTAATTTGGTCAAAGATTTGCTAAAGTAAGTTATGGATGCTTTTTACCTCAAATACCGGCCCCGGGCGATTCGGGAGCTAGACAACCGCCGCGTTCGCCGCGAGCTGGAACAAATTTTGCAACAGGCGGAGTTGCCCCATGCTTTTCTTTTTGTCGGCCCAAAGGGCATTGGCAAGACCTCCACGGCCCGGATTTTGGCCAAGGTGTTGGCCTGCCCCCACCGCCGCGGCCTAGAACCATGCAACAAGTGCAGCGTTTGTCGGGCCAGCGACCAGGGCACCAATTTGGATATTATTGAAATTGATGCCGCTTCCAACCGAGGCATTGACGATATCCGCCGCCTCCGCGAGCAGGTTGGCCTGGCCCCACTCCAGTCAGCTAACAAAATTTACATCATTGACGAAGTCCATATGTTAACCAACGAAGCCTTTAATGCTATTCTTAAAACTTTAGAGGAGCCGCCGGAACATGTTTATTTTATTTTTTGCACCACCAACCCCGAGAAGATTCCCGAAACGGTCCTTTCCCGGTTGACAACGATCCGCTTCCAGCGGGCCAGCGAGGAGGAAATTGAAAGGGCTTTGGGGCGGGCTATTAAAGGAGAACACCTAAAGATAGGGCAAAAAGCCCGCCATCTTTTGGCAACGGCCGCCGACGGCAGTTTTCGGGATGCCCACAAATTGCTTTACCAACTTTACCTTAGCGAGGGGAAGCGGATTACTTTTGCCGCCGCTAAGAAGCACCTTGGCCGTTGGCTGACTATTTTGCCCCGGGAATTTTTGCGGCTGATTCTGACCGGTGAAATAGAAAAAGCGCTGGCGGTTACCCGGGAGCTGGAGGAAAAGCAGGTTGACTTTGAAGATTATTTGCGCCGTTGCCTCCAAGCCGGCCAGCAATTGCTTTTTTGGCGACTGGGGGTGGAAAAGCCGCCTTTAGAAGCGGAAATTAACTGGCTGGCGGAACAGACACCGGAGCGTTTGGCCCACCTTTTGGCGGATTTGACCCAGGCGTTGCGCCAGGAGAAGGAGGTTAATATTCCGGCTTTGCCTTTACAGCTCCTGGTAAGTGGCTGGGCAACTGGTCCAGCCGAGAATGGGGGAGTGGCAAAGGAGGCCGCGGCCCCATCGGTAAGCACCGTTCCCGAGGCACCTAAAAGTGAAACAAAAGTTAGGGAAGCAGTCAGAGAGTCGGAAATTAAAGGCAGCGATGCGGCTAAATTGGCGGCGGTCCAGGAAAAATGGCCGGCGGTAATGGCGGCGGTAAAGCCGATGAACCATTCGGTAGTTGCTTTGCTAAAGGCCTGCCGACCAATCAAAGTTGAGGGGCACAAAATTACTTTGGGAGTTTTTTATCCTTTCCATCGTGACCGCCTGGCTGAGGAGCGCAACCGGCGCATTGTCGAAACCGGCCTGGCCAAAGCTTTGGGCGGCCGTTGGCAGATTGCTTGCATTTTGACGCCAAAAGAGGATAATAAAAAGGAGCCGCCGGGCGGTGGGGGCGATGACCTTTACGCCGCGGCAAAAGAAATTTTTGGTTAAAAGTTAAGGGAGGGAGACGATGGGAATGCCTTTTTCCGGCCTAATGAGCCGCAAAGACCAGCTGGGCAAAATTATGAAATTGCGGAGCGAACAAAAAAAGTTGGCCCAGCAAACTATTAGTTACCAAGACGGCGACATCGAGATTGAGGTTAGTGGTGATTTCAAGATTAAAAAATTGGTCGTCAGCGGCCAGGAAGAAAAGCGCCTTCAAAAAGCCCTTAACGAAGCTTTGAAGCGGGCCCAGAAAGTAGTCGCTAAGCAGAGCCAGGCTTTATTAGGTGAGCTGTTGGGAATGTGAAGCCAGTTTTGCCTCCAGCTTTACGCCGTCTAATTGAGCTTTTTGACCAGCTGCCCGGGATTGGCCCGAAAAGTGCTGCCCGGCTGGCGCTTTATTTGTTACAAACGCCGCGGGAATTTCGCCAAAAGTTGGCGGCAGCTATCAGCCAGCTTGACCAGGGGGTCGTCACCTGCTCAATCTGCTTTAACCTCGACGACCAAGACCCTTGCCATATTTGTCGGGATGAGAACCGGGATCGGAGCACGATTTGTGTTGTCGAACAAGTTTTGGATGTTATCGCTTTAGAGCGGACGGGCCGCTATCAGGGCCTTTACCATGTTTTGGGAGGAGCAATTAACCCGCTGGCGCAAATCGGCCCCGACCAGCTTCACATTGCTCCTTTGTTGCAGCGGGTCAAAGACCACCCCGAGGTGAAAGAGATTATTTTGGCCACCAACCCAACCATGGAAGGCGAAGCAACGGCTCTTTATTTACAGGAGCAGCTGGCTAAAGTCCGGCCTGATTTGCGAATTACCCGCATTGGCCACGGGTTGCCGATGGGGGCTGACATCGATTACGCCGATCCGGAAACTCTCTCCCGGGCTTTGGTGGGAAGACAGACACTTAAATAAAGTTCCAAGCACCAAATTCCAAATCTCAAACCTACCTGCGCAGGCAGGCAATACCAAAATCCTAATGACCCAAATCCTAAATAATAACCAAATTACCAAATGACTAAATGACCAAAACAAAAGAAAGATAATAAAGATGTTTTGAACATTTGGATTTTGGTCATTTGAACATTGTTTAGAGTTTAGGATTTAGGATTTTGGTAATTAGGGTTTGTTTGTAATTTGTGATTTGTGATTTGGTGCTTATTTTTTCTAGTTCCATTTTCATTTGCTCCCCAATGTTGGTTGTGCTATAGTAGGTTAATGAAAGCAGTGGCAAGGGGATTGGCCGGAGTTCTGCACGACACTGCCAAGCAAGGGGGCGAAGCAGTTGTTGATATTGCCAACGAAGCAGCCCATCAAATTGTAGGTACGCCGGCGTCCTCACCAGCACCCAAACCGGCGAAACCAGCTCCGGTAAAGCCAGCAGGGAGCGAGAAAGCCCCCCAATCCCAGCCAGCTCCCGAAAAAGTTGCCAATACCCGGCTGGAAGAAGAAGTGGCTAAAGCCCGCCAGGAGCGCCAACGGCAAGCCGAAGCTTGGGAAAAGGAAATGGAGGAGCAGCTGAAAGCTTTGCGGGAAGAGGAAGAAAAATCGCTTGAGGCCGATGCGGCGGCAATAATGCCCCAGGGGAAAAAGCCGCGGGGAATGGCGCCTTGGGCGGTCAAGGGCAAACAAGGCACCCGGGAAACGAAAGCCCAAAAGGGAGGTTAAGGTGGCAACAGCAAAACCCAAAATTTACCTTTATAACACCATGTCGCGGCGGCGGGAAGAATTCCGGCCCCTCAAAAGCGATTATGTTCGCATTTACGACTGCGGCCCGACCGTTTATGACTATGCCCACATCGGCAACCTTTGGCGCTATTTGGCTTCAGATTTTCTGCGGCGGATTTTGGAATACAACGGCTACCGGGTGAAGCAGGTGATGAATATTACCGATGTGGGCCATTTAACCGAAGATGATTTGTTAGCGGCCGATACCGGTGAAGACAAAATGGAAGTTGCCGCCCGGCGGGAAAAGAAAACTCCGTTGGAAGTGGCCGCTTTTTACACCGAGGCCTATTTTCGCGACCGTCGGGCCTTGAATATTCTCGACCCTCATGTGGTCCCCAAGGCAACGGAGCATATTAAGGAAATGATTAAAATTATTCAGGGGCTGGAAAAGAAAGGTTATGCTTACCATCTGCCGGACCGAATTTGTTATGATGTTGAAAGGTTCAAAAATTATGGCCGCCTGGCTGGCATTGATGTCCACCAATTAAAGGTTGGCGCCCGGCTGGAACCAATTAAAGGCAAGAAAAACCCTTATGATTTTTCTCTCTGGATTTTGGATCCCCAGCATTTGATGAAGTGGGATTCGCCTTGGGGGGTTGGCTATCCGGGTTGGCACATTGAATGTTCGGCAATGAGCATGAAGTATTTAGGGCCCCAGCTAGACATCCATTCTGGCGGCGAGGACAATATTTTTCCCCACCACGAAAACGAAATTGCCCAATCAGAGGCCTACACTGGCAAACAGTTTGTCCGTTATTGGTTCCATGTCCGCCACAATTTGGTCAACGGCCAAAAGATGAGCAAGTCCAAGGGCAATTTTTACCGCCTGGCTGACTTGGAAAAGCGGGGTTACGAGCCGCTGGCTTACCGTTATCTGGCCTTAACTAATCATTACCGCAAGCCATTGAATTTTACTTTCCCGGCTTTGGCGGCGGCCCAGAAGGCTTTGCAAAAAATGCGCCTTTTGGTTTGGCAATGGCGCCAGGAGACTAAGCCAGCCAAAAAGCTTTCCCCAGCCGCCCGGCAATGGCAACAGAAATTTTTAACGGCCATTAATAACGATGTGGGCACTCCCCAGGGGTTATCAATTGCCTGGCAGATGATTGACAGCGATTTGCCGCCGGCCGAGAAGCTGGCTTTGCTTTTAGATTTTGACCGCGTTTTTGGGTTAAAATTGGGCGAGTGGCGCTTGCAGGTGCCGCCGGAAATTAAAAAGTTGGTCCAAGAACGGGAAAAGTGGCGCCAAAAAGGGGATTACCAAAAAGCTGACCAGCTGCGGGAGGAGTTGCTGCAGCGCGGCTGGCAGGTCCAAGACCGCCCCGAGGGGCCGTTAGTTTTGCCTCAATTGCCGACTGCCGGTTGACCTTGGCGAAAGAAGCCCGTATAATTAAGGCAATCATGGAGATAAAAAAGTATCAATTGGTGGTGGTAACGCCGGTCCTGCCAACTAAAAAATTGGAAAAGGTTAAAGCAGCGGTTAAAGAAGCCCTGGTTAAAGAAGGGGCAAAAGTTAAAGAGATTGAAAGCTGGGGAATTAAAGATTTTGCCTATCCAATCGAGAAATTTAAAAAGGGTGCCTATTGGATTTACCATTTCCAAAGCCCTTCGTTCCAGAGCAATAAATTTAATGTTTTTCTCAACCGCCAAAAAGAGGTTATCCGTTATTTATTGTTAAAAGAGGAGGCCTAAATGGCAAACCGTTCCCTAAACCAGGTTATGCTTCTTGGCAACCTAACCCGGGATCCAGATTTGCGCTATACGCCAAACGGAACACCGGTGATTACTTTTTCAATGGCAACCAACCGCCGCTGGAAAACCCAGACGGGGGAGTTAAAGGACGAAGCCCAGTTTCACCGGATTGTTGCCTGGAACAAACTGGCGGAATTGTTGGGGCAGCTCTTGCAAAAGGGCACCCGGGTTTTGGTCGAGGGCCGCTTGCAATACCGCAAGTGGACTGACCAGAGCGGGGCTGAGCGGCAGACTACGGAAATTGTCGCCAGCGATGTTATTGTTTTAGACCGGGCTAAGGCGGCGCCGACGGCCGGAGTTGATGTTGAGCCGGAAGCGGTAGAAGCAGCTGCGGCCGGGATTACCACCCCTGAGGACCAAACCAGCAGCACAGCGGCACCGGCGGCACCGGCTGGAGCTGAAAAGACGGAAGAAAAACCAGAGAGTACCGCTTCTCCAGAGGCGACTCCTGCTCCGGCAGAAGAAAAAACGACCGAGAACAGTGATACTGCAAAAGAGGAGAAAAAAGAAGATAAAGAAAAAGCCGATGACGAGATGCCCTTTTAACCATGAAAAAGCGCAAGGTTAAGCCACCAAAGCCGGCCCATTGCTATTTCTGCCAAAATAAAGAGGAGCCAAATTGGCGCCGTTACCAAAAGTTGGCCGAATATCTTTCCCCGCGGGGGCGCATTTTACCGCGGGCTTACACCGGCTTGTGCGCTAAGCACCAGCGGCGGCTAACTTTGGCAATTAAAAGGGCGCGCCATCTGGGGCTTTTACCGTTTGTTGTCCAGGCCCGGTGAAGGAGCAAGTTGCTTCCCTTTGGGTTTTGCGCTTTAACCCCCGGCAATTCCAACCCCTGGTTAAAAAGGGGGAAGAAGTTAAACGGGGGCAAGTTCTGGGCATCCGCCGCCGCCGCCACGCCCGATTAATTAATTTCGCCGCCCGGTTGCGGGTTGCTCCCAAAAAAGTTTCCCCTTACCTTTTGGTCGCTAGTGGCACTCTGGTCAAGAAAGGCACCGTGCTGGCCCGCCGCCGCCGCTGGTTCAAGAAAGAAATTGTGGTCTCGGCGCCCCGTGGAGGTAAGTTTGTTTGGCCCAGCCAGCGGCCGGGGTGGGGAAAAATCGTCTGGATTACCAAAAGCAATCTCCGGTCGCCATTGGCGGGACGGGTAATCAATCGCCAGGAGAACAGTCTGAGCATCCGGTTTGTCGCCGAAGTTTTCAAGGTGAAGACGAAATTTGGCGGCCAGCTTTGGGGAGTTTTAGCCCGGGCGCCAGATAATTTTCTTGAATTAGAACAGTTGCCTAAAAATGCCTGTCTTTTGGTTGAAAATCCCAGCTTGCCTTTGGCCCATAAGGCTAAGGTTTTGGGCGCGCGGGCTTTGGTAAGCCGCCAAAAGTTGGCTAATTCCCCCTTGCCAATTTTTGTTAGCGATGATTATAATGCTTTATTGCCGTTTGTGGGCCAGCCGGTTTTAGCCGACGGCCGGCAGCAAAGGCTTTTGGTTGGGGCTAAAAATGAAAGCAAAGAAAAAAAGGCTTAATTGGGGGCAACAAATTTTGCTGGCGCTTTTCTTTTTTCTCCTGGGAGTGGGCGTCAACCAGCGTTGGCATTGGCCAGGCCGCTGGCTGGTAAAAAGGCCGGCCACAGCCACAGCCCGGGCCGATATGACCCTCTTTTGGCAAGTTTGGGACCTCCTTGAAAAAAACTATCTCAATCCTAAAGCTTTAGATAAGAAAAAAATGGTTTATGGTGCCATCGAGGGAATGGTGGCTTCCCTGGGCGATCCCTACACCGTTTTCTTGCCGCCGGAAGAAAATAAGCTGGACCAAGAAGATCTTGGCGGCGAATTTGGCGGGGTCGGTATTCAGCTCGGTTTTCGCGACCATCATTTGACAGTTATTGCCCCGCTGAAGGATACTCCGGCCGAAAAAGCTGGTGTCCGGGCCGGGGATATTATTTTGCACATCAAAGATCGGCGGAAACATTTGGATGTCAGCACCGAAGGTATTTCTTTGCCCCAGGCAGTTAAGTGGATCCGCGGGCCGGTGGGGACAGCGGTGACCCTGACGGTCCAGCAGCCCGAAGAAAGCAAGCCGCGGGTTATCAAGATTGTCCGGGGTAAAATTGTGGTCCCGACCGTAGTTTGGAAAGAAGCGGATTTTGGCGGCCGGAAAATTGCCTATGTCCGCGTCTACCGTTTTGCCGAGATTTTGCCTAGCCAATGGGCAAAATTTTACCAACAAGAACAGGAATGGCAGCGGGATAGCCGTTTTGCCGGCATTGTTCTTGACCTGCGCGATAATCCCGGTGGTTACCTAAGCGGGGCCGTTTATCTGGCCAGCGAATTTTTGCCGCGGGGGGTGGTGGTTAAGCAAGACAATGGCCACGGCCGAGACAAAATTTATCGGGTTGACCATCGGGGGCGCTTGCTCCAGGTTCCTTTGGTGGTCTTGGTGAACCGGGGGTCGGCGTCGGCGGCAGAAATTTTGGCGGGGGCTCTCCAGGCCCACCACCGGGCCCTCTTGGTTGGGGAGCAAACTTTTGGCAAGGGAACTGTCCAGGAGCCGGAAGCGTTGCCCGGTGGCGCTGGTTTGCATATCACTATTGCCCGTTGGCTCTTGCCTGATGGTCGGTCGATCAACAAAAAGGGGATCAAGCCGGATATTGAGGTAAAAGCGGAAACGAAAGAAGAAGCCAAGGGCGACTTGCCGAAAGACCCGGTTTTCCAGAAAGCAGCAGAAATCTTGAAAGTGAAAAGTTTAAGTGGAATTGGAACTAGGAACTAGGTTGGAGGAACTAGGAAAGAAAAGCACCAAATAACAAATCACAAATCTCAAACAAGCTCTAATTACCAAAATCCTAATCCGCCAGCTGGCGGACTAAACAATGCTCAAATGACCAAATATTCAAATGTTCAAAACATCTTTATCGTTTTTCTTTTGTTTTGGTCATTTGATCATTAGGTAATTTGGTTATTGCCTGCCTGCGCAGGCAGGTTTAGGATTTGGGTCATTAGGATTTAGGATTTGCCCCGACGTTACGTCGGGGCAGGTTTGGAGTTTGTTATTTGGTGCTTGGAATTTAGGATTTGCCCCAACGTCCGCCGGCTGGCGGAGTCGGGGTTTGGCGCTTGTGATTTGGGATTTATTTTGTTTATAATGTAATTGATGAAGCTGAAAACTTTTTTGGTTGGTTTTGCCGCTGGGGTAGTTTTTCTTTTTGCCATTCTGGCCGGTGGCTGGTTAGACCGCTACTACAAATTGCCTTTCTTGGATAAATTGGCTCCGGCCTCCCACCCGGCCACTCGAGTTATTAAAGAAAAGGAAGTTGTTGGCGAGGAGTCGGTTATTACCCGGGTAGCCGCTAAGGCAGCTCCGTCGGTGGTAACCGTTAGCATTAGCAAAACCGAGCTTTTTTTGGGCGGCTCCGATCTAGCTCCTTTAGGGCCGTTTGGTTTTTTCCAGCTCCGGCCCCAAAAAAAGAAAATCGAACAAGACATCGGGACCGGTTTTGTGGTTGATAGCAGCGGCCTGATTATTACCAACAAGCATGTGGTGGCCGATACCCACGCTAAGTATCGGGTGATTACCAAAGACAATAAAGTTTATCCGGTGCAGGCTATCTACCGCGATCCGACCAACGATTTGGCAATTTTAAAAATTGATGCCCGGTTGCCGGCCCTGCCTTTGGGCGATTCCGACCATCTTAAGGTAGGCCAGCTGGCAATTGCTATTGGGACGGCTCTGGGCAAATTCCGCCATACGGTCACCGTGGGGGTAATTTCGGGCCTAGGGCGGGGGATTACCGCCGGATCGCCGCTTGAGGGTTATGTTGAGCGCCTGGACAATGTTATCCAAACCGATGCCGCCATCAACCCCGGTAACTCGGGCGGGCCGTTGTTAAATTCTGCCGGCCAAGTGGTGGGCATTAACGTCGCTGTCGCCGAGGGAGCCCAAAATATTGGCTTTGCTATTCCCATTAACACCGTCAAGAGCGCTTTGGCCAACTTTAAGGCAACTGGAGAGTTCCGCCGGCCATTTTTGGGGGTGCGCTACCAGATGATTTCCCGGGAGGCGGCCTTGCTTAACGATGTTCCCCAGGGGGCCTATATTCGGGAAGTGATTTCCGGCTCGCCGGCTAACAAGGCTGGGGTGAAGCCAGGCGACATTTTGGTTAAGTTTGCCGGCCAGCGATTAGATAAGCCCAATAAATTGGCAGAATTAGTGAATAAAATGAAAGTTGGCCAGGTGGTGGATTTGGAAATTTGGCGGGACGGCAAAACGCTTCATTTGAAAGCTAAACTAGAAACTCGCGGCCAGGAAAAGTGATTGACATTATTAGTTGTGCTCGGTATTATAAGACAAAATGAAAAAAGAAGTCCTTTTGGCAATTTTTTTGGGAGCAGTTTTGGGAGGAGCCTTGGTGGTTTTGGCTCGCTATCACCAAGAGTTGGTTAGCCTAGGGCAGAAACAGTGGCAACGCTGGCATCAAGCTCCAGCCCAGCCAACCCTGCCGCCAACCCCAAAGGCAACCTCGCCCACGCCGGCGGCAAAAGAAAAATCGCTGCCCCTCGAATTAATCTCTCCCGCAGACGGGGCGGTGGTCAACAAATCGCCAGTGCTTATTAAAGGCAAAACCCAGCCGGGGGCAACGGTGGTTATCATCGGCGATGAAGACGAGGTTATCCTGGTGGCTGATGATCAGGGCAATTTCAAGACGAATTTTAAATTAACCGGCGGCGCTAATGACATTGAAATGACAGCCTATGGCCCCCAGGGGACGGAAAAGAAAATCGTTTTTACGGTTACATATTCGACCGCCAAATTCTAGTGGGCGGCAATTATAATCATGAAAAAATTTTTTCTCATTGGTTTTCTAACGCTCGCCTTTCTGCCGGTTAAGAGTTGGGCCCGCGACCCCTTCCGCTTAGCCACTCCGGCGGCAAAAGTAAGTGTCGCTCCGGAGATAGTCAAAGATATCAAGGGGGTAAAAGAAGTCCGCGACGAGTTGAAAGCTAAAGTGGCGGCCAAATTGGCGGAAATTATGACTAGCCAGCAAAAACGCGGTTGGGTGGGAGTTGTTAGGGCGTTGGACAAAAGCAGCCTTCAGCTGTGGTGGCGGGATAAGGAGATGCGCGAGGTGCTTTTGGACCCCGAGGCAACAATTTTGGATAGTCATCGGCGGCGCCTTACTTTTAATAAATTATCGGTTGGCCAGCGCTTGTTGGTTATGGGGTATCTCCAGGGCGAAAAGACTCTTTTGGCAAAGCGGATTATTGTCCTGCCCGAAAAAAAACCGCGGTCAATTTTTGCCAGTGCCGGCATCATTGCCGACCGCTCGCGCAGCGAAAAAGTGTTTAGCCTTTTGCCGTGGCAGCAACGGGATAATGTGGCTGAATTTTTGGTGACCGGCAAGACCAAAATTTGGGTTTTAGCGAAAGGCAAATTGACACCGGGACGTTATCAGGATTTGACAATTCGCAGCCGGGCGGTTATTATTTACCGGCAAGTTAAAGATGATCGGGAGGCGTTGAAAATTTTGTTGAGGCCGGCAGCAGTAACGCCAACTCCGGCCAGTCCGACTCCTTCCCCGAGCCAATAATTATGAAAAAAGACATCCATCCGAAATACTATTACCAGGCTAAGGTGACCTGCCAATGCGGCAACACTTTTATTACCGGCTCGACTAAGCCGGAGCTGCATGTTGATATTTGCTCAGCTTGCCATCCTTTCTTCACCGGTGGAGGTGAGAAATTTATCAACCGGGGTCGGGTCGACCGCTTCCGGGCTAAGATGGCCGCGGCGCAGGCTTTCCGCGAAAAGAAAAATAAGAAAAAACCGCAAAAAAAGGTTGCCCAAGCTTAAAATGGACCGCCGTGATGATGTTGCCATTGTTGAGACGCGAGCCGGGACGGGTGGTTTAGAGGCTAAATTGTGGAGCGAAGAACTGCTTTTAATGTACCGCCGTTTTGCCCAACGCCATGGCTTTCAAGTCCAACCTTTAGGGGAACAAATTATTCGCTTGCGCGGCCCCGGAGTTTACCGCTGGCTTAAGGGGGAAACGGGTGTCCATCGGGTCCAGCGGGTGCCACAGACGGAGAAGCGGGGCCGGATCCATACCTCAACGGCAGTAGTGATTGTAACGCCGGAGATTACCGCCGAGGAAATGCCGATAAATCCGCAAGATTTAGAGATTCAATTCTTCCGGGCCGGCGGCCATGGTGGCCAAAATGTCAACAAAGTGGAAACGGCGGTGCGGATAATTCACCGGCCGACGGGGATGGTTGTCGAGGCTCAGCAAGAACGCTATCAGGACCAAAACCGGCGGATCGCGATGGAGCTTTTGCGGGCGAAGTTGTGGCAGTTGGAAGAGGAGAAGCGACAGAAGAAAATGGCTGCCTTTCGCCAACAGGCTGGCAGTGGCGAGCGGGCCGAAAAAATCCGCACCTATAATTTTCCCCAAGACCGGATTACCGACCACCGCCGGGGAAAGACTATCCACGGCATCAAGCAATTCCTCGCCGGCAAGCTAGAAATGCTGCTAAAAGAATAAAAATATTCGGAACTCAGAACTTAGAGCTCAGAACTTGGTAATACGTCATCCCGCTCTTTCTTATGAAAGAGCGGGGTCTTCAGCTGGGTATCTAATTAACATTGATGGTTCACCACCCACTGAAGATCCTGAACTTTCCCCGACTGATCGTCGGGGAAAATCAGGATGACGAAGTATTAACAATTATTGATAGGGGTGAAACATCCATTTGAAACTCAACACCTAATTACCAAAATCCTAAATCCTAAACAATATCAAATGACCAAAATTCAAATGTTCAAAACATCTTTGTTATCTTTCTGTCAAGTACCCCATTTTTCATAATATGTTTACAAAGTTTTTAACAGTGGATGGTTGGGTTGATGTTGTTTAATAAACAGATAGGGAGAAGTCTTTAATCTTAGTTGGATTCTATCC
>JALWDZ010000008.1:0-19752 GCA_027039485.1 Candidatus Shapirobacteria bacterium
CTTCGGAGGCTCCGGTGATGGCGGCGGCGCCAGCGGACGGGACGGGGTTTCTTTTGGCGGCGCCTCCTCCGCCGCTGATTCTTCGGCCGGCTTAGCTGTTAAGTTGGTCACTGTCACCACCACCGGCTCTTTGGGTTCTGCTTTCTTTTTAGCCACCGGCCGTTTTTTAGGCCGCTTTTTGATTTTTTTTCTTTTCTTTTTGGCTACTTTCGGCTCCGGCAGCGGTTGTTCATCTTGCTCGGGTAACACCACCGGCGGGACTGTCGGCGGTGCCTTCTCTTTCTGCCATCCCGGGCTGGCCAATTCCGGCGGCGGCGCCAGGCGGCCTTTTTCGTAATCTTGAAAAAGCTTTTGCAAGGTTTTTTCGGCCCCTTTTTCCCAGGGCAAAGCCGGCTGCCAATCCAAACGCTGGCGACTTTCCAAAGCCAGGTGGGGGTCAATTTTGCCCCAGTCCCATTGGCCGGGATAGCGGCGCCCCGGCTGGGGATGGGCCAGTTGGGCCAAAGTCTGCCAAACTTCACCCAAGGTCATCTTTGGCCCGGCCAAAACCAACGGCTTTTGTTCGCTCAACGGGCCAAAAAGGGCCAAGAAAAGGCCGTGGACGTAATCGTCTTGGTGGAGAGGAAAAACGGCTTGCCGGGAATTAAAATCCGGCCGGGCGCCAAAAACTGCCGCCAGAAAAAAATGGTCTAGAGGGGTAGTTGGCTGCCAAAAATCATTTTCACCATAAAGGTGGCCGGCCTGGACCAAACGCCAATCGCCACTAAAAGGGTACATTTCTGCCGCCGCCTTGGCCAAATCCACCCGGGGGCTGACGACTTGCAAAAAGCGGGCCCCGGTCTTTTCAGCCAACTTTCGAGCCGCCGCCTGGCCAGCAAAGTCGACCACATAATTCGGTTGCAAATTCCCCGGCCGGCTGACAATTTCAATTTGGGGCGCCGCAAATGGGGGTTCCTCACCCAAAACGGCTAGCCGCAAATTTTTTCCCAAAAGATGGTGGACAAAGGCCCAGCCGCGGAGATATTGCGGCCCGCTGACAACAACCAAAGGGGCATCTTCGCTTACCGCTAGTGTCAAAAAGTTTTTCTTGGGCATTACCTTATTATGCCAAAAACCGCCCCTTTTTTCTCCCCTAATCAATTACTTACAGTTTTGATCGCCCCCAGCGGCAACACAGCGTACAAGGTGGCCCGAAAACATTATCTTAAGATTCTTTCGTTGGCAGTCTGGCAACTCCATCAAAAAGATCGCGCGCCCTTTCATTGTACCGGCAAGTTTTTTCTTCGCACACCGGACCTTCGCCATCCCAAACAAATTTAACTGGCAATCCACCCTCTTTGTAACGCTCCGCTAATTCGCGGTCCCAAGGATCGAAAAATTTACAAAAAATTACTCCTTTATCCCCAGGCACAAGATTGCTACTATTAGCAGCAATATCCTCCAGTTCTTTTGGATCAATGCCCGACTCTCCAGGATGAAGGCAACCACCAACTTCTATCTTTCTTTCAGAATTCATTTACTTCCCACCCCCCTTCTTGTACATCTTATAAGAAATATTATACCATGCTTAATTATATTCGCAACGCCTGAATATAAATCCAAATGACCAAATACCTAGATATTTACAACCAAAATTCAAATGATCAAATACTTAAACACCTCCTTCTCGTCATTCCGAATTTAGTTTACCCCGTTCCGACGCATGTCGGAGCTTTGGAGGTTCGGAATCTTCGGCTGGATGTCTGATTTACATTGATAGTTCACCACCTGCTGACAATCCTGAAACAAGTTCAGGATGACATGCTATTAACCTAGTTCCTAGTTCCATTTTCCATCCCCGGCAAGGTTTGGTCGCGGAGAAACTGAAGGAAAGCACCGCCGCCAACACTGATAAAATTAAAATCGCGGGCAGCCCCTAATAAAAGGAGCGCCTGGTGGGTATCGCCGCCGGCGGCAATTCTAAACCCCCGGCTCTGGCGCAAGCCGGCCACCACGGCCACCATCCCGGCTCGGTTCTCTTTTTTTTCATAAGCCCCGACCGGCCCGGCCCAAAGGAAAGTTGCCGCCGCTTTTATCTTGGCAGCAAACAGCTGCCGGCTAGCGGGGGCAATGTCCTGGCCATTGTCGGTTAATTCAGCCACCACGACATTCTTCGGTACCGGTTTCGCTAAAAGGGTTGGCAAAGCACCAGCCAATAAAACCTGGTCGCTCCAGCCAGCCAGAAAATCCAGATATTCCAGCTTGTCAGCTTTTTTACCTCCCAAAAGGAAAACGCGAGGCCGCTGGGCCTGGCGGCGCAACCAGGTTAAGGTCCGCACCTCGGCCTCAAAACGAAGCCCCAAAAAAGTGGGCAAAAATTGAGGCAAGCCAACAATAGAGGCTTCCCGACGGTGGCTGCTGGCAAAAGCATCGTTGACAAAGACATCGGCTAGTTTGGCTAAAGATTGGGCAAATTGGCGGTCGTTTTTTTCTTCCCCGGGCTGAAAACGGACATTTTCATAAAGCTGCAAAAATTCCCGGCCCGGCTTTTCCGCCCAGGATAAAAAACGGCACTGGCCCAATTCTTGACGCAACCAGTCGGCTACCGGCCGCAGGCTTAATTGGACGTTTGGCTGGCCCTGGGGGCGGCCGCGGTGAGCCAAGAGAATAATCTGGGCCACTTCCTGATCTTGAAGAAAATGGAGGGTCGGCAAAAGGGCCTGGAGGCGATAATCATCTAGGACCACAGCTTGGCTTCCCCGGCCGCCAACTGGAACATCGCCATCAAAACGGAGCAAGACTTTTTTACCCCGCCAAGAAAACGAGCTTTCTGTTAGAAACGGCCAATGGTTAGCCATTTTTCTCGATTTTCTTAATTTCTAAAAGGCGCCTCTTTTGCCGCGGCTGGCCGGCAAATTCAGTTTCCAAAAAGGCCCGGACAATTTTCATCGCCCGCGCCGGCGGGGTGTAATCGGCCGCTAAACAGAGGATGTTGATATCATCGTCGCGGCGGGCGGCCCGGATCTGCTGGCTGCTAAAGCCCAAACCGGCCCGGATGCCAGCAATCTTGTTGGCGACAACGCTAACCCCCACCCCCGAGCCGCAAAGCAAAATGCCGACCGCTTCCTGGGGATGGGCGGCCACTTTTTTAGCCACCTGCTTAGCCACCAGGGGATAATCATCGTCAGGATCGAGCTTAGGCGTTAGGTCGGCTAAAGGCAACTGCCAGCGGTAAAGCTGGAGTTTAATTTTTTCTTTGAGGGCAAAGCCGCGGTGGTCGCTGCCAAGGTAAATCATCGCCAGGGAGCTGCCAAATCCAGTAACACTTTTTCCGGTTGGAAAGACAAAACCACCGCCGAGCTAACCAAAATCCCGGCCGCCCCTAACTCCCGGGCCCGCTGGCTGTCGGCCGCCGTCTTAATCCCTGCCCCGACCAGCAACGGCCAAGAGGCCGGCACCAACTGGCGGATGCGGCGAATCATCGCCGGCTGGACTTCGGTCACCGCCCGGCCGCTGCCAATCAGCTCCCGCGGCTCATAAGCCACAAAATCGGGTGGCGGATCCAACCGGGCCAGCCAACGGCGGACCTGGCCCTTGGTCCGAAAAGCAACCATCACCTGGAGCTTCTTTATTTTGGCTGCCGTCTCTTTTCCCAATTCTTGGGCCCATTTTTCCCGCCAGCGCTCCCGGCGGAGATAGGCCAAAATTTGCCGGATTCGCCCCGGCGGCAGGGGATGTTCGCTGTGGTTCAAAAGAATGCCGGCAGCGCCAGTAGCCGCCGCCAAAGCCGGCGATTGCCAACCGGTATGGGGGCCGTGAAAATAAAGGTCGCCGTGTTGGGCCCAAACCGGGCCGCCGACTTCTTTTTTTACCCGCCAAAGGTCAAAGCCAGCCACCAAGGGAATCACCGGCACCTTAGTCTTCTGACTCACCCGCTGGCAAATTTGGGCCAAAGCGACTGCTCTTTCGCCCCAGGCCTGGTGGTAAAGTTTAAAGTTAACAAAAATCATTAACCTATTCTACAAAATTGCCCCGCCAAAACCAATTGGCTTGCCAATAAGAAAATAATTGTGCTATAAATAATTAGCCTGCTGATGGGCTTTGACAACCAGATAAGAGCTTTTCCTCCACAAATATGGAAGGGGAGGCAGCTTTGTTGCTGGCTTTGGCTGACAACAGGCGCCACCCACTTTTCCCTTTCGGGGAAAATCTTATCTGCAACCCATCGGCGGGTTTATAATATGCCTGAATTACCGGAAGTTGAAACCATCCGCCGCTATTTGGCCCAAGTCCTTCCCGGGAAGACAATCCGCCAGGTAAAGGTTTTGGCCCAAAAGCAGCTGGCCCACCCGGAAAAATTAGTTAGTCGAAAAATTGTCCGCCTCGAGCGCCAGGGCAAACAGCTGGCTTTCATCCTTGACCGGGGCGTCCTCTTAGTCCATCTCAAGTTGACCGGCCAGTTAGTTTATGTTCCCGAATTGGACCCCCAAAAGCGGGCCGTTTTTGGCCACCCCATTCCCTTTGCCGGCGGCAATACTCTGCCAGGCAAGTCAACCCGGGTGATTATCTATTTTGCCGACGAGCAGGGCAAGCCGGACGGAGCCCTCTTTTTCAACGACGTCCGCATGTTTGGTTGGCTGCGGCTTATTAGCCAAGAAGAATGGCAAAAGCAACGCCAGGCTTTGGGTGTTGATGCCATCAGCCCCCAGTTCACACCTGATTACCTTTATCAGGTTTTGCAGCGGACCCGGCGGCCGGTCAAAATTGTCCTCATGGACCAAGAGAAGATTGCCGGGATTGGCAACATTTATGCCAACGAGGCCCTTTTCCGGGCCGGGATTGACCCCCGCCGACCGGCTAACAGCCTTTCCCAAGAGGAGGCAAAAAAGCTTTGGCAGGCAATAAAGGATGTCTTGGCGGCCGGGTTGGAATTTCACGGCACTTCGGCTGCCGACGATGCCTATATCCAGCCCGACGGCCAGCCAGGCCAATTTCAGCAAAAGTTAGCCGTTTACCAACGGGCCGGCCAGCCTTGCCCCCGCTGCAGCGGAACTATCCAGCGGATCCAGCTAGGCGGCCGGGGCACTTTTTTCTGCCCCCAGTGCCAGAAATGAACCCCGAGAAAGTTCTCCTTTCCTCATTTATAGAACAACAGATTTTAGCCGCAGCAGCCTTCAGCCGCCAGCTGCCCAAACCAAAAACTATTTTTTGGATGGGCATGGGAGGCTCGGCTTTAGGGGCCCTCGTCTGGCAAGACTACCAACAAAACCGGCTTAGCCACCCTTTTTGGGTTTGGTCACAGCCAGAGACACCTGCTTTTCTGACTCCGGAAACAACCATCATTGTTTCTAGCTATTCCGGCGCCACCCGGGAAACAATTTCTTTCTACCGCCACATCCGCGGCCACTATCCCCACATCTACGGCCTCACCAGCGGCGGCGAGCTGGCCCGCCTTTTCCGCCACGACAAAATCCCTTTTTTGCTTTTAGACCCAAAACTAAATCCCTTAGGCCAACCACGCTATGGCGTTGGCTTTAGTCTCGGCTTCCTGGCCGGGCTTTTCCCAAAATTGGGCCAAGATCTCATCGCCGCCAGCCAGAATTTTTCCTTTACCCCGCCGCCAGAAGCCAGTTTTAATTATCTCCAAAAGCAGGCAATATTTTTGATCCTTGCCCGGACCCCTTTTTGGGGCCTAGCCCAATTTTGGCAAAACCATTTCCAGGAAACTGGCAAACGGCTGACTTTTGCTGTTCGGGATCCAGAAATGCGCCACCACCTCCCCGAAGCCCTCTACCGGCACCACCTGCCCGTCATTATTTTGGCCCCTAAAGACAAGCCGTTTGCTCCCCTAGTTGCCTGGTTTAAAAAAGAAAAAATCCCTTTTTATTTTTGGAAAATTCCCTCTTGTCACACCACCGCTCAACAAATTTTATGGGGCATTCACAGCGGCCAGTATCTCGCCTTTCGACTAGCCAAAAAACAAAATATCAATCCCTTAGAAATCCCTTCTATCAGTTGGATCAAGCATTTTAATACGAATCGGCAATAGCGTCTAGATTAGGATTTTTATTATTAATCGTTCATATTTTTTGTTCATTATATTTCAAAACCAAATTAACTTATTTTACCCTTTTACCACCATTACCTAGTGAGATCTTTGCTATTCTGAATGTTAAACTTTCTAACTACTAACATATCCCCTAACATCACCTTCTAAAAAATTTAGAAATTTGCCATTAGTCAATAGTTTCTTTCTTAAAAAGAACTTTAAAATTTGGATTTTCTAAAAGGAGTGTTATAATCAAACCATGCCTAAAGATTTTTTAGAAACCAAAGCCCAGGAGCTGCTCAAGCTGCTCCAGCTTGACGATGTCCAGGTAACAGTGGAAAAGCAAGGCGAGCAGTGGCTCCTCCACTTCCAAACTAACAACCCCGGCATTCTTATCGGCCAGCATGGGCGGACGATTGCTGCCTTGCAAACTATTTTTAGTCTGGCCCTCTTGAACAATTTTGGCCCCGAGGAAAGAGTCCTTGTCGATGTCAACGATTACCGCCAGCGACAACAAGAGCGCCTCCAAAGTTTAGCCCACCAGGCAGCTGCTCGGGTCCGAGAAACAGGCCGGGCCGTGGCCATGCCGCCAATGTCCGCCTTTGAGCGCCGCCTAATTCATCTAGCCTTAGCCGAAGAGAGTGATTTAACCACCCAATCTGACGGTGAAGGCAAGGAAAGGCATGTGGTTATCCGCCCCCAGCCTAAAAAATCTTGACCTTGAAAACCGCCCCTACTAGTTGGACGATAAAGTAGCTACTAAAGACAATCAAAAAACCGATGATGCCCCAGGTAATTTTTGCCTTACCTTCGCGAATCCCCTCGCTGTCGCCGCCGGAAACCATCAGCTGAAAGCCGCCGTAAACGATCATTACCAGCATGGCCAAGCCGGCAAAAATTAAAATGTGGGGCAAAAAAGCGGAAATGATATCTCCTAAACGGGTATTTTTATGAAGCTGAAGCCATGGATGAGGGTGAGAAGTTGGATTGGGGTAATCTGGTATCTTTACTGGAGTAATAGTACTAGTTGCCATTATTCTAGTCCTGGCAGGTGGAGGATATCCACGCCAATAAAATGTAAAAGAAAAAGGGACAAGAGAATAAAAACCAATCCCATGACAACGCTGGCAAAAGCTTCCTGGCCCTCTTTAATTTTATTAGGATTCCCGGCCGAGGTAATAATTTTGGCGGCGGCAAAAATCATCAACAGCAAAGCAATTGCCCCGACCAAACCAAGCATATTGTCGAAAAACCACTGGACTAAGGGCCCCATATCTACCGGAATATCGCCCAGGGCAGTGCTGACCTTACCATCCTGGTATGGTGCCTCCATAGCTAATGCCGGCACCACTAAATTGCTCCAGAAAAGAATCAGCCAAGCAAAAATCTTTTTCATTGTAAAATTAAGAACCTTGAATTTATTATACCGTATTTTATCGCTTTTGCGGAATTGGCTCATCGGCGCCCCAATGGTTAGCTGGGGAAGCTGCCGCTTTCGGCCAACTTGCTCAGAATATTGCCGGGAAGCAATCAAGAAATATTGGTTTCGGGGCATTTGGCTTTGCTGGCACCGCCTTCTCCGCTGCCATCCAGGCCATCCCGGCGGCTGGGATCCGGTTCCCTAGCTCCGGCAATCTAAAGCTTGGTTAACTAATTGGTCGGCCAGGCGGTTCTTTTCGCGGGGAACATAAACAAAATCAACTTTTCCTTTTAGTTGGCTTATTTTTTCTTTCACCTGGGCCAAGAGGGGGCGCAAATTGGCGGCCCGGAGGCGAAAGCGGCCGTTTACTTGGGAAACTACCAAACGGGAATCGAGATAAAAAGTTATTTTTTTCGCCGCCGGCCAGTGTTGCTCCAACCACTCCAGGGCCAAAATAACCGCCTGGTATTCGGCCTCGTTGTTGGTCCGCCGCCCTAAAAAAACGCCGGCCTGAAAGAGGGGCTTTTCCTGGCAAAAAATAGCCACTCCAGCGGCCGCCGGGCCAGGATTGCCGCGGGCTCCGCCATCGCAAAAAACCGTCAGCTCCATCAGTGGTCGAGGCGCACCGGCATAATGAGGTGCAACAGAGAAGGATCGCCGTCCCGGCTGAAAACTACCGGGGCTAGCGGGTCGTTAAGCTTGATAACAATCTCCTTTTCCTCAGCCGGTAAATTATTCAAGAAATCTAAAAGAAAGCGGTAGTTGAAAGCCACCTTTAAAGGTTCGCCCTCGAGGCGGATCGGCACTCGGGCCTGGTTCTGCCCCACCTGGGGAGCGTTGGCTTGGATAACCACCTGTTTCGGCTGGAAATCAAGAATGACAATGTTGGCTGCCTGGCGGGCAAAAACAGAAACCGCCCGGATGGCCGTCAAAAATTCCTGCTGGTCAAGAAAAACTTGAACTTTGCTCTCTTGGGGCACGATTTTCTGGTAGTCGGGGAACTCGCCGGCCAATAAGCGGGAAGTTAGCTGAAACCGCGGCCACTGGAAAATAATCTGGCTTTTTTGCTTATCCCAGGTCACCGCCAGCTTTTCCTCGCCCTCAACCAGCTTGGCCACTTCGGCAAAGCTGCGTGCCGGCACCAAAAATTCTTCCTCGCTCTTTAAAGCTTGCTTCTCGGCCACCTTTTTCCAGGCTAGGCGATAGCCGTCTGTAGCCACCAGCTGGTACCCACTGGGGGTCAGTTTCCACAAGATGCCCTCCAAAACTGGCCGGGTTTCGTCGTGGGCAGCGGCAAAACTTACCTCGCCAACAGCCAAAGTCAATTGCGGAGTGGGGATAATAATTTTATTCTTTTCTTCGCCTTGGGGCGGTTGGGGAAATTCCTCTCCCTTCATCCCGGCAAAATTAGCCTCGGCCCGGGGCGAAATTACCCGCAAAATTTGCTTTTCTGTTTTCAAACGCAATTCCCCCTGAAGGTAGGCAACAAATTCGCTAATGTCCCGGGCAGGAACGGCAATCTTCCCTTCTTCTTCTACCTTGGCATCGAGCCAGATACTAATTCCCAAATTCAAATCAGTTGCCGAAAGTTTCAACTGACCCCGATCGGTTTCTAGCAGAAAGTCAGCTAAGATAGGCAATTGGGGGCGGCTGGCAATAAATCGCTGTCCTAAGCTAAACCCTTTTTGGAGATCCTCCTGTAAAATGTTAACTTTCATAACTAATGCTTTCTTTTAATATTTTATTTAGCGCCATCATAATCATGGCGGTTGAAAAGTTGAAAACAACTTTGGTTTTAGTGTAGCACAAAAGTGCAAAAGTCAAAAGAGGGGTAAAAATAGCCAAAAACAAAATTGGGAACCCGATAATTTTAATTTTCTTTCGGGTTATTTTCGGCGGAAAACTGGCCAATTTTGGGGGAAAATTTTGTGGAAAAATGAAGGCAGTTTGTGGAAAACTCGTCAAAGTTCTTTTTGGATGGCGATGATTTGGTGGCGGAGTTGTTGATTTGTGGAAAAAAGGCGGCTAATTTTGTTTTCGGCGTGCATAATTGTGGTGTGGTCGCGGCCGCCTAAGATTTGCCCGACCCTTTCTAGAGGCATTTCCAGTTCTTTGCGGAGGAGGTAGGCGGCTACATGGCGGGCCAGGGCGATGTCTTTGCGGCGGGCTTTGCCCTGGATATCGCTGGTTTTGACGCGAAAGGTTTTGGCGACTACCGAGAGAAGGTGGCGGTAGTTGGGGCGGCGGCTGGAGCGGGCTTTTTTGAGGCCAAAAAACTCCCGGACCATGGCCAGGTCAATTTTCTTTTTTTGGCTTTTGGCCAGGGCGCTAATTTGGGTTAGAAATCCTTCCAGTTCGCGGATGTTGGTCTCTACTGTTTCGGCGATAAAAGAAATGGCCTCTTGGGGAATTTCAATGCCTAAAGTTTCGGCCCGCTGATGGAGAATGGCCACCCGCATCTCATAGTCTGGCGGCTGGATGTCGACGGTCAGGCCACCCATAAAGCGGGAGCTTAACCGGTCTTCGAGTTTGGGAATTTCTTCCGGGCGGCGGTCAGAGCTGAGGATAATTTGTTTGTTGGCAATGTAGAGGTTGTTGAAGGTGTGGAAAATTTCCTCTTGGACATATTCTTTGCCGGAAATGAATTGGATGTCGTCGATAATTAAGGTGTCAAGCTGGCGGTACTTTTGTTTGAAACGGCCGATTTCTTTGCTGCGGATGGCTTGGACGAGGTCGTTGGTGAAAGTTTCGGCGCTGACATAGCGAAGGCGGAGGTTGGGATTTTGGCGGAGGAGTTCATGGCCGATAGCCTGGATGAGGTGGGTTTTGCCGACGCCGACGCCGCCCCAGACAAAAAAAGGGTTGTAGGCAAAGCCGGGATTTTTGATAATCCCCTGGGCAGCAGCGTAGGCAAAATTATTGGCGTTGCCGACGACAAAATTGGCAAAAGTGAACCGGGGGTGGAGGCCGGTCCGGCTGTCGTAATGGGTTGGCGGGGCAGTTTTTTTCGGGGCGGCGGTTTGGAAAAGGGGCCCGTCAGTGCCGGGAGTCGGCTCTTGGCTGACGGTGAGCACCAGTTGGGGCTGCCAGCCGAGCTGGTTTTTGAGGGCCTGTTGGAGGGGCTCTTGATAGCGTTTTTGGATAAGGTCGTTGATGTAGGCGCTATTGGTGGCAATGGTGGCCCGGGGGCGGTTGATTTTGACCAATTTAGCCTTGCCAAAGAGAGTTTTGAAAACTGGGGCCGACAGTTGTAGTTTTAGTTCCGCTAGTGTATTTTGCCAGATGAGATCTAAATTTTTCATGGGCTTTCGGCGGCAGGATTATTCTTATAATACCTCAGTTTTCCACAATTTACAATGGGCCGAGACGGGGAAAGTGAAAAAATGGAGCTAGGAACTAGGAGCTAGGTTATTGGAACTCGGAACTTATGGCTCGGGGCTTCGCTAGCATTCAGAATGACGGGCGTTGATAACTATTTTTTTGATGCTCAATGGATAAACAATAGAGGATATTCAAAAATGTTAAAATAACACAAATTGATTGTAAACTTGCTATGTTTGGCATTGAGGCATTTCACAGCAAACAGCCAAATCTTTATAGAAATAGAGACTCGCGCAATTTTATTCATGATGGCGAGCCACGAGCTTTGTATTGGTGGGAATACAGAGAAACTTTTAAAAATTTAAAAGAAGTCTTAGTGGTAGGAGAAGAAATACCTCCCCATTTACCTGTTTCTTACGTGGGTAATAACAAGTTGAATCCTTTTCATTTTGATTTAAGAAAGAAAGATAGAGCGCCGTTGGGCAACTTTCCCTATCCCGGCATCTCGGCTCATATAGCTTTTAGCGAAAATATTTATGTTGTTTGTGGGGCAATTTTTGATCGTGAGCGACGCCGTCAGGACCATTTATATATTATTCCTCGAGCTGATATGTTAACCGCTATCGGATATCATGCTTTTTATCTTCCTACGCCTAATACCCCTCTGCATATTCGTCTTGTCCATGAGGCGCACATAAATAATCCTGAATTACATCTTCCCCCTTTTAAGAGCAGGAAAGAGCTGGCAGCATTATTCAGTCAATATAAGATAATTTGATAGTATCCATTAGATGCTTAGGAGTGATACTGAGCTGTGATATACTAATCGTAAGATGAGCGAGAGAGAGGCGAAAGAAAAAGTTTCTTTTCTGATCAAACAAATTACCCAAGCGGAGGAATTGCGGGTGGCGGCAATAGTTGATGATGGACATTTCGATGATGCCAAGTTGCAGCAGGCTATAGAAATTAGCCGCCAGGCTTTGGCGACGGTGGGTCCAGTTGAGGAAGCTGACTTAAAAAGTTGGCCAAACCGGAAGTTAGCGGCAGTGGCCCATCTTTGGGATATGGTTGCCACGGTAGAACAAACCCGGGTGAGCCATACTCTGGAAAATGCTACCGAGAAGAAAGAAGCACTTCAACGAGCCCAAGAAGCTTTATTGGCCTGGGAAAAATTAGCCGCCGAATTAGAGAGGCGCCGCTATTATTGGACAGCCGACGGGACGCCATTTATTTGGCCGGTAGAATTGGCCCGGGTTCGGGCCCGTAATTGGGAGCGCCAACCGGAGGCCAGCCGTGACGATTTAGAAAAAGCCTTGGCCAGCTACCAAAAAGCGCGGGATTTGGCTTTGGAGTTAAGCAAAGACCAGTCCTTGGATGCGGAAATTCGCCGGGCGGCACTGATGGCGGCGGGGACAGCTCGGGTGGAGGCGGTGCTGGTAGCCGATCGGCTGGGAGAACTAAATCAAGATGAAGTGCAAAGCCAATTTGCCCAAGCCCAGCAGGAATTGTTTTCGGCGTGGGATGAGGGGTATCATGAGACTGATCGCTTGCGAGCGTCCTGTCTGCGGATGGTTAAATTGATTGAGGATAAATACCCCCACTTGGTTGAGCTAACTGACCAGATAAAGGCTGATTTTCAAAAGAGAACAGGAAAGGAATTGAAATAGATTTAAACTCCAAATCCCCTGCCTGCCCCGACTCCGCCAGCCGGCGGACGTCGGGGCCTGGGGTTTCAGGATCTTCAGCGGGTGGTGAGCTACCATTATTAACACAACATCCGGCGGGAGACCCCGCCCTTTCTCACGAAAGATCGGGATGACCTATTATTTATCAAGGCTTTAGGCTTTTAGCTTTTAGCAGCCCTTTAGGGCTTTTTTAACTTTTCACTTTCTACTTCTTTTTCACTTTTAATTTTACACTTTTCACTTTCCTAGTCTTCTCGCTGTTTGTTAGTGATTCGCGGCGAGCGGGCGAGGTAATGGTAAAATAAAGTAGGCCAGTGTAGCTCAGTTGGTTAGAGCGCGGGAATCATAACCCCGAGGTCGGCGGTTCGAACCCGCCCGCTGGCACTCAGAAAACAGTTTGTGTATAATCAGTTATGGCCGATATTTATGTCGCTCCCGAAAAACGCCAGGCTGCCCCCGAAAAAAAAGTTGCTCCTCTTGCTAAGCCAATTTCCCGGCAGAAAAAAATTAAAGCCATCAAAAAGAAATTGGCCGCTGGTGACAGCCTTAATAGCTTAATTGGCCGCCGCCGGGGCCATCTTTGGAGCGCCTTTGTCGCCCGCCCCCGGGGAGTGAATTTTGAAAGCCAAGGCGATGGCGAGAAAATTATCCTTCTCCTCCGCCGCCATTGGATCACCAACCTTCGCTGGCTGGCAATTGCCCTTTTGCTGGCTCTAGCCCCTTTTGTTCTCGGCCAGGCCCCTTTTATGACCGGCTTCCCAGCCCGCTTTCAATTTGCCGCCCTCGTTTCTTGGTATCTCTTGGTTTTGGCCTATGTTATCCAACAGGCCCTTTCTTGGTTTTTTAATGTTGGCATTATTACCAACCGCCGGGTAGTCGACATCGATTTTTTTAGCTTAATTCATAAACGAATTAGTGACGCTGATTTGGACAAAATCCAAGATATAACCTTCAACATCAGCGGCGCTTTGCGGACAGTGTTTAATTATGGTACGGTTTTTATCCAAACGGCGGCCGAAAAGCCGGAATTAAGCTTTGAAAATGTGCCCAACCCGGCCCTGGTCGCCAAAGTGTTAGAGAAGCTGACCGCGAAAAATGAATAACGGTAGTTTTGATTGGAACCAGTTTTTCCAAGCCTTAGCCCACTTTTCACCCTGGATTTTAGTCAAAATTCTTTTCCTGGTTGGCTTTGGGGTTTATGCCATCTTCGCCTTGGTAGTCTTAACGCAAATTTTTGCCATGACCCGAACCGTCAGCAGCCCCTTAAACGCCTGGGTGCGCCTTTTTGGCTTTCTCCACTTTGCTTTTGCTCTTGGGTTGCTCTTGTTTATGTTTGAGGCCCTCTAAAATGGAAGTCTACCAGATTGTGGGCACACCCGACCAGGCCGGCTGGAGCCAAATTCACATTTTACCGGCCAAAGCTGACCACCCCCAGGCGGGCGAAGCGGTCTTGCTTTTAGCGGCGCCGGTGTCAGCTCAAGATGGGGCTAGTCTCGGGCGGGAAATTCTGGCCCGGTTTACCGAAAAATATTTTTTGGACCGGCGGGAATCTCGCCTCCAAGCCTTGCAGCAAGCCTTGACCGCTTTGGCCCAGGAAAAGCCTCTCTATGCGGCCACTAAGGATATTCCCTTGACGGTGGTTGCCGCCGTGAATCGGCCGCCATTCCAGTGGTTGGGAATTATCGGTCAGGGAGAAATTTGGCTTTTTCGCGATGGCCAACTCCAGCCCCTACTTCCTAGCCAACCTGATAAGAAAGTGGCAGTGGTTTCCGGCCAGGCCCGAGAGGACGATCTTTTAATTCTCGGCAGCCAGCTTTTCTTTCAGGTAATTCCCCAGGCCACGCTGGCCGCCTCGTTAAAAACTGGCGATCCGCGCCGGGCCCAGGAAATTCTCAGCCCCTTAGTTTACCAGCAAGCCAAAGGGCAACTGGCGGCGGCGATTTTGCGCTTTCCCAAAGCAACTCCGGAAAAAATCCCCCCCACCACAGAGGCCGCCCCAGTCGCGATACCGCCAACGGCCCCGCCAGAGGCGGCTCCAACCTTAGCCACTACCAAGCTAAAAATACCCTCCCTAAAATTGCCCCGTTTCCCTTGGTCACAATTCCACCTCAACGTTTACTTTCCTCATTTTCGTTGGCCCTTTTCTCCAGACGCAATTAAGGTTCGTTCGGGCTACCCGCCGCCCCACCGCCGCCTCTGGCGAGGTCTGGCGGTTCTCTTTCTTCTCCTTTTAGGGGCTAGCTTGATTTGGGGCTGGCAACGCCAGGCGCAAAATCGCCGCCGCCAACTAGTCGCCCAGAAAACTGCCCAGGCAGCCGAGCTGATGAACAAGGCCCGGGCCGTCCGGCAACTAGACACCGACAAAAGTTTGGCCTTGGCTAAAGAAGGGTTGCTGGCCGCCGAAGCCGGCTTGAAAATCGACCCCCTTAATCCCGAGTTACAAAAACTCCGCCAAGAGTTGAAAAAGCTTATCGCTCTCAGCGGCGGCCAAGAGATAACCCCCGACTTATTTTTTGACCTGCGGGTCATCGCCGACGATGTTGCCGCCCAATCTTGGGATTTTGACGGCCACTATTTTTATATTCTGGACCACAGCGGCCGGCTTTTACGTTTGGAAAAAGACTCGAAAAATAGCCAAATTCTTTCCCGTGACCCGTTGCTTAAAAAATTCACAGGCGTTCTGGTTAGCAGTCAGCAAATTTATGGTTGGACCCAGCAGGGCATTTATCGCCTAACCAAAGGTGAATTTCAAGAAGCCCGGCCCGGTGATATTAACCCTGGTGACCTTCTCGCCGGCTGGGGTGGTAATATCTACCGGGTAGACAACCAAGCCCGAAAAATTTGGAAATACATTCCCCGAAAAGGAAAACTGGCCAAGCCGCAGCCATGGTTGAAAAAGGCGGTCAAAGTCAATTGGCCGGCAACTGGTTTGGCCATTAACGGTTCCCTCTGGCTTTTGGAAAAAAACGGCCAAATTGACCGTTTTTACGCCGGCCGCCAGGACAGCTTTCCCCGCCAACCAGAAGCTCCTGGGGCCCGTTTCCTGACCACGGCCAACAATATTCCTTCGCTAGCTTTTTGGAGCCAAGAGAAAAAGATGCTCATCGTTTTAAGCAAAAAGGGCCAGCTAATTTCCCGGTTGCCCCTTAAGGTTGACCATCTTCAAGGGCTGGTTTTGACTGCCGGTGGCAAAAAGGTTTTTCTTTTAACCGCAAACAAAATTTTGCAAGTTACCCTTTCATGGTAAACGTTTATTTCCGCAACCGCCGGGCTGGCCACGACTACCAAATCATTAACCGTTTAGAGGCCGGCCTAGTTCTCAGCGGCATGGAAGTCAAGGCCGTAAAAACGCAGGGTATTAACCTCGACCAGGCTTTAATCCAACTCCGCCAAGGCGAAGCGTATTTAGTTAATGCCAATATCCCTCGCTACCGCTTTGCCACCGATCGGCCTTATGATCCCCGGGCAGCCCGGAAACTGTTGCTCCACCACCGCCAAATTCGCCTCCTTGAGGAAGCTAAACAAAAAGGCTTGCAGCTGGTGCCCTTGAGCTGCTACTCAAAAAATGGTTGGCTAAAGATCCAAATCGGCATCGGCCGGCGGCGGCGGAAATGGGAAAAGAAACAGCTCCTCATTGATCGGGCTATTAAGAGGGAGCTAGGAAAAGTGGAAAGTTGAAGTGTAAAGTGAAAAAGAAGTTAAAGTGGAAAGTTGAAAATGGAACTAGGAACTAGGTTGGAGGGACTGAGTTCTGAGCTCTAAGCTCTAAGTTCCGAGTTCTGAGTTCCATTTTGCTTTTTAGCCAGAAGTTCGTATAATAGGACAAATGGAAATTTGGCCGCCGGTCCAGGCTGCGGTTACTGTTAACTTGAAGGATTCTTATTCGCCGCCATTTAGTAATCTTGGCGATTTGGTAGCCACGGTGGTTAACAACGCCTTTTATCTGGCCGGCTTTCTCTTGGTGGTCCTCTTTATCATCGGCGGTTACAAAATTATCAGCAGTGCCGGCAGCGGCGACAAGAATAATTTGGAAAGCGGCAAAAAAGCCCTGACCGCGGCCGCCCTGGGATTTGCTATAATTATCAGTAGTTATTTTATTATCCAAATTATTGAAGCCATAACCGGGGTTACAATTTTAAATCCGTCATTATGATGAGGTTATTAGCCGGCGATCCGTTTTACGGCCAGGTTAATCCGCCAGCAGCGATTAAACAGTTCGCTGACAATGCAAAAGGGCCCGGTGGCGGTTTGGTAATTTTGCTAAATAACCTTTTGAGGCTGATGATTGTCGGGGCCGGGTTTTATGCTCTGGTGAATTTTATTTTGGCCGGCTACCAATTTTTTTCCGCGGCCGGCGATTCGCAAAAAGTAAGCCAGGCTTGGGCGAAAATTTGGCAAACCTTGCTCGGCCTGGTTGTTGTGGCCGCCTCCTTTTTGCTGGCCGCTTTGGTTGGCTTGCTGCTCTTCGGCAAACCGACAATGTTCTTGCAGTTAAAAATTTGGACGGCACCATGATAATAAAATTGGCTCTAGCGGCTGAAAAGAACGTAAAGAATGTTGGCCCAGTTCTAGGAGGGATTGGTCCTTTGGGTAATGTTGGTAGTGGTGACCAGGTAGCTACCGGTTTTAGCCGCCTCCTTTCCTTAGTGGTTGGCTTTATGGGCTTGATTGCTATCCTTTGGGCCCTTTATGTGATCATCGCCAGCGGTTATGAGTGGATGTCGGCAGCTGGCGACGCCCAAAAAATTAGCAAGGCTAAACAAAAAATCACCCTGACGGTGGTTGGCATTTTGGTAGCTATGGGGGCAGTTTTCCTCCTGGCCTTAGTGAGCCGGATTTTGTTCGGAGTGAACCTTTTAGACTTAAATAGTGTTATTGGTAAGTTGCAATTTTAACGATGAATAAAATATTGGCGGCCGGAACAGTGAAAGAGGGGCAAGTTCATAATCCTTTGCTTAATGCCGATTGGAATAGCGGCGACATCGGGTTTTTTAACCGCCTTTTGGGGGTAATTTTAGGCTGGGTGTTTATTATTGCCGTCTTGGTTTTTCTGGGCGTTTTCTTTTCTGGCGGCATCAGCTGGATTTTAGCCGGCGGTGATGAAAATAAAGTCAAAGGCGCCAAAGGAAGAATTACCAGCGGTTTGGTCGGTTTGGTGGTTGTTTTTCTGGTCTTTCTTGTTCTAAAATTAGTTGGCTATATCTTTGGCATTAGTCATTTAGAGGACTTAAAATTAGCAGTCCCAAGTTTATAGAAAGGAGGTGAAAGAAATGTTTGCTTTAGTAGTTCAAGCTGCCGATGATATTGTTATCAGCCCTCCGGCCCATTGGGGAAGCTTGGCCAATATCACTATCGGTTCTTTGGTGAGTGGTGCTGTTCAATTGGCTCTAGTGACCGCCGCCTTGATTTTCTTCTTTATCTTGGTAATCGGTGGCATCAAATGGATCCTTTCCGGCGGCGATGAGAACAAAGTCAAAGGCGCCAAGGGCCAAATTACCAACGCTTTGATTGGTTTGGCGATTGTTTTCGTTGCCTGGGCCATTGGCCGGATGTTGCAGAGCATTTTTGGTGTTAACATCTTTAGCTTATCGTTGCCCAAGATTTACTAAAATGGTTGTTTTTGCCGCCGCACCAACACCAGGAGCCTGGGAGCCGAATTGTGTCCATGATGGTGTGGCTACCCTCCAGGGTCTAGGCTGCCTGATTCGGAATATTCTAGCTGCCGCCTGGCCGCTGTTAGGCTTAGCATTTGCGGCCATGGTCATCTGGGCCGGTTTCCAATTTATTTTGGCCGGCGGAGAAAAAGAGGGCTTAACCAAGGCCCGCAAAACGCTAACCTACGCCCTGATGGGGCTTTTTATGGCTGCCGCTGCCTGGCTGGTTTTGGTTTTTCTGGAGCAGCTTACCGGTTTTAGTTTAACCACTTTCCAGATTGGCAGTTGGTGATGAAGAAGTGGCTGGCCCTTTTCTTGTTCTTCTTTTTCTTAACCCTTCCCGCCCAAGCAGCCGGGGGAGGCAAAAATTTTGCTGGTTTTACTGTTGATCCCCTTAATCCTGGTGGCGCGCCAGACCCGGCTCAATTGGCAAAAATGCAAGTTGGTTTAGTTCGGGTGGTTTATAAAGAAAATGCCCAGGTTGAAAATTATGTTGATAGGCTTATTGATAATGGGATAACGCCAGTTCTTATCTTGAATTGGGAAGCAAATTCTGATGCTTACTATAGTGGTGGGAGTATAAATTCTTACATTCCAACTTTTGAAAATCGGGTGATTGAGCCGGCAGTCCGTCATTATGGCAATAAGGTGGTTTATCAGATCTGGAACGAACCTGATGGTGTTCAGGGCACAATTCCCCTTTCGCCGGAAAGTTATGCTACTCTTTTGTCGGATGCTTATCGATTAATTAAAAATCAAACAGGTGCCCGGGTTATTACTGCTGGTTTGGTTTCTGGCAATATTAATTATGTCGCTCGCCTCTTAGCGGCTAGTGGGGGTCAGTTGCCTGCTGATGGCATTGCCTATCATCCTTATATTATTAATTTGGGCGATGTCATAAACACAATTAAGGCGTTTGCCCAGGTTACTGGCCGGCCGGTATGGATTACTGAGTTTGGCTGGGAGACGCCTAATCAAGATCAACAGGCGGCGTGGTTACGCTCGGTGATGAGTTTAATGCAGCGGAGTGATTTAAAACAATATCTTCAGGCCACTATGTGGTACGCCTGGTCCGATGCTATGAATCCTGGTTTTGGCTTAGTTGATGCTAATGGTAATCCTAAAGAAGCCTTTCGGGTATTTTTGGAAATGCTTCTAGGTAAAGAGTTGGCAAAAGAATTTCTGAAAAACTTTCGGCCTATTCCCATAACGCCAACACCCCCTGCTGAGATAGCTAATCTTGTCCGGGCCGGGGTGGCGCCGGGGCGGTCGTTTATCATCCGCAAGACAGTTTGTTGGCACCGCTATGACCAGGCGGTAAAGGAAATTGTCCGCGCTTTGGCTAACCGGGCCATGGTCAGCCGCAACCAAGAAATGGCGAAAACATTAGCCGGCGCTAACGCCAAGCTGTTGCCGCCGGGAACGGCTAATAAAAACCGGGCCCAAAAATCAGGCGGCAAGATCACTTTTCAAGTTTGCCAAAAGGGTACCCGGCGCTGGTTTTCGGTTGACCAAAGCATCAATTTGACCATTCCCTCCAGTTACCAGCAGGCGGCTACTAACGGCCAGCAATTGGCCGGCTTTTTGGCTCCTCCCGGCGACAGCTTGCAGCCTTTGCTGGCTGGAACTCAACAGGAGCCAGGG
>JALWDZ010000008.1:19762-45802 GCA_027039485.1 Candidatus Shapirobacteria bacterium
GGGAAAGAAATTGCTTCCCGCCAGCAAGAAAATTCCGAAGATAAAATTTTGGCAGAAAATAAAGGTTTAGAGCAGCATGTCCTCGGAGCCAGCGATGGCCCCCGTTGCCCCCAGGTAACTTTTGAGCCTTATGTTGAGCCCAGCGGTTTATTGTGCTGGCGCATTAAAGGAGAATCGTTGCCTTCAGGAAGCGGGCCGTTTGGCTGCGACTGGGGCTACCAGGTTTTGGTTAATGGCCAGCCAGCCGGCGGGGTTTCTATGCTTGGGGGTTACAACAATTGTTTGGCTAAGCCGGGAGGGACGATGATCGATTGCCATTCCGGCGGAGGGTCAGGGGCTATGGTATCGGGTAATTCTTTAAATGTCACCTTAAAATTTACTTCCCCTCCTAAGGTGGCTGGCTTGAAAAAAGATTGTCGGCCAGAATTGGCTCGCCATGCTCGTTGCCAAAAGGACGCCAAAGGGAACTGGGTTTGTTTGAATGACAAAGGCCGGCCAATTCCCACCCCCATCCCGCCGCTCTGTCGGGCCAAGGCTAACACCGGCCAGCCGATTTCCTACCAAACCATTGCCGCCCAAGGCCAGTCCCGGCTTGATATTTCCCCAAAATCATTTGGTTATGACCAGGCTAATTTTGCCCAAAAGTTGCGCAATTTAGTAAGCGACGCCTGGCAAAGATATCAAAAATTGCTGGAGGATTTGTTGGCCAAGGGCGTCAAAGATTTGCCCCCTTGGGTGCCGCCAGCGCATATTTGCGAAGATGTTGACTTTGTTTTTACCCCCTATACTAGCGTTTCCTACACTTTCCCCGATGAACAGATCCAGCGGGAGGGCATTTTCCAACGACTGGCGCCACCGACGGCTAGCGACAAATTCCGCTTCCGCCACGGCAGCAATCCGGGCCAGTTTGTTTTGGAAACCCATGACGAAGGGCAAATAAAGGACCAGGGCCAGGCAGGCACCAGTTTGGACATTTTCGGCCAAGGCGGCGTCCACAACGCCTACCAGTTTACTTTGGAAGAGTTAACGCCGCCGCAACTCTAATGTTGGCCTGGGCCCGCTGGCTATTTTTGCTGAGTCTGCCTTTACAGTTAGGGCGCCATTTCTGGTGGTCTGGGAGCTACCTTTGGGGGCTGCCGGTTGATTACCTAGCCCCCGTTTTTTACCTAAGCGACCTCTTTTTTCTAATCTGGCTCCTCGTTTCCCTCCGCCAACGGCGGCCGCCGGCCAAGGCAGTAATCTTTTGGCTGGTTTTGGCAGCCGTTAATATTTTCTTTAGCCAAAATAAGGCAATTTCTTTTTGGGCCTGGTTGCGCTTTTGCCAGCTGCCGCTTTTAGTTTGGCTGGTAGGGCAACAAAAAAAAGCCGTGGTTCGCATCCTGCCTACAGCGATTGTCTTTTGGCTGGTTTTGGAGGCCATTTTAGTGCTCGGCGAATTTAGCCATCAGGCTAGTTTGGGCTTTAGCCATCAGGTAAGCTTAGGTAGCTGGGCTTGGTGGCTGGGCGAGCGGCGCTTTTCTTTAGCCACCCCGGGCATTGCCAAAATCCATGCCGGCGGCCGCCTTTGGCTCCGGCCTTACGGCACCTTTCCCCACCCCAACGCCCTGGCCGGCTTTGCTTTGGTAGCGGTTTTGTTGCTCTGGGCAACGACCAAAAAACTTGCCGCCCGCCTTTGGGGGAGCATTCTGGCCGGGCTGGTTATTTTCTTAACGGCCAGCCGGCTGATTTGGTTTTTGGCCGGTCTAGTTTTTTTGGGTCTCTCGCCCTGGCCGGCATTAGCTGTTTTGCCTTTGGGTTTGGTTTTTGTTTTGCCGCCGCCGCTTTCCAGCTGGCAGCGCCGCTGGCAACTTTTTCAAGCAGCGATCAAAATGTGGCGCCGGCATTGGCTTTTTGGGGTTGGCCTCGGCAATTTCCTGCCTCAACTAAGCCGCTTTTGGCCTGGCGATTGGGGCCATTTTTGGCTCCAGCCGGTCCACAACGCCTATCTTTTATGGTTCAGCCAAACTGGCCTTTGGGGGATCGGGCCCTTTTTGCATCGCTTTTGGGGGGGCAACCGCTTTTGGCACTGGGCTGGCTTAGCGATTGGCCTTTCTGCTTTAGCCGACCACTATTGGCTGACTAGCCAGCAAAATTTTCTTCTCTTGGCCATTTGGCTGGGCCTAGCTAATGCGGGAAAAAATCGGAGAAAATGCGGAGATTAGACTACCCGGTTGAGCTTTTGGCCAGCTAAGAAGGATTCGATGTTGGCAGCAGTAGTTTTTATAATCCGTTCGATAGCTTCGTGGGTATTAAAGGCGTTGTGGGGGGTAATGATGACCCGGGGATGTTCGCGGAGGAGGTGGGCAGTAACCAACTCGGCCAAATTTTCCCGGGAGACATATTGGTCAAAAAGGGCCTGGGGATCGTCAAGAATTTCTTCTTCTTCCAAAACATCCAGGCCGGCGCCGGCGAGAATTTTGTGGTTAAGGGCCCAAAGAATAGCTTCGCTTTCGACAATCGGGCCGCGGGCGGTGTTGATAAGATAAGAGCCGGGCTTCATCAGCTTGATATTCTGGCGGTTGATGAGGTGGTGGGTTTGCCGGGTGAGGGGAAGGTGGATAGTAACGATATCGCTTTCCTGGAGGCAGGTTTCCAAATTAACGCGACGGTAGTGCCAGCGCTTTTCCAGGTCAGGGTGGGGCCGGCGGGTAACCCCCAAAACTTTCATCCCGAAAGCCCGGCCATAGCGGACCATGTGCTGGCCAATGTGGCCGACGCCAATGACGCCTAAAGTTTTGCCGCGGAGGTCAAAGCCGGTAAGCCCGGCTGGGGAAAAGCCGCCCTCGCGGACCCGTTCGGCCGCCGCCAGCAACCGCCGGCTAAGGGCCAGAATGAGGCCGAAAGCGTGTTCGGCAACGGTGTTTTCCCCGTAGGAAGGAACATTGGCCACGGCAATCTTTTTTCGGCGGCAGTAGTCAAGGTCAATGTGGTCAAAACCGGTGGACCGGGTGGCAACCATTTTAAGTTTAGGCAGCTGGCGGAGGATTTTTGCCGGAAGATCGGAATAAATGAAGGTGGAAATAATTTCGTAGTTGCTGGCGGCGGCCAGATGGTGCTCGACTTCTTGGGGAAAAACGTCAGCTCCCAGCCGGGCGGCATATTTTTCCAAAATATCCGCCTCCCATTCCTGGACCTCAAAAAAGCCGATTCTCATTATCTAAGGATAAGAAAAGTTTTGCTGGATGTAAAGGAAAGAATAGAACTAGGAACTAGGTAATTAGAACTTGGAACTTGGAAAGTGAAAAGTTTAAGTGGAAAGTGAAAAAGAAGTTAAAGTGGAAAGTTAAAGAATGGAACTAGGAGCTAGGAACTAGGTTGTTAGAACTTGGAACTCAGAACTCGGAACTTGGAATTTGGTTAGGGTATCAGAGTATCTGGATATCAGGGAAAGGATATTAGAATATCAGGGTACCAGGTTAACTCTCTCTGTTCTTCTGATCCCTGATCATCTTTCCCTGATTATCTGATTTCCTGATATTCTATATTATTTAATCTTCTTCTTGCTAAGTTCTAAGCTCTGAGCTCCAAGCTCTGAGTTCTGAATTCCAAGCTCTAAGCTCCAAGTTCCGAATATCTAGAAACTGGTGTTTTGACCAATTCTGTGCCATCCTTCATAATAAAAGTATGAAGCGATTGCTTTTGGCCCTTTTCCTGGGCTTCCTTTTCCTGGCCCTTCCCATCCAAATTCGGGCTAAATCTATTGACGACCAGCTGCAAGATATCCAAAACCAGCTTGACATGTTGGCTAAAGCCCTGGCGCCTTTGGAAAGCGAATACAGCCAGCTGCAGGCCAAAATCCAAACCAGCCAAAAGCAGATTGCCAACATCCAGGCGATGATGCATCAGCTTGACCAACAGCTCCTCGACAAAGAAGCTGATTTGGCCGTCAAAAAGATTATCCTGGCCCAAAAAGCGCGCCGCTATTATGTCAACTTGCAAAAGTTTTCCCCTTTAGAGATTTTTCTCAACAGCCATTCCAGCCAGGAGATTGTTTTCCAGTTTGGCTGGTACCACGCCGTCTTGGCCCAAAACCGCCAGGCTATTCAGGCTGTCAGCCAAGAATTAGCGCGCCTTAATCAGCAAAAACAGCGCCTGGCTCAAGAAAAGCTTCAGCTGGCCCAACTGCAAAAACGGTTCCAGCAGCGAGCAACTTTCCTCGCCGGGGAAATTAGCAAGGCCCACCGTTACCGAGCGATGCTCACCCAAAAGCAAGAGGAGCTCATCCGGCTTAAGACAGAAATGTTTACCACCTCGGTTGGCGAAACGCCACCGGTCCAAGATGCCTGCGCCGGACCACCGGGAAGCAGCAACTTTTGTGACCCCGGTTTCCGGCCCGCTTTTGCCGCCTTTTCTTTTGGCGCCCCCCACCGCAAGGGGATGAGCCAATACGGGGCTTATGGCCGGGCTAAAAAAGGCCAGGATTACCAGCAAATCCTTCGCGCCTACTACGGCAATGTCCGTTTGGAAACCATTAATTCGCCGGCCACAATTGCCACTACCATTGGCAGCCTTCCTTTTGAAGATAATTACCTTTTGGGCATTGCCGAAATGCCTTCAGATTGGGGAAACAAAGGCGGTTATGCCGCCCTCAAAGCCCAGGCTGTCGCCGCCCGCACCTATGCCTTGGCTTACACTGGCTGGCGGCGCAATTCGCCGACGGTTAAAAAAGCCATTTGCACCAGCGAAAGCTGCCAAGTTTATTCCCGCTCTAAAGCTAGCCACCCCCCCGATGTCTGGCGCCGGGCGGTCCAGGAAACCCGGGGGCAAATCCTAGTCAGCAACCAAACCCAGGAAATTATTTCCAGCTGGTATGCTTCTACCGCCGGCGGAGCTATTTATAGCTACCGGGAAAGCGTCGCCGGCCATGTCACCCCCCAACTTTGGGATACGACCTGCGGTAACCAAAGCTGCTGGCCCCAAGACGCTTACGAAAATATTGCCGCCTCGCCCTGGTTTTACAAAGCTTGGTACAAAAACCGGAGCGGCAAAAGCTGCGGTCGTTCCCACCCCTGGCTTAATCAAGAAGAAATGGCCGACATTCTCAACGCCCTCATTGTTTATCAACACGACCGGGGGGCGATTAGCCATCTTTCCCAACCCGACAGCTGTTGGGGCTCTATTCCCGGCACTTGGTCCCCGAGCCGCCTCCGCCAAGAAGCCGACAAATATGGGGGGCACATTACTAGCGTCAGCAACGTTAGTGTCCATTACAGCAGCGGCGGCTACACCCAAGAAATTGTCTTCCAAACCAACCGCGGCTCCCTAACCTTTAGCGGTGATGACTTTAAGCAAATCTTTAATCTCCGGGCGCCGGGGGCGATTCACCTGACTTCCCGCCTTTTCAACCTTATCCGCTACTAGCCCGGCTGACGTATTCCCGCCGCTGGCAGTTGATAATAATTTTTTCGCCCTGCTTGATAAAAAGGGGCACCCGGACAGAAAGGCCGGTTTCTAGAATTGCCTCTTTGGTGGCGGCTGAAACGGTGTCGCCCTTGACTGCCTCCTGGGTTTTGGTTACCTCGAGAACCATTTTTTTGGGCGGCTCGACCGCCAACGGCTTTTGCTGGTAAAAGGAAACAAGGTAGCTTTCCCCCTCTTTCAAAAGCCCCTTTAAATCGGCCAAAAGTTCGCTGGCAACTTCAATTTGCTCATAAGTTTGCGGATCCATAAAGACAAAATTTTTGCCCTGGCGGTAAAGGTACTGGAGGCGGCGGTGCTCAACTTCTACCGACTCAACCATCTCATCGGTTTTTAAAACCTGGCGCCGGACCCGGCCGGTTTGCAAGTTTTTTAATTTCAGGCGGACTACCGCGGCTCCTTTGCCGGGATTGAAAAATTCCTTATCGACCACCAAAACCAGGTCGCCCTGGAAGCGCAAAAACATCCCTCGGCTAATACTGCCAGCCTTGATCATTTCCCCAGCCTCCGTTCCCGCTGTTGGTATTCCCAAATGGCTTTGTCCAGTTCCCGGGGGGAAAAATCAGGCCAGAGGGTTTTGGTGAAATAGAGCTCGGAGTAGGAGAGCTGCCAGAGGAGGAAATTGGAAAGGCGGATCTCGCCGCCGGTGCGGATGATGAGGTCGGGATCGGGCTGGCCGTTGGTGTAAAGGTAGCGGGAGACCAGCTCCTCGTTGACTTTTTCCGGGGGAATGCCGTCGGCGATGATGCGTTTAATGGCCTGGATGATTTCGGCCCGGCCGCCATAATTGAGGGCAATGTTAAATTTCAGCCGCTCGTGCTTTTTGACGACGTTGAGAATTTGCTCTAAGGCTTGGCGGACCCGCCGCGGGAAGGCGTGGATGTTGCCCAGAATAAAGACCCGGACGCCTTGCTGTTGGTATTCTTTTTTCTTGCGCCGGACAGCCTCCACGAGAATGTTAAAAATTCCCCGGACTTCGCTTTTAGCCCGGCGGCGCCAGTTTTCGGTCGAGAGGGCATAAACGGTTAGGTGTTTAACGCCCAATTCCTGGCAATGGTTGACAATTTTTTCCAGATTTTCGGCCCCGGCCCGGTGGCCTTCGGTGGGAGACAGGCCCCGCTGGCGAGCCCAGCGGCGGTTACCGTCCATGATGATGGCAATGTGTTGGGGCATTTTTTTCGGATCAAGCTGATATTTTTTCATACCGATAGTTTAGCATACCTTAGGGCTGTGGACATCTTGACAACTGTCAGCCGGAATGGTAACTTTTGCCAGTAACATTTACCCTGCCCAACGGGTAATTATGAGCAAAGAAAGAGATTATTCGCCTATTATAATCTCCCCCGGTAGTCTTGCCGAACATTATCGCGGGCCTTTGGAATTTGATTATCTCATCGATTCTTTTCCCTCGCCACCGTTCTCTTTGCGCGAATACCAAACCCCGCTAGACCAGCGCTGGACAGCGGACAAAGGGAGCCATCCTGCTGGCATTTGGATTGGCGAGTGGCTTGATCCAGCCATTGGCGAATTTATGGACAGGCTTACCGAACTGGCTAACCAGCCGGAAGCAGTTGAAAATGAGGAGGTTCAAAGGGTGCATTTTAATCTGGTTAGACAAGTTCTGGAACGAATAAGCCTTAGAATTCCCGCTGCCAGTGGCCAGGTATTGGGCATCGTTCGAGCCGGGGCGGTAGCGGCCAAAATTCTTCACCCCGAAGAAAAGATCCTGTTTCTTGATATGAAGCGCTTGCCGTGGCGTGATGGCAGTTTTGCCGTTGGCATCCGCGACCCCTGGGGGACCCTTGCCAAAATCAAGCCCGGCGGCTACTTAGAGGTCGACGAAATCTTTTTAGCTTCCGGCCTGACCATGGTGGCCTTGCTCCAGCTTTTAGCCGAGCAAGGCAAATTGCCGGCCGCTATGACAATAGCAGCCCCTTTTTTGGCCCAGCCAGGAGCTGAATGGGTATTGCAGGTAGCCAAAGAGCAGGGAATCGAGCTGACAATCGTTGGCGCTCGCCTTTATTGGCAACTTGACAAAAATCTTTACGTTCTGGACGAATCCTCGCGGCGGGGATGCCAAAAACTAATCCGCCAGAAAATTGCCCCTTGTTTTGCTGGCGGCGATGCCGGCGACTTTCTTGCTCCTTTTCTTCCCCCGGCCGTGGCCCGCTATTCCTGATAAAAAATGCCTGTCCAGAGGGGAGCTTGTTTTTCTGCTTTTAGCAAGGCCTGGTGGCGGTTAGTTAGCGGTTTGGCTAAAGGCCGGGTGTGCTGGCGGTACCAGGCAAAAGTGTAAACCGGGTCAAAAGTGACGCAGGGGGAAAGGATTTCCACCAAAGAAAAGCCACGGTGGGTAATGGCTGCCGCCAGAATATCGCCATAATTATTTTGGCCAACAAAAGCCCGGGCGGCAAAGGTGGCGCCGGCTTCTAGAGCCAGCGCTAAGGGGTTCAGAATCCGGGCTCGGCGGAAAAGCTGGCCTGTCTTGTTGGGCAAATTTTTGGGCGTTGTCGGCGTTGCCTGACCGGTCGTTAAACTAAAAAGATGGTTGTTGACCAAAAGAACGGTAATATCATCATTACGCCGGGCGGCGTGGAGCAAATGATTCGTCCCTTCGGCAAGAAAGCCGCCATCGCCGCCAATAGCTAAAACTGTTAGGTCGGGTCGGGCCTGCTTAATGCCGACCGCCAAAGGAATAGCCCGCCCGTGAAGGCCCAAAAAAGCCGATGTTCGCAAGAAGTTGCCCATATTGCCGCTGCAGCCAATATCGTAGGCAACTACCGTTGCTGCCGGCTCAAGACCCAAATCGGCTAGGGTCTGGGCCAAGGTTTGCCAGGTGAGAAAATTGCCGCAGCCGGGGCACCAGGTTGGTGAGCGAGGCCAGAGAAAATCGGTTTTTTTAGCCATACTTGCGGGCAAAACTAATAATCTCTTCGGGAAAGAAAGGCCGGCCATTGTTTTTGAGCAATTTTTGGGCAAAGCGGACTCCCCATTCTTGTTGAAGAAGCTGGCCAAATTGCCCCTGGAGATTGTTTTCTACCAGCCACAGCCGGCGCCCCGCCAGCAGTTTTTGCCCCTTGGGCGGCAAAGGAAACACTTGCTCGAAATGGACCAAGCCTATTCCCGGCAAATGGGGCAAGGCGGCCAAAAGCGGCATCTTGGTGCTTCCCCAGCTGACAAAAACCGTTTCTGCTCGGCGGGGGCCAAAATATTGGACACCATCAGCTAGCTGCCAGCCGGCTAATTTCCCCAATCTTTTGGCCATTTGCTTTTCCCGATCTTGGGCCTCTTCGCTGGTCAACCCTTGCTCGTTGTGCTCATAAGAATTGGCCACCATCAAAGTTTGCCCGGGAATGGCCCGCAGCGAGATGCCTGTTTTTGTCAGCCGATAACGCCGGTAATGGCCATTTTTGATAATTATTTTTGGCCAAGTTAACCGGGGCCAGCTCCAACGGGGCAGCAGAGCCCAACTTTCCAAGAGAAACTTATCCGCCAAAAGGATCACCGGCAGCTGATATTTTTCGGCCAACCAAAAGGCGCGTGGGGTTAGCTGCCCAGCCCGGGCAATATCGCCTGGCGCCAAGACAATGTGCGGGAATTCGCTCGGGGCCGCGTGAACCACAAATTGCAAATCGCCTTGCTCGGTCCAGGTGGGCATCCCGGTTGCCGGGCCGGTCCGCTGGCCTTCGACAACAACTAAGGGCGTTTCGCTCATTCCGGCCATGCCGAAAGCTTCAGTCATCAAAGCAAAGCCGCCGCCCGAAGTGGCCACCATCGCCCGCCGGCCGGCATAGCTAGCCCCCAAAGCAGCATTAATCCCGGCAATTTCATCCTCAGGCTGAAAGATAACCATTTTGGTTTTTTTCTGCTCGGCTAAAAGAAAGTGCAAAATTGGCGTTACCGGGGTCATTGGATAAATTGCCGCGTAGCCGCAACCAGCCTGGATTGCCCCAGCAGCAATGGCTTGATTCCCGCTCCGGATGATATTCTTCCCTTTTCCTGGCGGCAAAGGCAGCTTCTTCTTTTGGGCCTGCCCCCAGCGGTACCCTCGGCGCAGCCACTTAGTTGCCGGGCTTTTGGCCTCGGTTGCCTTAACCACCACCGCTAACGGCCATGCCAACAAAGCTCCCAAAGCTCCAAAGAAAAGGAATTTCCAATCTGAAGCCGGGATTTCTTTCCGCCAGGAAGATGGCAGCAGCCAGGCTCGTTTTGTCTTCATACCCTCCCAGCCCAAAACCCAACCGCCTGGCGCCAAATCAGCCCGGTCTTTTTCCAAAGTTACTTCGTCGAGGGCGACTAAAATATCTACCGTCCGCCAACTAGCGGTTACTGGTTGGCTATCCAGGGTCACGGCCGCCGTATTATGGCCGCCGCGGATAAGCGAGGGGTATTCCGGATAAAGAAAGCCAAAATTGCCTTCTGCCTGGCCGCCAGCCAAGAGCCAATGGCCGAAGGTTTTTACTCCCCAACCTGCCTGGCCGCCAATTTTTATGGTTAGCATCAGCTTATTATAAATGTAAGTCTTGCCAAGTTAAAAATAACAAAAAGAGAAGGAGGAGGAAAAGGCCGATTTGATTAACAAAAGCCACCCAGCGGGGATTAAGCCGCCGGCGGCTAATTGCTTCGCCGAGAACTAACACTAGCTGGCCGCCGTCTAGGGCCGGCAGTGGCAGAATATTGATGATGGCTAGATTGATAGAAAGGATGCCGAAGAAGTGGAGCCAGGCGAGCCATCCGGCTTGGGCCTGGATTTTTTGGCTTAGGCGGTAAACTCCCACCGGCCCGGCCACATTTTGCAGGGAATGCTTTTGGGCTACTTGCTGGCCCAAGGAAATCAAGCCGGCCAGAATTTCCCGCCCCCAAAAAATAGATTCCCGCAAGCCGGCAATGGTGCCCAAAATGGGCCGTTGCCAGAGGGGCGGGTGGGCAATGGTCTGGTTGCTGATAACAATGCCGATGGCCCCCTGGCCAGCCGGCGGTTGAGTTCGGACAAGGACTTTGACTGGGCGGCAATGCTTGGCTGGCTGTTGGGGGCAAATTTTAGCGCTTTGCCGGTCTTCGACCCAAAGAGTTACCAGCTGGCCGCGGTGCTTTTTGCTGGCGGCAATTAGTTCGGCCGGGGTTTTAAGCCGCTGGTTGTTTAAGGCAACAATGCGGTCGCCGGGCTTGAGGCCGGCTTGGGCGGCTGGCGATTGGGGAGCTACAGCGGTAATTTCTACCCAGGGAACTTTCTTGGGCACGCCAAGATAGCTATAAAGGCTGGCGAAGATAAGGACCCCGAGGAGAAAATTCATAATTACACCGGCGGTAACCACCAGGAGCTTTTTGGGCCAGGGTTGCCAGAAAAAAGCCCGTTGGCGAAGATGGGGGGCAGCCTTGATATTGCCGTCATTTTCGCCAAAAAGTTTGACATAGCCGCCGATGGGGATGAGATTGAAGCTATAAAGAGTTTCGCCAATGCGCCGCTTCCAGAGCCGCGGCGGGAAGCCGATGTTGAATTCTTCCACCAAGATGCCGCTTTTTTTAGCGGCCAAGAAGTGCCCCAGCTCATGGGCGGTAATAATGATTGTCAAGGCAACTAAAAAAGCTAAGATGGTCATAGGATATTCTACTACATTGGAAATTGGAGCTTAGAACTCAGAACTCGGAGCTCAGAACTTGGAACTTAGAAAGTGAAAAATGGAACTAGGAACTAGGTTAAATAAATCCTAAATCCTAATGACCCAAATCCTAAACAATAACCAAATTACCTAATGATCAAATGACCAAAACAAAAGAAAAAACGATAAAGATGTTTTGAACATTTGAATATTTGGTCATTTGAGCATTGTTTAGAGTTTAGGATTTAGGATTTTGGTATTGCCCCGACTCCGCCAGCCGGCGGAGTCGGGGCAGGGGTTGACAGGGGCGGGGAGGCTGGGTATACTAACAATACAGTTTGTTTTGTCCCGACTTATGACACAAAAAATAATAAACAAAAACGCGCATTCTTAGGCAAAATCTGCAGCAAGTCATTAGCCGGGGCAAAACCCCGGTTTTTTTGTGCCGGGAGGGGCTGTAGCTCAGCTGGCCAGAGCACCCCGTTTGCAACGGGAAGGTCGGCGGTTCAAATCCGCCCAGCTCCACTGAGCACTTTGACAACCAGGGAGAATTTAGTCCAAGAACAAAGCGATAATCTTCGGCTTTGTTCTTTTACTGAGGCAAACGGTGGATGCCTAGGCGGCAAGGGCCGATGAAGGACGCAGTTGGCGGCGATACGCGTCGGGGAGGTGCCAACAACCTTTGATCCGGCGGTTTCCGAATGGGGGAACCCACGCCGTGGCAACACGGCGTACCGCGTGTTGCACACGGAATTACCAAATTCTAAGCACCAATAACCAAACCTGCCCCGATTCCGCCAGCCGGCGGACGTCGGGGCAATGCCAAATGACCAATTTCAAAATCCAAAATATCTCTTGTTTTGGTCATTTGGTCATTTGAATTTTGGATTTGTTTGGGATTTGGAATTTAGGATTTGGAGTTTCGTGCGCAGCACGTGGGGGTAACCTGGGGAACTGAAACATCTCAGTACCCAGAGGAAAAGAAAACAAACGTGATTCCCTAAGTAGCGGTGAGCGAAAGGGGAACAGCCTAAACCCCGCCCTTTCCTAGAAAGGGCGGGGGGTTGTAGGGCTCTGCTTCTCCCCGGAAGAAAAGCTAGGAGAATGTTCTGGAATGGACAGCCAAAGAGGGTGAAAGCCCCGTATTCGAAAGCTGATTATTCCGGTGCGGAGTTCCTAAGTACCATGGAGAAAGCACTCCGTGGGAATCTTCCTGGGCCACCAGGAAAGGCTAAATACCCTTGTCGACCGATAGTGAACTAGTACCGTGAGGGAAAGGTGAAAAGTACCCCGGGAGGGGAGTGAAATAGTTACTGAAACCGTTTGCTAACAAACAGACAGAGCCCAGCTCTTTGCTTGCAAAGGGCTGGGCGATGTCGTGCCTATTGAAGAATGAGCCGGCGAGTTTTCGCTAACTGCAAGTCTAAGTTCATGCTAGCGGACGAAGGCGCAGGGAAACCGAGTCTGAATAAGGCGTGTCTCCCAGCGTTAGTTGGGAGGAGCAGTTGGCGGAAGACCCGAAACCGGGTGAGCTAACCATGGGCAGGGTGAACTCCGACTAACGTCGGAGGGAGGCCCGCACCGGTTGGGGCTGCAAACCCATCGGATGACCTGTGGTTAGGGGTAATATGCCAACCGAACCCGGAGATAGCTGGTTCTCCCCGAAATATATTTAGGTATAGCGTCCGCGTTGGGTTTCTCTGGGGTAGAGCTACTGGATGGATATTGGGGGGCAACCTCCATTATCCAACCAAACTCCGAATACAGAGAAAACGCCGCGGGCAGTCAGCCTAGCCGGGCTAAGCTGGTTAGGCGAGAGGGAAACAGCCCAGACTTCCAGCTAAGGCCTCTAAATATTGGCTAAGTGGGAAAGGCAGTGTGGCACCTTAGACAGATGGGAGGTTGGCTTAGAGGCAGCCATCCTTTAAAGAAAGCGTAACAGCTCACCATTCGACTTGGGTGCGATGCGCCGAAAATTTAACGAGGCTCAAGCCAATTGCCGAAGCTGAAGCCCAGCTCTTTCGCGAGAAAGGGCTGTGGGGTAGGGGAGCGTCCCGCTGGCGGTGAAGGTCCGATGTGAGTCGGGCTGGAGCAGGCGGGAGTGAGAATGCCGGCATGAGTAGCGTGATTCCGGTGAGAATCCGGAAGGCCGAATGCCCAAGGTTTCCTCAGCCACGTTGTTCGTCTGAGGGTTAGGCGGGCCTAAGGCAAGCCCCGCCCTTTCTGTATCTTATCTTGGTATCATAAAAGTGATGTATTACGTTTATCTTCTTAAAAGCTTGAAGACAGGCGGATTATACATCGGCGTCACTTCTGATTTAAAAAGGAGATTGCAAGAGCATAATCGGTGTTCTGGTTGCTTTACCAAAAGCGGGCAGCCATGGCAATTGATTTATTACGAAGCTTATAAAGATAAAGCTGATGCTTATAAAAGAGAAAGGCGCCTGAAAAATTATGGCAACAGTTTGGCACATCTTAAAAAGAGGCTGGTTTTTAGTTTGCGATAAGGTCCAGAAAGGGCGGGGGTAGCCGATGGAAGAAACGGTTAATATTCCGTTCCTTCTCTTGTTTCGTTATCAGGAGGGGAGGGACGTGCTCTGATATATCCTGCGTTCCAGTGGAATTGGAGCGTCCTTCTGGCAAGCGAGAGCTGATTGGCAAATCCGTCAGCTCGCGTTGTCCGTTCGCGGGCGACACAAGCGAGCCTGGAGGTTACTCCTTTTGGGGGAGAGGATAGCGTTAGGGCACCGAGAAAAGCTTCGCTCCGAGAAGCAAGAGAATCCGTACCGCAAACCAACACTGGTGGGCAGGTCGAGTAGACCAAGGCCATCGGGTAAAAGAGGGTCAAGGAACTAGGCAAATCAGCTGGGCGTAACTTCGGGAGATGCCCTTCCCGCCCTTTCGCAAGAAAGGGCGGGACGCAGCGAAAGATTGCTTGGCGACTGTTTACCAAAAACACAGGTCTCTGCAAACCCGCAAGGGGAAGTATAGGGGCTGAGGTCTGTCCAGTGCCGGAAGGTTAAGGGGAGCGCTCCTCGTGCATAGCACGAGGAAACCCTAAATCCAAAATCCTAATTCCTAAACAAATCCAAATTTTCAAAATCCAAAATTCAAAACAGTTTTGGTCATTTGGTCATTTGAATTTTGAACATTGTTTAGGATTTCGGATTTAGAGATTAGGATTTTCTCGCGCTGTGCGCGAGGGGTGTGAACTGAAGCCCCGGTGAACGACGGCAGTAACCCTAACTGTCCAAAGGTAGCGAAGTCCATTGCCAGGTAAGTTCTGGCCGGTATGAAAGACTTAACGACCGAGCAACTGTCTTCGACCCTCTACCCGGCGAAATTGAAATACCGGTGAAGATGCCGGTTAGTTACTGCGGGACAAAAAGACCCCGTGGAGCTTTACTGGAACTTGGCATTGGGGATGGTTTGGTAATTGTCGAGAATAGGTGGGAGCCTTGTCCGTAGGACAAGGAATTACCAGAGGAAAATCCTAATTACCAAAATCCTAAATCCTAAACAATATCAAATTTTCAAAATTCAAATGACCAAAACATTCCTTTCTCGTCATCCTGAGGAGCGAAGCGACGAAGCCCCCCTTCGGTGGAATAAATCCACCTTCGGTAGGGGTAAAGATCTAGCGAGCGACTAGCGAGCGCATGAGAGTTAATCAAGGGGGATTAATGCGCTAACGCTAGATTCTTCGCTAACGCTCAGAATGACATAGTTTAAGTGTTTTGGTCATTTGGTAATTTGGATTTTGGATTTGTTTAGGATTTGGGTCATTAGGATTTAGGATTTAATCATTTAGGATTTAATTCCTTTGGAATTTCTTGCCCTGCGGGCGAGGCATCAGTGGAATACCACCCTTTACCACTCCTGAACCTGACCTACGCCAACTGGAAACGTTGGCAGGGACAGTGCTTGGTGGCCAGTTTAACTGGGGCAGTTGCCTGCTAAAAGGTAACGCAGGCGCACAAAGGTCAGCTAGGTCCGAAAGGAAACCGGACTGTTAGTGCAAGGGCAGAAGCTGGCTTAACTGCGAGACTTACAAGTCGAGCCCAACGAACTTTGTGGCGGAAGTGCCAGCCGGTTCTTCCAAAACAGAGGGAGTTGGCCCCGCCCTTTCGCAAGAAAGAGCGGGGAGATGCGAAAGCAGGTCCTAGTGATCCCCCGTTTCTGGTGGTAAGAGACGGGGCTTATCGGATAAAAGCTACCCCGGGGATAACAGCGTGGTCAGGCCCGATAGTCCACATAGACGGCCTGGATCGCGACCTCGATGTCGGCTTGGCGCATCCTCCTGGTGAAGAAGCCGGGAAGGGTTGGTCTGTTCGCCCATTAAAGCGCCGCGTTAGCTGGGTTCAGAACGTCGTGAGACAGTTCGGTCCCTATCCGCAGTAACCGCCGATTCCTGAGGGAATCCGACCACAGTACGAGAGGACCTGGTTGGGGGAACCTCTGGTGTACCAGTTGTCCTGCCAAGGGCACCGCTGGGTAGCTATGTTCCCAACGGATAACCGCTGAAAGCATCTAAAGCGGGAAGCCGTTCCCAAGATTAGGAATCAAACCTTGTCCTTCGGGCAAGGGGGAGGTCCCCGGGAGACTACCGGGTAAAGGCAGCAGGTGTAAGATCCGTAAGGATTTTAGCCGAGCTGTTCTTAGTCACCGAAAAAGAACCAGCCGTTGATTATCGCTTTATTCTTGGATTAAATTCCCCGGTCGCTAGAGCGAGGTGGCCCGACTCGATTTGCCCTTAGCCTAACGCAAGTTGGGCTGGGGTTCCATTCCGAACTCGCCAGTCAAACGCCTCAGCGCCGACGATACCCCGACGCCATGTCGGGGGAAAATAGGTCGTGGCCGGGGATTTTTTCTAAGAAAATAACGAAAGGAGTAAAATGAAGAATGGCCAAAAACAAACCAGTTTCCTCGATGGAGGAATTGCTCCGGAAAACAAAATATGAGTTGAAGGGGCTCAAAAAAGGCGAATTTTTGAAGGGGGTTGTTGCCGAAAAGAAACACCACACCCTTTTCATCGATATCGGGGCCAAAACCGAAGGAGTTGTTGCCGGCAAAGAGCTAGAGCTGGTCCGTGATTTTGTTGACCAACTGCGGGTTGGCGATGAAGTAACGGTCCAGGTCCGGGTGCCGGAAAACGAACGGGGGCAAATCCTTTTGTCGCTCCGCCAGGCGGCCGCCGAAAGAGCCTGGCAATTTTTCCAAGAAAAATTAGCCTCTAAGGAGCCGATCACCGTTTTTGGGCGGGAAACTACCCGCGGCGGAGTGGTGGTTAACGCCCCTTTTGGCATTTTGGGCTTTATTCCCGGGTCGCAAATTGGCAAAAAATACCAGCACCGGCCGGAAAATTTGGTTGGCAAAAAAGTAAGCGTTCAGGTTTTGGAGGTTGATCCCGAAAAAAACCGCCTGGTTCTTAGCGAGCGCTTAGTCAGCGAGCCAGAAGTTGTTGCCGCCGAGCAGAAGCTAATTTCGAAAATGAAAGTGGGCCAAAAATTCAGCGCCGAAGTTGTCCGGGTCGAACCCTTTGGCCTTTTTGTCCGCGTTTTGGTTGACCCCAAAAAGGACCTCAAGCTGGAAGGATTAGTCCATATTTCTGAAGTCTCTTGGGATAAAATTGAAAATTTGCGGGCCCTTTATAAGCCGGGAGATAAGGTCGAGGTGATTCTTTTGCGCCAAGATGAGGGCCGGCTGCAATTTTCCATTAAGCGGCTTTCTCCCGATCCTTGGGAAAATATCGAAAAGAAATATCCTTACGAGACCCCCCTCAAGGGAACGGTGACCAAAGTAACCAATTTTGGCGCCCTGGTCCGTTTTGAACCGGGCATCGAGGGTTTGATTCATGTCAGCAAGATCCCCGCCGGGGTCGAGTTTAAAGAAGGCGAGAAGGTGACCTGCTATGTCGAGAAAATCGACAAGGAGCACCGCCGGTTAAGTTTGGAACTTTCGCAAACAAAAAAGCCGTTATTATACAAGTAAATGAAGAAAAAGCGTTGGCTTTGGCTCGCCGGTCTGGCGGCGTTAACCGCTTCGATGACAGCTAGTTTAGCCTTGGGGCTGGGCTATTTGAGCGCCTGGCTAGCGTCGGGATCCCGAGAAGGGGAACGGCGGCGACCCTTTCGCTCCCTGGCTTTTTCCATCCGCCAGTGGCGCCTCCACATCCACCACTGGTTTTGGGCGGCTAGCCTGTTGCTTTCTAATTGGTTTTTAGATTGGCACTTCCCCCGCCTCTTAACTGCTTTTTTAGGCGGAGTGACCGTCCACGGCCTAACCAACTACCGCGACTGGCACCGCATTTTTTGGCGCCGCCAAAATGACCATTAAAACCCTCAGTTTGCAAAATTTTCGCTCTTGGCGGGAAGGGCGCTTTCAGTTTGCCCCCCGAAAGACTCTTCTGGTTGGTCCCAACGCCAGCGGCAAAACTAACATTTTGGAAGCCATCTGGGTTTTGGCCTGGCAGAAAAGTTTTCGGGCTAAAAGCTGGCCCCAGCTGATCAACTGGCGGGCCGATAGTGCCCAAATCCAGGCCGAGGCAGTGACCAAGGATGGCCAGCAACGGTTGGGAATTTCTCTTTGGCAAAAGGAGGGGAAATTGGTTAAGTCGTATCTTGTCAACGGGGCGCCGGTAAAGCGGCGGCAATTTAACCATCTGGCGGCGGTTATTTTTCGCCCCGAAGATATCCGCTTTATCCAGGGCTCGCCGGCCCGGCGGCGGCGCTTGTTCGACCGCGTTTTAGCCGGCAGCGACTGGCAATACCACCGGGCTTTGGCGCGTTACCAGCGGGCTCTCCGCCAGCGTAACCAATTGCTTCTCAACAACGCTTCCGCCGGCCAGTTTCTTTTTTGGGAAAAGGAGCTGGTGGTTCAGGCAACTGTTCTTCAGGAACGGCGCCACCAGCTGGCTGCTTTCATCAACCGCTATTGGCAAAAACAGGCTCCCAACTGGCTGCCAAAACTTCAACTCCATTACCAGGCCAGTGCGATCAGCCTAGCCCAGCTTCAGGCCCAGCGCCCCCAGGACCGCCAGCTGGGCCACACCCGGTTTGGTCCCCAGCGCGATGATTTTGCCCTCTTCGACACCCAAGGCAATTTAGCTTTCTGGGCCTCGCGGGGCCAACAGCGGCTGGCAGTTTTAGGACTAAAATTAGCCTTGGCGGCTTATTTGGCAGAAGTTAACGGCGAATGGCCCTTGATTCTCCTTGACGACATTTTTTCCGAATTGGATGAGGACCACCAGGAGTATTTGCGCCAATTTCCCTGGCCGGGGCAGACCATTTGGACCGCCACGACAGCCGTCTCCGATTCTTGGGAGAAGGTGGTTGAGATTGGAACTAGGAACTAGGAGCTAGGTTGGAGGAACTAGGTTGTTAGAACTTAGAATTCAGAATTCAGAACTCGGAACTCGGTTAGGGTATTAGGATATCAGAATATCAAGGGAAAGGATATCAGAATACTAGGATATCAGGTTAACTTTCTTTTTCTTTTTTCCTCTTTTCTTTCTCTGTTCTTCTGATCTCTGATTCTCTTTCCCTGATTACCTGATTTTTCCTGATATTCTCCATTATTTAATCTTCTTCTCTTTACTAAGTTCTGAGTTCCAAGTTCTGAATTCCGAGTTCTGAGTTCCCGTTGTTTGTTGTTAGTTGTTAGTTGGTGGTTGTTATAATAGGCTACTATGTCCAGGAAATATTGGCGGAGAATGGTGCGGCGAATAGCCCGGCGGTGGTGGCTGGTGGGGCTTGTTTTGGCCCTCCTCTTGTTTTTGGCCGGCTGCCATTGGGCCGTCAGCCGCCAACAGAAGTGGCAGTTTGTCCATCCCCAGCGGCGCAATTTGGTGGCCACCCTTAATTTGGCCGGCCATATTGATGCCCAAGAAAAGGTCACCCTCCGTTTTAAAACTTCCGGCAAGTTGGCCTGGGTGGGAGTCAAGGAAGGCGACCGGGTCAAAAAATATCAGGCCATTGCCAGCCTTGACAAGCGGGCATTAATGCGAGACTTTCGCAAAGCCATGGCCAGCTACCTTAAAACTCGCAACAATTTTGAACAGGCCAACGCCGATTATGGCTATTGGCAGCACTGGTTCGAGCTAAACGATGCCGCCAAGCGGGCCCTGGCCAATGACCAATACGACCTTGACCGGGCAGTGGCCGATGTCGAATTGGCCCACCTGGCTCTGGAAGAAGCTACTCTAGTTACCCCCATCGCCGGCATTGTCACCAAAGTGGCTGCCCCTTATGCCGGTGTGAATATTACTCCGGCTACGGCCGAATTTGAAATTGTCAACCCGGCGACAGTTTATTTCCGGGCCGAAGTTGACGAAGACGGAGTTGGCAAGCTAAAAGTTGGCCAAAAGGCGAAGGTTAACCTGGATGCTTATCCGGGGCAAAGTTTTTCGGGAACAATCAAAGATATTAGTTTCCAGTCAGTTGGCAGCGGCACCAGCCCCAGCTACCGGGTCAAAATTGCCCTGGCCGCCGATAACCGGGATTTGCGCTTCCGGTTGGGGATGGACGGCGAGGCGCTAATTACCGTCGCCCGGCGGGAAAATGTCTTGGCGGTACCCCTTTTGGCGGTGGTTAACAAAGACGGCCAAAGTTATGTTTGGGTTTGGCAAAAAGGCCACCGCCATCGCCAGCGCATTGTGACCGGGCTAATAACTGACGAATGGGTCGAGGTTAAGTCCGGCCTTCAGGGGCAAGAAACTTTGCTGCTTCCATGAAAAAAACGCCGCTTTTGGCTTTGGAAAAAGTCAGCCGCTTTTACCACCAGGGAGACCGATTGGTAGTGGGAGTTAAGGATGTTAACTGGTTAGTCCAGGCGGGAGAATTTTGGGCCGTGGTTGGTGCTTCGGGATCGGGCAAGTCAACTTTGCTCCATCTTTTGGGACTTTTGGACCGCCCCCAACGGGGGAAAATTTATCTTGACGGCTGGCGGGTGAATTATCGCCGCGAGGAACGGCTGGCTTATTACCGCAACCAAAAATTAGGCTTTGTCTTCCAACAGTTCAACCTTTTGCCGCGAACCAGCGCCTGGGAAAACGCCCTCTTGCCGGTTTGGTACAATCCCCACTTTGGCCGCCGCCAGGCCGAAAAGCGGGCCCGGGAGCTTTTCCATTATTTTGGCCTTTGGCCGCGCCGCCGCCATTTTCCCAACCAACTTTCTGGCGGAGAACAGCAGCGGGTGGCTTTGATTCGGGCTTTGATTTGCGACCCGCGGATTATTTTGGCCGACGAGCCGACCGGCAATCTTGATTCTCGTTCCGGCGCTGAGGTCATGGACCACCTCGAGCGCCTCAACCGGGAATTTGGCAAAACGGTTATTTTGGTCACCCATAATCCGCAACTGGCCCGGCGGGCGGAACACCGCCTCTGGTTAAAAGATGGCCGGGTGGTTAAAAAAGAATGAAGACGGGCAGCAAATTTTGGGCCTTAGTCAAGTTGGCCTTCCAACAATTGCGGCGCAACAAAACCCGGGCTTTTTTGACGATGCTGGGAATTATTATCGGCGTCAGCAGCGTTATCCTCCTTTTGGCAATTGGCAGCGGGCTCAAGGTTTACATCCGCCAGCAGTTTGAAACTTTAGGCAGCAATTTGCTTTATGTGATGCCTGGCCAGATGATTCGCAAAGGGCGCTACCAACCCCATGGTGAGCTGGCGGCTCTGAGTGGGGCCCGGTTTACCTGGCAGGATGTTCAGCAAATTGGCCATTTGCCGGCCGTCGCAGCTATTGCCCCGGTAGTTTTCCAAACCGCGCCGGTCAGCTTTGCCAACCGGGAAAGCCAGGCCAGCCTGATTGGGACGACGGCAGAAATGTTTTCGGTGCGCAACCTCAAGTTGCAAACCGGCCGTTTTTTTAGCCACCAGGAGGAAATTGGCGGCGCTCGGGTGGTGGTCCTTGGCTCCCAGGTGGCTAAAGACCTTTTTGGCCCCCGGTCGCCGCTGGGGGAGCGGGTGGTTATCAATGGCAGCAAGTACCGGGTTTTGGGGGTTTTGCGGCCCCAGGGTGGCCTGCAGATGATGGGCAGCGGGCTCGATAGCCGGGTTTATTTGCCTTACAAAAATGTCTTTCGGATGACCAGCGACAACAAATTTCCTTTTCTGGTTGTCCAGGCGGTGGCCGGCAAAATTGGTCTGGCCAAACGGGAAATTAACCTCCTTTTGGGCCACCGCTACCACCCCGAAGATTTTTCGGTTACCGACCAGGCGGAAATTTTAGCCACCATCAACAGCATTCTTGGCGTTTTGACGATGGCCTTGGCCGGGATTGCCGCCATTTCCCTTCTTGTCGGCGGGATTGGCATTATGAATATCATGTTTGTTTCCGTCAGCGAACGGGTCCGGGAAATTGGCCTCCGCAAGGCTGTCGGGGCGACGGCCACCGATATCCAAAACCAATTTTTGTTGGAAGCAGTTGTCCTTTCTTTGAGCGGTGGCATTTTAGGCGTTATTTTGGGCTTCCTGGGGGCGGCCCTTTTGGACCGGTTTTTTCCGGCCCAGGTAAGCTGGTGGTCGGTTTTGCTGGCTTTTTTCATTTCGACCGTGATCGGGATTATTTTTGGGGTCGTGCCGGCCCGGCGGGCGGCAAAACTTTCCCCCATTGAGGCCTTGCGTTATGAGTAGGCGCCATCATCAGGCAAAGTTGCCCAAAGATCGTCTTTTTGTCGCCATCCGTTTTCCCCGCCAGTGGCGGCGGGAGCTGCGGCGTTTTGGCCGGCTTTGCCAGCGGCGCTACCATTTGACCGGCCGTTGGTTGCCGCCGGCCAGCTTCCATCTGACGCTCCTGTTTTTGGGTTGGACTTTGCGCCGCGACCGGGGGCGAATTGAAGAAGGCGTCCGCCGGGCTTTGGCAGAGCAAGCTTCGTTCCGCCTCCGAACCGGCGGGTTGGGGGTGTTTCCTGGCGAAGAAAACCCCCAGCTGCTTTGGCTGGGCATCCAAGAAGGGGCCGAGGAATTAACCCGGCTCCACCAAAGCTTGTTAGCCCAATTGCGGCCGTGGGTGCGGCCCGAGCCCAATTTTGTGCCCCATATTACTTTAGCCCGTTGGAACCGGCCGCCGGCAGGCCAGCTTGGCCAATTGCTAGAAAAAGAAACCGGCCCGCAGCTGGAACTGGAAGTCAGCCGGGTGGCCCTTTTACAGAGTTTCCTCCACCCCCAGGGGGCGGTTTACCATCAACGCCGGGTTTTTCCCTTGAGAAGGGCAGTAACCGCGGCAACGGCTTCTTCGGGAGTAGCCACCACCCGGTAAACTTGGCGCGCTTCGGGGCGAATATGCATATTTTTGATAAAAGTATCCATGATGTTTTGCCACCATTGGCCGAAAAGGATTAAGGGGCGGTGGTGGCCAAAGTGGAGCCGGGCCAACCCCCAGGCCATGCCAAATTCGGAAACGGTGCCGGTGCCGCCGTTGAAAACGAGATAGGCATCGCCTAATTCTAAAAGCTTGAGCGTTCGGGCGAGATAGCTATGGGTAACAATGACCTGGTCAAGGGGGTTTTGGGGGTCACGCCCCTCAAAGAAGGGCATATCTTTCGGGTGAAGAGTTACCCCGATAGTTTTGCCGCCGCCAGCCTTGGCCCCTTCGGAAGCGGCGCGCATGATACCCGGGCCGCCGCCATCGACAATAGTAAAGCCTTTTTGGGCCAAAAGGCGGCAAGTTGTATAGGCTTGCTGGTACTCTTGGTCTTGAGGCTGGGCGTCGGCAAAGCCGAAAACAGTAATCTTGCTCATGAGCTATTATAACAACTGCTGCTAAACAACTACCAACTAACAACAAACAACAAACAACGGGAACTTGGAACTTGGAGCTTAGAACTTAGAACTTGGAACTCAGAACTCGGAATTCAGAGCTTGGAGCTCAGAGCTCAGAACTCGGAATTTGGAATTTGGTTAGGGTATCAGAGTATCAGGTTAACTTTCCCTGTTCTTCTGATCTCTGATTATCTTTCCCTGATTCCCCGATTTCCTGATATTCTGAATTTAATCTTCTTCTTACTGAGCTCTAAGTTCTGAGCTCTGAATATCTAAATGTTTTGGTCATTTGGTTATTTGGTAATTTGGTAATTGTTTAGAATTTGGGTCATTAGGATTTAGGATTTATTTTCCCTAGTTCCTGTTCCTAGCTCCAATAAGATTTTTTATTGTATACTGAAAGCATGGAAAAGGAACGGGAAAAGTCGGAAGAAGAGCGGCTGGCAGAGCTAGGGATCAAGCCGGTTGAAGAAGGAGCGCCAATTCCCGAAGAGATCAAAACTTTTTTAGAGAAAGTGGAGACGGAGCCGGAGAATGGTGGCGAAGAACAATCCCAACCGGCCCCCGCCCTTGCTCGCAAGAGCGGGGCTGGCCCCTTGCCGGGGGTGATCCCGGTCGCCAGCGGGCCAAAGCAGGTTTCCCTGGCCGCTTTTTCGCCCCGCCGGGTCCACAACCTTTTGCACCACCATGTTAGCCAGGCTGCCCGCTGGCTTGGCGAGCAGGTGAAGCGGATTATTAAAATTCGCCTCCGCCGGGCGGGGGCGGGCGAAACACCGATCTGATGGACTTTATAAGCTTAGGTGAAGCCTGGTTGTGGCATTGGTTGAGCCAGTTCCTTTTCTGGAGCGGCCTCCTTTTGCTGGTCGGCGGCCTCCTGGCCTTGGTAGCCTTCCTTTTGGTCCTCTGGTACCGTTGGCGGGGGCGGGAGCGGGAGTCGCTGGATTCGGTTGTCCTCTTGGCCCGCGTCCCCCGGGACAACGAAATCAAAATTGACGCTATGGAGCAAGTTTTTGCCGCCCTTCATTCCCTCTACCGCGGCGGCCGGTTCAAATTTCTCCACCACCAGCCGGCGGTGAGTTTTGAAATTGTCGGCCGCCCCGATGACATTCGCTTTTACATCTTTTGCCAGCGCCGCCATCGGGACCTAATCTCCCGGCAAATTTATTCCGCCTATCCCGGCGCCGAATTGGAAGAACTGGAAGAATACGAACTTTTTCCCGAGAAGGGCCAGGTAGCCTACGCCTGGTTGGAATTGCGCCGCGAGAGCTATAAACCTTTGAAAGTTTTCCGCGAGTTAAGCGTTGACCCTCTGGCGGCCATTACTTCAGCCATGGCCAAACTCAAAGACGGCGAGGTGGCCGCCGTTCAGGTGCTCATTGCCCCGGCCGATTCCGGCTGGCAGAAAATTGGCCGGGCTTTCATTTCCCGGGTCAAAAAAGCCGAAGCCAATCCCGAAAAGGCCGCTTTCAAGGTCAGCCCGCAAATGTTGGAGGCGGTGGAAAACAAAATTAGCCGCCCCGGCTTTGAGACAACCATCCGCCTCTTGACGATTGCTCCGACCAAGGCGGAGGCCAAGTCGCACCTGACCAACCTCCGCAGCGCCTTTGCCCAATTTGATTCCCCCTGGAACGGTTTCCGGAGCCACAAGATCCGCTTCCGGCACTGGTTTATGATTGACTTTATCTACCGCTACCAGCCAATTTTTTGGGGCTGGCACAACCGGAAGACAATCCTCAATAGCGAAGAGCTGGCCGGGATTTTCCATTTGCCCAACAAAATGGTGGAGACGCCGGGCATCTATTGGCTCCGGGCCAAGCGGGCGCCGGCCCCCAACAATATTCCCACCAGTGGCCTTTACCTGGGGCGCAATGTTTACCGGGGGGTGGTCAAGCCGATTTATATGAAGCAGACCGACCGCCGCCGCCACATTTATATTGTTGGTAAAACCGGCACCGGGAAAACCGAGTTGCTGAAAGACCTGCTTTTGCAAGATATCCGGGCCGGGCGGGGGGTTTGCCTGATCGACCCCCACGATTTGGCGGAAAATATTTTGGAATTTATCCCCCCCGAACGGGCCGAAGATGTCATTTATTTTGATCCCAGCAATCTGGACCGGCCGATGGGGTTGAATTTGCTGGAAGCCAAAACCGAAGACCAAAAGCATTTTATTGCCACGGCGGTTATCAACTTGATGTACAAGCTTTTTGATCCCTACAAGACCGGCATTGTCGGCCCCCGCTTTGAGCACGCCATCCGCAACGCCATGCTGACAGTAATGAGCGAGCCGGGGGCGACCTTTGTCGAGGTTGTCCGCGTCTTGACCGATCCCAGCTTTGTCCGCGAGCTTTTGCCGAAAGTGACCGACCCGATGGTCCGCCGCTATTGGACCGACCAAATTGCCCACACCAGCGATTTCCACAAGTCGGAGGTTTTGGACTACATCGTTTCCAAGTTTGGCCGCTTTGTGACTAACAAGATGATGCGCAACATTATTGGCCAGTCTAAGTCATCGTTTGATTTCCGTAAGGTGATGGACGAGGGGAAAATTTTAATCATCAACCTGGCCAAGGGGAAGATTGGCGAGGAAAATTCGTCATTTTTGGGCTTGATTTTGATTCCCCGCATTTTGATGGCTGCCATGAGCCGCCAGGACACCCCCGAAGAAAAGCGGCGCGATTTTTACCTTTATGTTGACGAGTTCCAAAACTTTGCCACTCCCGACTTTGCCCAAATTTTGTCGGAAGCCCGCAAGTATCGCCTTAATTTGACTGTCGCCAACCAGTTTATTTCCCAGATGGAAGATGAGGTCAAAAACGCCGTTTTTGGCAATGTCGGGACGATTATTTCCTTCCGGGTCGGCGTTTCCGATGCCAATTATTTAGCCCGCGAATTCCAGCCGGTTTTCAGTGAGCAGGACCTCTTGAACATCGAGCGGTTCCATACTTATATCAAGACGATTGTTAACAACGAGCCGGTGCCGCCGTTTTCGATGGACCTGACCAAGGATATTGCCGCCGAGAACAAGCTGCGCCAGCCGAAGGTGGCGGCAATGATCAAGCGGCTGAGCGCTTTGAAATATGGCCGGCCGCGGGCCGAAGTTGAGGAGGAAATTGCCCGCCGGGCCCGGTTATAGTATACTCCAGAATATGATTAAGCAGCTCTGGACGGTTTTGCTTTACCAACCTCTGGTTAATAGCCTCTTGTTTTTTGCCTTTCTAACCTAG
>JALWDZ010000009.1 GCA_027039485.1 Candidatus Shapirobacteria bacterium
TGTGGGGAATGGGGGTGACATCGGAAATAGAAAGGATATCCAAATCCCGCTTAGCCCGCAAAACTTTTAACGCTGCTTCCCGACCCGGCCCCGGGCCCTTGATATAAACCCGAGCCTTTTTTAGACCCAGCTGGGTAGCTTTTTCCAAGCCCTGGGTAACGGTGGTAATCGCTGCATAAGGAGTCGACTTGCGCGTTCCCTTAAAACCTAGACTTCCCGACGAAACCCAGGCCACCGTTTTGCCTCCCAAATCGGTTATTGTCACCAAAGTATTATTAAAAGTGGCGTTAATATAAATCCGCCCCTCGTTAAGAACAATTTTTTCTTTTTTAACCTTCTTTTTGGTTTTTATTTTTTTTGTTTTAGCCATTTTACCTCCTATTTCTGACGCGCTTTTTGTTGCGCTTCTAACTTAGCCCACATTTCTTTCGTCAAAGCGCCCACTGTCTTGCGCTTTCCCTTCCGGGTCCGGGCGTTGCTGCGGGTCCGCTGGCCCCGCACCGGCAAACCGGCAAGATGGCGTAAGCCCCGGTAGGCTTTAATCGCCTTAAGGCGGTTAATGTTGGCCCGAATTTCCTGTCGCAACTCCCCCTCAATTTTATATTTTTCCAAAGCAGCTAAGATTTTTGCTTTTTCTTCACCGGTCAACTTGGCAACCCGCTTGGTAGCATCCAAGTGGGCCGCATTAATGATTTCTTGAGCCCGCGTTCGGCCAATCCCATAAATCCGGGTCAGGCCGATGAGCAACCGTTCTTTATCGGGAATTTCAATGCCTCCCAAACGCATCGTTAACCCTGCCTCTGCTTATGGCGGGGATTTTTGCAAATAACATAAAGCCGCCCCCGCCGGCGGACAATCCGACAATCACGACATCGCTTTTTAATGCTTGATTGCACTTTCATTATTTTTCGCGATAAACAATTCGCCCTTTGCTCAGGTCATAGGCCGAAATTTCCACTTTCACCCGGTCGCCAGGAATTACCCGGACGTAATGCACTTTCATTCTTCCGGCCAGATAGGCAAAAATTTCCTTGCCGCTATCTAGTTTAACCCGAAAAGTGGTATCTGGCAATGCCTTAACAACCGTGCCGCTAACAACGACTTTATTTTCCTGCTTTTTCATGAGTTTCCTTCCACAAATAAGGGGTTAACACCTGGCCGCCAGTTTTTCCGACCACCACCGTTTTCTCAAAAAGCGCTGCTATTTTACCATCTCGGGTAGCAATTGTCCAGCCGTCATCGGCGACAACTAAATCTGGCCGGCCGGCACTATAAATAACCTCGATGGCAATTGTTTCTCCAGCCTGAAAAACATACTGGCCCATTTGGGACTCTTCGAAGCCGGGAATAAAAGGCTCCTGGTGAAGTTCGCGGCCTACTCCATGGCCGGTTAAATCGCGAGAGACGCTGCCAATGCCCTGCCCTTCAATTGTCTCTTGAATTGCCCGGGAAACATCCCTAACCCGGCGGCCGGGCCGGGCAGCCTTAATGGCTCGGTTTAATGCCTCCTCGCCCGCCTGGAGAAATTTTTGGTAGCGGTTAGTTTCTAGTTCCCAACTATAGGCCATATCGGTGTTGTAGCCTTGATAATAAGCCCCCATATCGAGGCTTACTAAATCGCCTTTTTGAAATTGCCGCTGGTTGGGAATGCCGTGGACAATGCCCTCATTAAGGTTAATGCATGTTGCCCAACGGTAACCCGGTACCCGGGCAAAAGCTGCCTCGGCCCCTCTCGCTTCCAAAAAATGACGGGCAAAATTTTCAGCTTCGATTAATTTCCGGCCCGGACGGATAAATTCTCGGGTGGCTGCCAGCGCCTGGGCTAAAATCAGCCCCCCGGCCCGCATGGCTGCTAACTTATCGGCCATTTTCAATCAACTGCCGCAAATCCGCCTGGATAGCAGCTATGGGGCGATTGCCGTCCACAACTACCAGGATCCCTTGGCGACGGTAGAAATCTTTAATTGGCTGAATATTCTGGTGGTATTCTTTAAGGCGGCGGCGGAGGACTTCTTCGTGGTCATCGGCTCGGCCCGGCTGAAATTGGCGCCCGGCAGCAATAGCCCGGCGGCGGCGCTCAACAATTACCTCATCGGGCACCTCCAAAAGAATAACCAGCTCGAGGCGAATCTTTAACGAAGCCAAAAAATCATCCAAAAGTTCGGCCTGGGCAAACGTCCGCGGAAAGCCATCAAGGATAAACCCTGATTTCACCGCCGGCCGCAATTGGCGAAAAAGGATGGCCGCCACTAGCTCGTCAGGGGCCAAGAGGCCTCGGTTGACATAACGGGCTAACTTTTGGCCGTTGGCTGTTTTTTGGGCAATCTCCTGGCGCAAAATTGCCCCGATAGAAAGGTGTCGGTAGCGGAAATGCTTTGCCAACAAGGCCGCTTGGGTACCCTTACCTCCCCCAGAAGGCCCTAAAATAGCCAAATAGCGGACAGGTTTAGAAATAGTGGTCATAATCCCAGGTTTGGACGACATTTTCTAACAGGCGGTGGATTTCCAACAAAACCGAAACAACAATCAAAATGCCGGTTCCCCCTAAAGCCAAGCTGGTAACATGGGTTAATTTTTGGGCAATTGACGGCAAAACGGCCACCAAACCCAAAAAAATTGCCCCAATAAAGGTCACCCGGGAAAGAAGGAAAGAAAGCCGCTCTTGGGTTGCTTTACCAGGACGGACGCCGGGAATAAAGCCACCCGACTTCCGCAATTGGTCGGCCACCTCTTCAGGATTAAAAACCACGGTGGTGTAAAAGTAAGTAAAGACAACCACCAAGAGGAAATAACTGACAATATAAAAAAGGCTGCCCGGTTGCAGCTGGCGGCTGAGAATATCGCCCCAGGTTGCCAGCTGGGGATTGGGCAAGTGGCGCAAAACGCCGCTAATCATCGAAGGAATCGTCACCAGCGAGAGGGCAAAAATGATTGGCATCACCCCAGCTGTATTCACCTTGAGAGGCAAATAACTTAGCTGGCCACCATAAACTTGGCCTCCAGAAATGCGCCGGGCATAATTCACCGGCACCCGCAAAAACGCTTCGTCAACCATGACAATTGCTGCCATCAGCAAAATTAGCAAAGCAAAAAAGAAAATCAGAGGGAAGGGGTTATCGCCGCTAAAAGTAGTCAAAGTTTGGAAAATGGAAACCGGGTAACGGGCCAAAATTCCTACCAAAATAATCAGAGAAACACCATGGCCAATGCCAAACTCATTGATTAGCTCGCCCAGAAAAACCAGGATAATTGTCCCCGCTGTCATCGTAAATGCCAGCAAAATAATTTCCAGCAGGCCGATCTGGCCCAGTAAATGCTGGCTGCGCAAAAGGAAAGCCATTCCCATTCCCTGCAAAAACGCCAACGGCACCGTCAAGAGGCGGGTATACTGGTTTAATTTGCGCTGGCCATATTCCCCCTCCTTGCGCAACTCCTCAATTTGGGGCATAACAAAAGCTAAAAGTTGAAAAATAACCGAGGCATTAATATAAGGGTTCAAACCTAAAGCGATAATGGAAAAATTAACCAGCGTCCCGCCGGAAAAAATATCCAAAAGGGCAAAAAATTGGTTCTGGGCAAAATAATTTTTAAGCAACGAGGTATCAACGCCCGGTGCCGGCAGGTGGGCCAAGAGGCGAAACCAAAATAAAATTAGAAGGGTAAAAACAATTTTGCGGCGCACCTGGGGAATCCGCAAAGCTTGCCAATAAACAGCCAGCGACTGTTTAATTTTTTTCATCTTTACCCGCGGGGGTAATAATTTTTCCCTTGACTGCTTTGATGGCTTCGGCTGCCCCTTTGGTCACCGGGAGAGCTATCCGGAGAGCTTTTTGCAATTTACCTTTTTTAACTACTTTTACCTTGTACCGGCTGAAAGTCTGGCCAATTTTGCCTTTCTTTTGGAGAAAACGAAAATCAACTATTTGCTTTGGGTCGCCGTTTTTTTCCAGCCAATCTAGAGTGATCGTCACTTTCTGGAAACGGCTTCGGTGACCTTTGCCCCGCCAAACTGGCAAACGTTTAATAAGCGATTTCTTGCTTTTGGTTCCTTCGAAAAGAAAGCTGACTTTACCGCGGGAAAGTTGCCCCTTAGTCCCCCGGCCCACCGTGTGACCCCCTTTGCCCGAGCCATAGCCGCGCCCCCGGCGTTTTGCCGGCCGCTTGGTAATCGCTTTTAGCTGGTGCAATTTGATCATTTGGCTAACTCCTGAAAAGCTTTAAAAACGGCGTAGGCCACCGCGGTGCGGTTTCGGGAGCCAAAAATTTTAGCCACCATATTTTCTACCCCGCTAACTTCCAGGGTTGTCCGGACGGCACCGCCGGCAATAATCCCCGTTCCGGCCGGAGCCGGCTTCAAAAGCAAACGGGTAGCCTTATATTTTATTTCTAGGGCATGGGGGATTGTTTTTTCTTCGCCTTGCAAAGGGAGATGGACCAAGAGCTTCTCCGCCCGGCGGACAGCTTTGCGGATGGCTGAGCTAACATCCTTGGCCTTTGCCAAAGCCACTCCCAGGCCTCCGTTTTCATCGCCAACGGCCACTAAAGCGGTAAAGCCAATCTGGTTGCCCCCCTTGGTTTTCTTGGAAACCCGCTTAATTTCAATTACCTTGGTTTTCAAACCAGATTCGGTGGTTCTTTCCCTCTTCTTTTCCATCTTTAAAATTTCAACCCTCCCGCCCGGGCGCCTTCGGCCAAGGCTTTTACCCGACCGTGATAAACATAACCGCTGCGGTCAAAGGCTACTCTTTTAATGCCCTTTTTGAGGGCCAAACGGGCCAACTCCTGCCCTACCAACCGGGCCTGAGTCACCCGGGACATCTTTTCTTTTTGGTACTTTTTCATCTTTAAAAGCGCTTTGCTGGAAAAGGCGACCAATGTTTGGCCACTGACAATATCAACAATTTGCGCCCAAATATGGCGATTGGAGCGAAAAACAGTTATCTTCCGCTTCCGCCCTTGTTGGCGCAATTTTTGTCGAACCCGCTGCTGGCGCTTCTTAAGATTAGGCTTCATTTTACGCTCCCGTTTTAGCCACCTTTCCTGGCTTTAATTTTATCACTTCATTTTGATAGCGAATCCCCTTGCCTTTATAGGCGTCCGGAGGGTGAATGCGGCGGATTTGGGCGGCGATTTCCCCTACCAATTGGCGGTCAGGGCCGCGGACGGTAATTAGATCGCCGTCAACCACAAATTTGATTCCTGGCGGCGGCTCAACCTTTACCGGATGGGAAAAGCCAACTTGAAAAACGGCCGCTTGGCCTTCCAATTGGACTTTATAGCCGGTTCCCACTACCTGGAGAGTTTTCTGCCAGCCTTCGCTCACGCCGCGGACCGCATTGGCCAAAAGGCTGCGCCAGGTACCCCAAAGAGCTCGTGTTTGCCGGCTCTGGTCGCGGGGCGACAAGCTAATCTTTTTCTCTTCCATTTTTATGTCCAAACTAGCCGGGATAGTAAAAGCTAATTCGCCTTCTTTGCCCTGAAAGCTAACCCGGCGCCCTTCCAGCTTTACCGTCACCCCAGCGGGAATCGTTACCGGTTGGCGGCCAATTTTAGACATTTTAGTTCAGCAAAACAGCGGCAATGACTTCCCCGCCAATTTTTAACTTTTTGGCTTCAGCAGCCGTCATAACCCCTTGTGAGGTAGAAACGATGACCATGCCCTTACCGGTCGGAAACGGCAGCTCATTAGCGCCACTATAGTAGCGCCGGCCAGGTTTAGAAAAAAGCTGGACATCGCGCAAAACTGGCCGTTGGTTAACAAAATTAAGGTCCACCTGGAAAGTCTTATAATTACTTTTCGGTGCCACCACCTTAGCCAGAACGCCACGCTGGGCTAAGAGCTTGGCCACCGCCAAGTTTAATCCCGACCGCGGCACCACAACTTCCCGCCGCCCAGCACGGGCAGCATTCTTTAAGCGGATCAGAAAATCTCCCACTAAGTATTCCATATTACCAGCTTGCCTTTTTAACTCCCGGCAGCTCCCCTTTCAGCGCCAATTCCCGGAAGCAAAGCCGGCAAAGGCCAAAATAACGAATATAACCGCGGGGTCGGCCGCAAAGCCGACAGCGGTTGCGGTAACGATCTTTATACTTTAAATTTTTCTTTTCGCGGACAATTTTTGCTTTGTTAGCCATTTTCGCTCCTTTCGAAAACTGCCCCTAAGCTCTCTAATAAAATTTTGGCTTCTTGAGGGTCCTTAGTAGTGGTAACGATGGTTATCGCCAAACCTTTTATCCGGTGAACTTGGTCAGGGGCAATTTCCGGAAAAACCACCTGCTCGCTAATCCCCAACGTATAATTACCATATTTATCAAAACTTTGCAACGATAAACCGCGAAAATCGCGCAAACGGGGCAAAACTAAACGAAACAGTTTTTCCAAAAAATCCCACATTCGCCGCCGGCGTAAAGTCACCCGCAAAGCAATAGGCTCATTTTTGCGCAAATGAAAACCGGAAATTGCTTTTCGGGCCCGGCGTACCTGGGGCCACTGACCGGTAATAGCCGCCAGCTCCTTTTTTGCTTCTTCAACCGCGTTTTTATCATCGCGAAAATCGGCAATTCCCATGTTAATAACCACTTTTTCCACCCGCGGCACCGCGAGGGGATTTTTCTTCCCCAATTTCTTCTGTAACTCGGGCACGATTTTTTCCGCAAAGTCCTTAGCGAGCATCTTTGCCTCCATCTAACAGGCTGCCACAGCGACGGCAAACGCGTAACTTCTGCCCTTTCTCAACCCGATAGGCTACCCTGGTCGGCTGGTGGCAATGGGGACAAACTACCATCACCTTAGAGGCCAACAAGGGCTTTTCAATTTCTAAAATGCCGCCCGGTTGTTTGCCTTGGGCTTTGACATGCTTCTTAACAATGTTTATTCCTTCGACAACCACCATCTGCTTCTTGGGCAAAACCTTTTTTACCTTCCCCCGCCGGCCGCGGTCTTTGCCCAACAAAACAACAACCTCGTCGCCGCGATGAATTTTCATTTAAAAAACCTCCTTGGCCAGAGAAACGATTTTATTGTAACCCCGGTCGCGAATTTCCCGGGCAATCGGGCCAAAAACCCGGCTGCCGCGAGGATTGCCATGGTCATCGATAATCACGGCAGCATTATCATCAAAACGAATATAAGAGCCATCGGGGCGGCGGATTTCCTTCCGGGTCCGGACCACAACGGCTTTTACCTTTTCCTTCTTTTTCACTACTCCCTCCGGCGTGGCGTCTTTTACTACCGCCAAAATTTTATCGCCAATACGGGCATAATAACGGCGGCTGCCGCCATAAATATGGATCAGCATCAACTTTTTCGCCCCGGTATTGTCAGCAGCGGCAAGGATTGATCTTAGTTGCAACATCTTTAGGCAGATCGCAAAATTTTAACAATTCGGAAACGCTTTAACTTACTCAGCGGGCGGGTTTCTTTAATTTCTACCCAGTCTCCTTCTTTAGCTCCCAACTGATTATCGGCATAAAATTTCTTGCGGCGAACCATAATCCGCCGGTAGAGGGGATGGGGGCGGCGTTCCTCTCGCAGAACAACCGCTGTTTTTTCCATTTTAGTCGAGATAACCCGCCCCTGGAAAAATTTCCCGGCTGGTTTTTCTTTCTGTTTTTTTACTGCTTTCATTTTTTCTCCTTTCTGGCCGCGGCAAGTTCCTTTTCGTGGCGCAAAGTTTTTAAAACCGCAATTGCATGCCGCAGCTGGCGGGGCTGGCGGACATTTTTCAGCTGACCCCGGGCCAGCTTCATTTTAGCCAAGAGCAATTCTTTTTCTTTTTTGGCAATTTCCAGGCTCAAAGCCTTTATGGATTTTGCCCGCCAGTCTTGTTTTTCTTGCTTTTTCATTTTCGTTCGACAATTTTAGTTGCTAACGGTAACTTAGTAGCTGCCCGCCGTAACGCTTCCCGGGCCAACTTATCCTCTACTCCGCTTAATTCAAAAATAATCTTACCCGGCCGGATCACGGCCACATAGGTATCAATGTCGCCTTTACCGCCACCCATCGGAGCTCCGGCCGGTTTCTTAGTAACCGGCTTATCAGGGAAAATTCTAATCCACATTTTACCACTTCTTTTGGTAAAATTCGTGATTGCCCGCCGGGCCGCTTCAATTTGGGCCGCCGTCAGCCAACCTCCTTGCAAACTCTTTAAGCCAATTTCGCCAAAGGCAACCGTATAACCCGACTGGGCTTTGCCGCCAATCCGGCCCCGAAACTGCTTGCGATATTTAGTTTTGCGTGGCTGCAACATTAACGTTCCCCCCGATTAATGTAAACCTTAAGGCCAATATAACCCGATCGGGTCAAAATCGGGCGTTGAGCATAATCAATTTGGCTGCGCAGGGTGCTTAAAGAAACTTGGCCGCGGTAAAATTTTTCCTGACGGGCAATTTCAATTCCGTTGATTCGTCCTTTCAGAACAATTTTTACCCCCCGGGCCCCGGCAGCCATAATCCGGTCCATAGCCTGGTTGACAACCCGCCGGTAAGGCATCCGGCGCAGCAATTGGCTGGCAATACGCTCGGCTACTACTTTTGCCGAAAGATCGGGAGTTTTATATTCCTCCACCTCGAGTTCTAAATTCTTTTCTGGCTGGTTAATCGTCTTGATCATCGCCACCAATTGTTTCTTCAATTCCTCAAGCCCCTTACCACCGCGGCCGATAACCAAACCCGGGCGGGTAACCACCAAAGTGATTTTAATCTTGCGGTTAAACCTCTCAATTTCCACCGCCGCTAGGCCAGCCGAGCGTAACTTCTCTTCCAAAAAGCGTCGTAGTTGATAATCTTCCTGCCAAAGATCGGGATAATTTTTCTTATTAGCAAACCAGCGGGATACCCAATCAATGCCAATTTTGGGATTGCCTAAACGAAAAGCAACTGGATTAACTTTTTGCCCCATTTTGCTTGACTCCCTCCAAACTAACCACTAAATGGCTACGGCGTTTTTGGATTTGCCCCTGGCGAAAACGGGCGCTGCGCGATTTGTCCAATCGCTTAAGCCGCATCCCTTCGTTAACCAAAATTTGCCGAAAACGCAAACTTTGGGGATCCAATTCAAAATTATGCTCGGCGTCAGCCAAGGCTGTTTTTATAGCCTTTTGCAAATAGCGAGCCCCTTTTTGCGGCAAGAAAGGCAAAATTTCTAATGCTTCTTGGGGTAGCTTATGCTTAATTGCCGCCGCTACCAACCGCAATTTGCGCGGCGAGATAGGCAGCGACTTGGCTGTCGTGGTAACGGTGACCAGTTTAGGTTGAGTCTTTTTCTTCATTATGTCTTTTCAATTACCCGTTTAACTACCCGCCCATGGCCTCGGAAAGTTCGCGTTGGGGCAAATTCTCCCAGGCGATGGCCGACCATATCTTCGACAACAAAAACTTCTAGAAACTTGCGCCCATTGTGGACTAAAAAAGTATGGCCCACAAACTCTGGCGGGATTTGGCTAGCCCGAGCCCAAGTTTTTATCGGCTCTTTTTTACCCGCCTTTTTTTGGGCTAAAACCTTTTTCAGCAATTTCTGGTCAACGTAGGGCCCCTTACGGGCACTGCGACTCATTTTCGACTACGCCGTTTAATAATTAACCGGTCGGAATACTTATGGCGGCGCCGGGTCCGCTTGCCCAAAGTTTTCTTTCCCCAGGGTGTTTTGGGCGACTTCAAGCCAATACCTGAGCGCCCTTCACCACCGCCGTGGGGATGGGAGGCAGGATGCTGGGCCACGCCCCGAACTGTGGGGCGAATTCCCCGGTGCCGACTATCGCCGGCCTTCCTTAATTTTACCTTATTCCAGCCACTATTGCTAACTTGGCCGATGGTTGCCCGAGCTTGCGGAGAGAAAAGGCGCAATTCGCCTGAAGGCATTTTGACAATTACCTTATCTTTTTCATGGCTTTGGATGTAGGCGGCCGCCCCGGCACTGCGGACAATTTGGCCACCCTTGCCGGGACGAATTTCCAAATTATGAATTGGCACTCCGGCCGGAATGTTAGCCAGAGGCAAATTATTGCCCAGTTCAATAGGGGCCTTATCGGCAGCAATCACTTTAGCGCCTACTTCTAAACCTTCAGGGGCCAAAATATAACGGCGTTCTCCATCGGGGTAAACTAGCAGAGCAATTCGGGCCGTCCGGTTGGGGTCGTATTCAATCGCTTCTACCCGAGCTGCCATATCCCGCTTGTCCCGGCGCCAATCGATACGCCGCAAATAACGCTTATGCTCACCGCCATGGTGGCGGACAGAAACATGGCCCTGGCTGTCTCGGCCACCATGCTTCTTGCGAATGGTCAAAAGATGGCGAATGTTTTTCTTTTTCATTTTTTAATGGCCAACTCTTTAATAACTTCGCCGCTGGCAATTTGGACCAAAAAGCGTTTCCGGTTTGGCCGGCGGTAAGGGCGGCGCTGGCGCCAATTCATTTTCACCTTGCCGCGCCGGCGTAAAGAACGGACTTTGGCCACTTTAACCCCAAAAAGCTTTTCCACCCAATGGGCAACTTCCTGCTTAGTGGCTTGGGGTTGGGCCCAAAAATGATAGACACCCCGTTCCTGATCCTGGACTGCTTTTTCGCTCAAGATTGGTTCCAAAAGAGGTCTGGTCATTTGGTCTGGCTATTTAAACTTTTAACCGCAGCGGGGTTCAAAAAAAGATAATCTTGCTGCAAAAGCCAATGAATATTAATGTTTTCCAAGCGGCGGAAAGAAACTGGCCATTGGGCCACCATTTGCAAATTACGCCACCCGCGCCATTGTTCTGCCGGAATATCAGCCAGAATAATTCCCAATTTAGCGGCGGCTATTTTGCGCGCTTCTAAAAAACTCGCCAGTTTTTTTTCAACCTGGCGAGTCTTCTGGGGGAGCTTTTGCCAACCGGTGACCACAAGCATCTTCTGGTCGGCAAAATAAGAGCTAAAAACAGAAAAATAGGCTAATTTTTTCATTTTTTTGGGAAGGCGTAATTGCCAGTGCCGGTCGCCGCGGGGCCCATGGGCAACGCCGCCGCCGACAAAAATAGGGGCGTAACGATCGCCATGGCGGGCCCGGCCAGTCCCTTTTTGGGGCCAAATTTTTCGCCGCGACCCTTGGATTTCACCCCGGCTTTTAGTTTTAGGGTGGGCATTGCGCTGCCGGGACAAATAAACCCGCACCGCTTGGGCCACCAGTTTTTCGTTGGGATTAATGCCAAAAACTTCCGGGTTAAGCTCGAGTTTTTTTGCCAAAGGCCGCCCGCTAAGAGAATAAACCGGTACCAAAAAAGGATTATTTTTCTTCATTTTCTTTCTCCTTCTTTTCCTCTCCGGCTAGAGGGACGAATTTTTTGGCCTGGCCCTCCACCTCAAGATAAAGCCAGCTGCCATAATGGCCAGGTACCGCTCCCCGCAGCCAAAGCTCATTTTTTTTCTCATCCACCTTAACTACCAAAAGATTTTTGACGGTCACCCGCTGGTGGCCATAGTGGCCGGGCATCTTTTTACCCTTCAAAACCCGACCCGGCGTCTGGGCTCCAATCGACCCCGGCGCCCGTTCCCGGTCGGACTGGCCGTGAGTTTTTGGCTGGCTGTGAAAACCCCAGCGCTTGATAACTCCGGCGAAGCCGCGGCCCTTACTCGTGCCGCTTACTTTGACCAATTGTCCCGGCTGGAAGACCATTGCCGCCTTAATTTCTGTTCCCAATTTTTCCGGCATTTCCGGAGCCGGGAGATTGGCAAATTTCCGCCCGCCTGTTTTCAAACCTGCTTTCTTCAAAATTCCTGCCAAGGCGCGTGAGAGATGTTTTTTGCTCTGACTAGTAGCAACCTGAATTTGCTTGCGGTCAGGATAGATATTGGTAACATAAAGCGCCGGAGTTGCCACCACCGTAACCGGCACTAGCCGCCCTTCCTGGTCAAAAACCTGGCGCATTCCTTTTTTCTGGGCTAGAAAACCAGTTACCTTCATTGTCTTTTGCCATTAAAAAAGGGGCTCACGGCCCCCTTCTGTTACTTTTTTAAGGACCAACCTAGGTTTTAATTTCTACCTGAACCCCGGCTGGCAACTCTAAATGCTGGAGGCTATCCAAAACTCGGGCATTAACATCATAAATATCAATAACCCGCTTGTGGGTTAAAAGTTCAAAATGATCCCGGGCATCCTTATCGGTATGGGGACTTTTGGTCACCACAAAAAGGCGGCGGCGGGTTGGCAAAGGCACCGGACCCACAATCCGGGCCCCGCTGGTCACCACCGCTTCGATAATTTTCCCGGCCGCCTCATCAATGAGACGGTGATCGTATGATTTTAAACGTACGCGCAATTTTTGCCTAGCCATCGGCTAGTTTTTACTCGATAATATCGGTAATAACCCCAGCACCGACAGTTAAACCTCCTTCACGGATAGCAAAACGGTCGCCTTTTTCCAGGGCCACCGGCTTAATAAGCTCAACCTCAAGGTTGGCATTGTCGCCCGGCATTACCATCTCTGTCCCCTCGGGGAGCTTGATGTTGCCGGTCACATCGGTTGTCTTAATATAAATCTGGGGCCGGTAACCGCTAAAGAACGGCGTGTGGCGGCCGCCCTCTTCTTTCTTCAAGACATAAACTTCGGCCTTAAATTTAGTGTGCGGAGTGATCGAACCGGGTGCCGCCAAAACCATGCCCCGCTCGACATCTTTCTTTTCAATGCCCCGCAAAAGAATACCGATGTTGTCACCGGCTTGGCCTTCGTCCAAAATCTTGCGGAACATTTCAATGCCGGTAACCACTGTCTTCCGGGTATCCCGCAAGCCGACGATTTCCACTTCGTCGTTAAGCTTAACTTTACCCCGGGCCACCCGGCCAGTAACTACCGTACCCCGACCCTTGATCGAAAAGACATCCTCGATCGGCATCAAGAAAGGCTTGTCGAGATCCCGCTTGGGGGTCGGAATATAATCGTCAACGGCCTTCATCAGGTCGAGAATCGATTTCTCTGCCTCGGCATCGCCCTCTAAAGCCTTCAGGGCCGAACCGCGAATGATGGGGACATTATCGCCATCATATTGGTACTTTTTCAACAATTCCCGAATTTCGCCTTCGACCAAGTCTAAAAATTCGGGGTCGTCGACCAAGTCAATTTTGTTCAAAAAGACAACAATGGCCGGCACATTTACCTGGCGGGCCAAAAGAACGTGTTCGCGGGTTTGGGGCATGGGCCCGTCAGCCGCAGAAACTACCAAAATGGCCCCATCCATTTGAGCCGCGCCGGTAATCATATTCTTGACATAATCGGCGTGTCCCGGACAGTCAATGTGGGCATAATGACGCTTATCGGTCTCATACTCCACATGGGCAATAGAAATCGTCAAAATTTTGTTAGCATCACGAACCGCCCCTCCCTTGGCAATATCGGCATATTTCATTTCCTTGGCTTTGCCCTGTTTAGACAAAACCTTGGTAATTGCCGCCGTGAGGGTTGTTTTCCCATGGTCGACATGGCCAATGGTTCCAATATTAACGTGCGGTTTAGTCCGCTCAAATTTTTGTTTTGCGTCAGCCACTTTGACCTCCTTTGCAAATTTTAACTTTGAAATTGTAACATTAGCTTAGCCAAATTGCAAACTTATTTTTCTTCGCCGCCAGTTTTTGCTTTAATAATTTCTTCCTGAATGTTCTTCGGCACCTCGGCATAATGCGACGGCTCGGCATAAAATGAGCCTCGCCCTTGGGTTAAGCTTCTAATAATTGTAGCATAGCCGCTAATATTTGCAAGCGGCACCAGGGCTTTAATAATCCGCATCTGGCCACGGCTTTCACTGCCTAAAATTTGCGCCCGGCGTGAAGAAAGGTCGCCGATAACCTGGCCCATAAATTCCTCTGGAACGCTCACTTCTAGTTTCATTATCGGCTCCAAAAGGGTCGGTTGGGCTTGCTTGACTGCTTCCTGGAGAGCAATGGAACCGGCAATCTTAAAGGCCATATCCGAGGAGTCCACTTCGTGGTAAGAACCATCGTAAACCACCACTTCCAAATCGGTAAGAGGATAACCGGCCAAAACCCCTTTTTCGGCCGCTTCGCGGACCCCTTTTTCAATGGCGGGAATAAAGTTGGCCGGAATGGTGGCTCCCTTAATTTCTGAAGCAAATTTAATTCCTGACCCTAACTTGCCCGGAGTGACCCGCAGCCAGCAGTGGCCGTATTGGCCCCGACCGCCGGTTTGGCGGATATACTTCCCCTCAGCCTTTGCCTCATTTTTGATTGTCTCCCGATAGGCTACCTGGGGGCGCCCGGTGCGCAGCTTAACGCCAAATTCCCGCTGCATCCGGTCGACAATAATTTCTAGGTGGAGCTCGCCCATGCCCGAAAGAATTGTCTGTCCCGTTTCTTGATCGACTTTAACCCGCAAAGTCGGGTCTTCTTCCAAAAGCCGATTAAGGGCCTGGCCCATCTTCTCTTGGTCGCTCTTACTTTCCGGTTCAATAGCCAAGGAAATGACTGGCTCGGCAAATTCGATCGATTCGAAGGCAATCGGATGCTGGGGATCGCAAAGAGTATCGCCGGTTTTGGAAACCTTCAGGCCAATCGCGGCCACAATTTCCCCAGCAAAAGCTTCTTCAATACCCTCCCGCTTGTTAGCGTGCATTAGAAGCAGCCGGCCAATACGCTCACTTTTATTTTTATTGCTATTCAAAACCGTACTCCCAGTTTTTAAAACCCCAGAATAAACCCGCAAATAAGATAAACGGCCAACATGGGGGTCGGTTTGAACCTTGAAAAGCAAGGCTGCCAACGGCTCCTGATTATTGGGATGGCGCTCTTCTTCCTGCCCGGTTTTGGGATTAACCCCTTTGGCCGGCGGAATGTCGGCCGGAGAAGGCAGATAATCAATGACTCCATCCAGCAAAGGCTGGACCCCTTTATTGCGCAGGGAAGAACCGCAATAGATAGGAATAAGTTTGCCGGCGATCGTCGCCCGCCGCAAGCCTTTTTTCAAATCTTCAACCGGAATTTCTTCGCCGTTGAGATAGCGCTCCATCAGCTTATCATCATAGGTGCAAATATTTTCAATCAATTCCTGACGATATTTTTCGGCTTCTTCCTTTAATTCATCGGGGATGGGGTGCTCGGAATACTTAGTCCCCAATTCGTCTTGGTCCCACAAAAGCATCTTTTGCTCGAGAACCAAAACCACCCCCCGAAAATCATGTTCGGCACCAACCGGAATTGTCAAAACAGCCAACTTTTTGCCAAAACGGTCGGCAATCATCTTTAAGGAGCCCGAGAAATCGGCGCCAACTTTGTCCATTTTGTTAAGGAAAACTAGGCGGGGAACCCCATATTTGTCGGCCTGGTGCCAAACAGTTTCCGATTGGGCCTGGACACCCTCTTCGGCATCAAAAACCATAATCGCCCCGTCCAAAACCCGCAAAGCCCGCTCCACTTCGGCGGTAAAATCAACATGGCCCGGAGTATCGATAATGTTAATCCGCACTCCCCGCCAGAAAGTGGTTACTGCTGCCGAGACGATAGTAATCCCCCGCTCCCGCTCTTGTTCCATCCAGTCGGTTACCGTATTGCCATCATCAATATTACCCATTTTGTAGGTCCGGCCGGTGTAAAAAAGAATTCTCTCCGTCGTCGTTGTTTTGCCGGCATCAATATGGGCAATAATCCCAATATTGCGGACTTTTTCGATGGAAACCAACCGATTTTTGGTTACCTCAATTGCTTCGGCCATAAAATTTGTCGCCAAAAAATGCGCTAAAAAGCGCTAAAAAATAACGCCCCTCATCGGGCTGGTGCTTTTAATATACCATAAATTTATCTGGGATGAAAGAAAATTGCCATTCCCGACTATATTTATATTACCCACTTAAATAGAAAAATAATAATTTACCCAACGCGACGCCGAAGTAGAATTAAAATTCTAAAATTTAAGGATGGCCAAGCTTGCATTGTCCTGCGCTCCATGAGCAAAAATTTCTCTCATTAATTTATCGAATACTTCGTCTAAATTCGTTAGTCTCGACAAGTTTGCAATAAAATTAAAGCTGATGGTGTCTTTTTCATAGACACATTGATCAACGCCGTCAGTAAACAGAAAAAGAAAATCGCCCTTTGTCATCCTTATTCTTCTAAACTCTATTGCTCTTTCTACGGGTAGACGCCCCCTTAATCCTAAACGCGAAAATGCCCCCAACCAAGTGGCCTTTGTCGTTAATTTTGTTTTTATTTTCCCAGCTTTTGCTATTAACATCCTGCAATCTCCGTAACTAATAACCCCCAGCAAATTATTTACCAGCTGTATGGCAACAAAACTTGCCTCAGGAGTAAAATCCGAATCAGGATCCATCTTGTTTTTCCCAAATGATCTGAATAACTTTTCCTCTACCCTCTGCACCTCTATAATAGCATCCTTCTTATTAGCAGGGAATTCTAAATTTTCTCCCAACCAATGGTTAACAATTATTTCGGCTGCTTCTTTACCCCAGTGGCCATCGGCAATACAAAGTCTAATAGTATTATCCTTTAGAAAATACCCAACACTGTCCTCATTGGTATTCTTTACTAATCCAATTGTAGTGCCCAAAACCAAGTTTTCCGAAATTTTTATTTTCTCAATAACCCCTTTTCTGGCAACAGCAACAGTTGGGATAATGATCTTTTTCACAAGGTTTAGGATTTAGGCGGTAAATTTAACCTAATGCCCAAACCACGAACAATATTAGCAAAATAATGTGTTAGAGACATTTATCTACCACCGCAAATGGGCAAAGGCGCGGTTGGCTTCGGCTAATTTTTCCACTTCCTGGCGCTTGCCAACAGCACCGCCCTCCCCCTTAGCGGCATCAATTATTTCCGCTGCCAATTTTTCGGCAAAAGTATGGTAGGTAGCGTTGGGACGTTTACGAGCGGCTTCCACCAACCAGCGCAAAGCTAGCGATTTTTGCCGCCGCTCATTTACTGGCATTGGGACCTGGTAGGCAGCGCCACCAACTCGCCGCGGCCGCACCTCAACTTCTGGCTTGATATTGGCCAACGCTTTTTCGAACAATTCCACCGGATCCTTTTTGGTTTTCTTTTCCATCAAAGCAAACGCCCGGTAAACTTGCTTTTGGGCCACCGTTTTCTTTCCCGAGCGCATCACTTTATTAATCAGCCGGCTAACCATCACCCGCTGGTACACCGGATCGGGCGGGATTTGTCGGGGTTGGCTGCGATGCTTTCTAGCCATTGTTTGCCTCCTCTGCTTTGGCCGCCTCTTTCTTGGCACCTTCTCGTTTAGTGCCGTATTTGCTCCGTGATTGCTTGCGGCCGGCAACCCCTTCAACATCATATTTGCCGCGGATAATGTGGTACTTAACACCCGGTAAGTCGCGCACCCGGCCGCCGCGAATCAATGCCACCGCATGTTCGGCAATATTATGGCCAATCCCCGGAATATAAACAGTTACTTCACGCTTGTTGGACAGACGGATCTTGGCAATTTTCCGCAAGGCTGAGTGGGGCTTCTTAGGAGTCATCGTCCGCACCAAAGTTACCACCCCCCGCTTTTGGGGCGACAACACCGGCGTTAACCGGCTGCGGATAGGATTGAGAATCCCCCGCAAGGCCGGCGCTTTTGGTTTGCGCTGGCGCCGCTTCCGGCCACGACGAACTAGTTGGCTAAAAGTAGGCATTTTATTCAAGCCGGGCCCGCTCAGGGTCCGTAGGAATTAACCGCCCTATAATAACATTTTCTTTCAAGCCAATCAGGTGATCCTCCTTGCCCAAAATTGCCGCTTCTGTTAGAACATTGGTTGTTTCCTGGAAGGAAGCTGCCGACAGCCAAGAACTGGTATGCAAAGCTGCTTGGGTAATGCCCAACATTGCCTTGCGCCCCCGGGCTGGCCGGCCGCCGCTCTTTTTCACCTGCTTGTTTTCTTCGGCAAAAGTTACTTCATCCACATAAGAACCAATCAGGAAAGAGGTATCACCCGGCGAAGTTACCTTAATCTTGCTGCTCATTTCATGGATAATCACCTCAAAATGCTTGTCGTGGATATTAATCCCCTGGCTTTCGTAAACTTTCTGTACCTCATTCAAGAAAAGTTGGCGGGCTAGCTGCAACCCCTTTAGAGCAGCCAGTTTCTTAAGGTCAATCGAGCCGCCAGTCAGTTGGTCACCGGCTTCGACCCGCTGCTTATTTTTCACCAGCAAAGGCACTGTTGGCGAGAGATGGTGGGTTACTGTTTTACCTTTTTCACCCTGCAAGATCAATTCTGTCTGTTTCTTGGTCCGGCGGATAGTTACCTGACCGGCAAAATCCGCCAAAATGGCCGCCGCTTTGGGTGTCCGCATTTCAAACAATTCTTGGACCCGCGGCAAACCTTGGGTCACATCAAGGCCAATGACTCCCCCAGAGTGTTTAGTCCGCAGGGTCAACTGGGTGCCCGGTTCACCGATGGATTGGGCAGCAATTACCCCCACCGGCGTGCCCACCTCCACCAACTTGTGGGTGCTCAGGTCAGCCCCATAGCATTTAGCGCAAACGCCACCCTTAGCTTTGCAAGTCAACGGTGAGCGAACCTTCACCTCTTCAATCTTCTTTTCCTTAATAATTTCAATTTCCTTTTCGCCCAAAAGGGTGCCTTCTTTTAGAATCACCTTCCCCTGTTTATCCTTCACCGGCTCGGCCAAAACCCGGTCACGAATACGGAAAAGGAAGCGTTCAGCCCGGGGGCCCTGGCGGCGAATAACAATCCCTTCATGGGTACCACAATCCTCTTCGCGCACCAAACAAGCGTGGGAAACGTCAATTAATTTCCGGGTTAAGTAGCCAGCGTCGGCAGTTTTCAAAGCGGTGTCAGTCAAACCTTTTCGCGAGCCGCGGGCGCCGGTAACATACTCAAAGGTCGAAAGCCCCTCGCGGAAGCTTGATTTCGTTGGCAAAGGCACAATATGCCCCAAAGGATCGACCACCAAGCCGCGCATTCCCGAGACCTGCTTAATTTGGTTTTGGGAAACCCGCTTGACCCCGGCGCCGGAAATCATTTTGATGGGCGAATCGGGATCAAGCCGCTGCCAAGTCTTAGCGGCAATCTCATCGGTTGTTTCCAGCCAAACATCCCGCGAAAGCCGTTCCTTTTCCTCTTGGGTCAACAAACCTTCCTGGTATGTCTTTTCCAATTCCTGGATGCGCTGTTCCGCGGCGGCAATGATCTTTTTCTTCCCCGGCAAGTCGCCCAGATCAAAAATTCCCAAAGAAATACCCGAAACCGTCATTCCCCAAAAACCAAAGTCTTTGATAGCATCGGCTAGGCGGACATATTCTTTGCGAGAGGCCGTATTAAAGACATGGGCTAAAATGGCTTTAATTTGGCGGCTATTCATCGCTTCGTTAATATAGCCAACACTTTCCGGCAAAAATTGGTTGAACATCACCCGGCCAACCGTTGTCAGATAGCGCTCCCCATTAACCCGGACGATAACCAACTCCCGCAAGGTAATTTGTCCCATTTGGTAAGCAATAATCGCCTCTTTGGGCGAGGCAAAGGCGGCCACCGCCGGCCACTCGCCCTTTTCTTGGTAATCTTGCCAAAGTTTCTGGTCTTCTTGGCGGATTGAGGTGGCGTAATAACAGCCGACCACCATCTCCTTGCCCGGCACAGTAACCGGCACCCCATCCGCTGGCTTTAGCAAATTATGGGTCGAAAGAATCAATTTTTTCGCCTCCCGCTGAGCTTCACGGGAAAGAGGCAAGAAGACACCCATCTGGTCGCCATCAAAATCGGCATTATAGCCCGAGCAAACCAAAGGATGCAGATGAATGGCCAAACTGTCGATTAAAACCGGCCGAAAAGCTTGGATTGATAACTTGTGCAAAGTTGGCGCCCGGTTAAGAAGAACCAGGCGGTTGCGGACTACTTCTTCCAAAATATCGTAGACTTCGTCAATGCGGTGGTCCAGCAATGTCTTAGCGCTGCGAATATTAGGCGCCAGGCCACGGAGAATAAGCTCCCGCAAAATAAAAGGCCGGAAAATTTCCAGGGCAATTTCCTTTGGCAAACCGCACTGGTCGAGGCGCAATTCTGGCCCGACAACAATCACACTCCGGCCCGAATAATCCACTCGCTTACCCAACAAATTCTTGCGGAAACGGCCTTTTTTGCCCCGCAAAAGATCCGAAAGGGATCGGGGTGGCGTCCGCCGCCGGGTTAACCGCCCCCGGCTTTTGGTAGCATCAATCAACATATCAACGCTTTCTTGGAGCATCCGCTTTTCGTTGCGCAAAATAATGTCCGGGGCGCCGACGGCAATCAATTTCTTTAGCCGGTTGTTGCGGTTAATAACCCGCCGGTAGAGGTCGTTTAAATCAGAGGTAGCAAAACGGCCGCCCGTCAGCTGGACCATCGGCCGCAAATCAGGCGGGATAACCGGCAAAACCCGAAGCACCATCCAGGTGGGGTCAATGTTGGCCTTGAGCATGCCGTTAACCACCCGAATCCGCTGCATAATCTTATTCTTCTTAGCCAAACTGGTGGTTTTTTCCATGGCCTGGCGCAATTCTTTAAGAGTCTTCTTGAGGTCAACTGCCGCCAGGGCATCCAAAATAGCCTCGGCGCCCATTTTTACTTCAAAGAAATCGGCTGCCCCAAACCGGGAAAGGTGATAATATTCCTCTTCGGAAAGGGTGGTAAACAAGTTAACCGTTTTCACCCGCGCCAAGAGAGTGCTTTCTAAATTCTTGAGATGGTCTTTTTCCAGCAAAAAGCGCTCTTTCTCCCGTTGGATCTTTTGGTTATAGTTAACCGTCAGTTCCATTTGCGCCAAGCGCCGCTGTTCTTTATTTTTAATCTTCTCTTCAAGCCGATGCTTATCACTCTGCAAATGCTCCCGGAGGGACTTAACTTCCTGGCGGCTAATTTCCCGCTGGCGCTCAATTTCTGCCTTAATGCCTTCTTTCAAATTTTCCACCGCCTTGGCCCGCCCGCCTTCATCAAGGCTAATAACCAAATAGCGGGCAAAATAAACCACCGATTCAATTTCCTTTTGGGAAATGCGCAACAAAAGGGAAATTGGCGAGGGGTAATTTTTCAAAAACCAAAGATGGACTACCGGGACGGCCAAAGAAATGTGGCCCATCCGCTCCCGGCGCACCCGGGAAGTGGTTACTTCCACACCACATTTGTCGCAAATAACCCCTTTAAAGCGGATTCCCTTGTATTTGCCGCAATAGCATTCGTAGTCTTTGGTAGGGCCAAAAATGCGCTCGCAAAAAAGGCCGTCTTTTTCCGGCCGCCAAGTCCGGTAATTAATTGTTTCCGGCTTGGTAACCTCGCCATAGGACCACTGGCGGATTTCTTCCGGCGAAGCGAGACGGATTTTCAATCCTTTAAAGTCGATGATGTTTTTATCGAAAAAGTCTTTACTCATCTTTAGCCTTGACCGCTTCCGGCTGGCGGCGGACTGCCCCCACCGGGGAAACTTCTAACGCCAAACCTGCTAACTCGCGGACCAAAACCCGGAACGATTCCGGCAAAGTCGGATGGGGAGTGTCCTCACCCTTAATGATGTTGCGGAAGGCCTGGGTACGGCCGGCGGTATCGTCTGATTTGATCGTCAGCATTTCTTGCAAAGTATAAGCCGCCCGGTGCGCTTCTAAAGCCCAAACCTCCATTTCGCCAAACCGCTGGCCGCCCATCCGTGCCTTGCCTCCCAATGGCTGCTGGGTCACCAGTGAATAAGGTCCCGTTGACCGGGCATGAATTTTATCCTCCACCATATGGTGCAATTTATTGATGTAACCAACGCCGACCATCACCTTTTGGTCAAAAGGCTGGCCAGTTTTGCCATCAAAAAGGGTCATCCGCCCGTCAGCCGGATAGCCGGCCTTTTGCAAAAGCTCCCGGATAACTTCCTCCGGCAATTTGTTAAAGCTGGCCACAGCATATTTTTGGCCTAATTTCTTGGCGGCCAATCCCAGGTGGGCTTCCAAAAGCTGGCCCAAATTCATTCGGGCAATTACCGAAAGCGGAGAAATTAAAATATCCACCGGCGTGCCGTCGGCTAAATAAGGCATATCTTGGACCGGCATGACCCGGGCAATAACCCCCTTGTTGCCGTGGCGGCCGGCAACTTTATCACCCTCTTGAATCTTGCGCAATTGAGCCACGGCCACCCGGACAACTTTATTGACGCCCACTTCTAGTTCATCACCCTTGGCCCGGTCGAGAATGCTGATACCGATGACAATTCCTCCTTCGCCGTTGGGCACCCGGAGGCTAGTATCGCGAACCTCCTTAGCTTTTTCGCCAAAAATGGCCCGCAGCAATCGTTCCTCGGCGGTTAGCTCTTTTTGCCCCTTAGGTTCAACTTTGCCCACCAAAATGTCATTTGGGCCAACTTCAGCGCCGATCATCACAATTCCGTCTTCGGTTAACCGGGCCAAATCGGCCTCGCTTACCCCGGGAATATCCCGCGTTAACTCTTCCGGCCCCAGCTTGGTATCAACCACTTTAGCCTCATATTCGTTAATTTTTATCGACGTAAGAGTGTCATCCTTGACCAGCCGGTCAGAAATTACAATGGCATCTTCGTAGCCCAGGCCCTCAATGCAGGCATAGGCAATCAAAAGGTTGCGGCCTAAAGCCAACTCACCGTTATCAGTCGCCGGGCCATCGGCCAAAAGGTCGCCTTTCTTAACCCGATCGCCAACCACTACCCGCGGCCGCTGAGAATAGCAAGTGCCGTTGGGGCTGGTAATCTGGTGGCGGAAAAGCCGATAAACATGCTGGCCATTTTCGATTTTGAAGCTGTCGTCTTGAGGCAATTCCTGCCGGCGCGTGGGCTTAACCACAATTTTTTCGGCGTCAACATAGGTCACCCGGCCGTCGGCCCGGGCGGTAATGACCCGGCGCATTGCCTGGGGAACAATTGCCTCCATGCCGGTGCCCACTACCGGCGCTTCCGGCTTAACCAAAGGCACTGCCTGGCACTGCATATTCGAGCCCATCAAAGCCCGGTTTGCTTCATCGTGGGCAATAAAGGGAATCAACGAAGCCGACAAGCCCAAAATTTGCTGGCTGCAATAATCAATGAGCTGAATTTTTTCGGCCTCAACCTCTAAAAAACGCCCCTGATAGCGGGCCGGAACAATTTTATCCTGGATAAAGCCTTTTTCGTCAATTTTAACCCCGGCCAAGGTGATGTAATAATTCATTTCGTCATCAGCCTGCAAATAAACCACTTCCGAGGTCACTTGGGGCACCTTTTTATTACCTACTCTCACCAGCTTGACCCGCCGGTAGGGAGTTTCCAAAAAGCCATATTTGTTGACCCGGGCAAAAAGGGCTAAATAAGTCACCAGGCCAATATTCATCCCTTCTGGCGACCGGACCGGGCAAATCCGCCCGTATTGGGAACTGTGAATATCGCGCACCGAAAAAGTGGCCCGCTCGCGGGTAATGCCCTCCGGACCGGTTACCGTCACCTTGCGCAAAAGGTCAAGCTCAGAAAGAGGGTTTGTTTGGTCTAAAATTGACGAAAGCTGGTTGGTCTTGAAAAAGGCGTTGACGGCATTAATCAAAGGCTGGCCGTTGACAATTTGGACCGGGCGCACTTTTTCTTTGACGCTTACCAAACTCATCCGCTCGCGAATAACCCGTTCAAAGCGGAGCATGGCCCGGCGCAGAATCGACTGGGTCAAAATTTCCCCCACCCGGCGGAGACGGCGGTTAGCCAAATGGTCAATGTCATCCAGTTGCAAATCTTGGCCACTGGCTAAACCCAAGAGATATTTTACCGTCGCCTTAATATCTTCCGGCTGCAAAACCCAATACTTAGGATTATCCTCGGCAAACTTGAGGCCCAGCCGCTTGTTAATTTTATAGCGGCCGACAACTCCCAGGCTGTAGGTGCGGTTATCAAAAAACAAAGTCTTCAGCAAATTGCGGGCATTTTCCACCACCAGCGGCTCCCCGGGGCGGAGGCGGCGGTAAAATTCCAGCCAGGCTTCAACCTGGGTCCGGCTAGTATCTAAAGCCAAAGTAGGCTCAATTTCCTTGCCAAAAATTTTCTCTAGTTCTTTCTCATCACCCAAGCCAATGGCCTTGAGAAGAATCGTGACCGGAAATTTGCGGCGACGGTCAATTCGGGCATACACCACTCCTCGGCTACCAACAAGAAATTCCAGCCAAGAACCGTGAAGGGGGCGAATTTCGGCTCGAAAAAGGTCTTGGTGGCTGGCCGGATCAGTCTCGGAGACAAAATAAACCCCCGGCGAACGGACCAATTGGTTGTTAACTGCCCTTTCTACCCCGGCAATAACAAAAGTGCCGTTTTGGGTCATCCAGGGAAAATCCATCAAAAAAACTGTCCCCCGAGTTTCCTGATTGGTCCGCTTATTTAAAAGGCGCACCTTAGCCCGCAAACCCGCCGCATAAGTAAGGCCCTTTTCTCGGGCCCGCCGGGGAGTAATCCGGGGCTGGTCAAAAAAGACATCATCAAAAAAGAGAGCCCAATTTTTCCCGGTATAATCTTCAATTGGGCTTGCTTGGCGAAAGAGTTCTTTAATGCCCTTTTCGGCAAATTCCCGCCAAGAAGATAATTGAAAATCAATCAGTGCTTCTGGTTTGGGCAGAATTGGTTTAGTGCCTAAAAAAGACCGTTTTTGTTGCCCCGTCATTCTTTGGGGGATCTCCCTTTAAAATTTTTAATCACAAAAAGAGGGCGACCTACCGCCCCGCTAGGTTGTAATCAAGCCAAATTTGTTCCGATTATAACCCCCTCTCCCGCCAATGTCAAATCGAATTGAAATCTAAGAAGCGTGAGGCGCTTTATACCTTTCGCTTCGTAAATTTCATACAACCATTATACTCTAGCAAAATGATAACTACTTACTTCAGGCTAGTTTTCAACTATGCAAATCTCACCGCTTACAAGCTTAAGGAATAGGATAATAGATTTTGGTCAGGTAGTTGTAATCTATAGACGTATTAGATGGCCCCCGGATATACATTTCAAAAACCGGTAAATGGACGGGAACATTATGCTTGACAAAATACCAATCTATTTTGCGAAAGAACATCGTTAAAAAACGATAAGGGCCCAAAAACTCGAACTCGTAAGCTCGACGGCGAGCATAATATTCTACTTGAAAGCCAACCGGTAAACGGCAGCCAATTTTCCCTTTTTTAATTATCAAGCCAATCTTTAAATCCGATGCTAGAGGATCAAAACGGGGCGTTTCGTAAAAGGTTAGCTCGACCGGAGCAAAAGTAGCCCCACAACGGCGGGCCACCCGCCATGTGTGTTGGACATAATCATTAATGCGAGCATAGCTGCCCCTTTTTATTCGGTGGGTTAACAACTGCCAGTCGCCTATTCGCACCTTCTTTAAAGCCGGCTTTTTTCTTTTCAAAAATTTATGCAAAGAAAGCAAAAATTGTTTTTTAGCTCTAAGAAAAGCCAATTCCTGATCTAATTTCTCTATTCTCGTTTTAAATTCGCTTTCTTGTTTTCCCTGTAGAGGAATATCCTTTAATTTCACCCCCAACTCTTGCCACCATTTAATCGCCAGCACCCGATCCACTTGGTCAAGATGATAGTAGCGATAATGGGTCCACTTATCCTGACGATAGGGCTTCAACAGTCCGTGTTTCTGCCAAAGACGCAAAGCTCGCGGCGTGGTCGAAGAGGCTTTGGCAAATTCAGAAATAGATAAAAGTTTGCCTTGACTTTGACGCTGGGTCATAGTTTATGATACCGTCACCATGGCTACTTATCAAATTTTAAGCAAAACTAAAAGGTTTTTATCATCAGATTGGCAGAAGCTAGAAAGCCAAATTAGGCCATTCGTGTCTAGTTTTTCCCTAACCCTCGTTCTTAAGAACCAAACCTTTTCTTTCTACCTAACCACCCCCCGAGATATTACCCCTCTCCTGTCTAACCAGCACAAGCTCTTCTTTAAAAGAGCAATTTTACCTTCCTGCCACCCCTCTCGTCTTCGGCCCATGTTCACCCTGCCTAACAACCTTTTTGACTTTATCGCCAACCGCCAACTCAAAAAAGCACAAGCTTTCTCTTGTCTTACCATCAAACGTTTACATTTCCCCCTTCCTCTGTACTTAACTTTGGTCACTTTCAGCAGCTTCGATAAGCAAAAGCAAAGCTATTTCCATCTTAGCTTCCGTTCTCCCTACCGCCTTCTCGCCTTGAATTTTACTCAGCACCACACCTTTCATATTAAAACTCTTCCCAAATTTACCAACCCACGCAAGATTAAACCCCTTCTCGCCCCGTCTTCCCAACAAGCAATTGCTAAAGTGGACCTTTTTCCTCACCATCTCAGCCCTTTTTACCTCCCTGTTAGAAGTGTTAATTGGACTAAACACTCGCTGGTTATCGGTCAAACTGGTACCGGGAAATCTAAACTTATCCAACTTATTCTCGGCCGCCTTAATCAGCAAAACGAGATTCCTGTTAGAATAATCTTGATTGACCCCCATGTTAACTTGGCCACTTCACTCCAACAACTTTTCCCCCAGCGATCCACCCTGGTTGACTTTTCCCATAATTCAGTGGCTCTTTTTGCCCCCACTGCTAACCCCAATACCGCTACCGAGTTAACTTTTCTCCTCTTTAAAACTCTCCTTGGCGATCAATTTAATTCTTTCCTAGCCCGCCTTCTTCGCTACACCCTCTTTGCCCTCTACGCAACCAATAACGCTTCCCTCATTAAAATCAAAAAGCTACTAACCGACGAAAAGTTCAAAAATAGAGTCGTCCAAAGTTTGCCCCCTTCATATGTCACTTTAAAACATTTTTTTGAGACTGACTTCATCAAATACCAAACTACCTATTATGAGACTACCTTTATTCCCCTTATCTCCCTTTTAGAAGAGCTTGACTTCCTACCCCAATTGGCTCGCCCAGAAAAATCGCTGGCCCAGGCCATTAACCAGCAACCACTAACAATCTTTTCCCTTAACCGTCTTCAACTCGGTGACACTAATACCAAACTCATCTCTGGTCTTCTGATTCAACAAATCTTTCTCCTGGCCCAAGCCCATATTTTTCGAGAACCCATTATTTTAGCCATTGATGAAGCACCTCTTATCGAAAATGCTGCTTTTGCCACTATTCTTTCCCAATCTCGCAAGTTCCATCTTTCCCTTTTGCTTTCCTATCAGTATCTTAACCAAACAAACACCCAGCTTTTGGAATCATTGAAAGCCAATATCTATAATTATTTCGTTTTCAAAACTTCTAGCGACGATGCCGCCCTTTTGGCCAATTTTATCGATCTCAAAATCTCGCCCCAACTGCAAGAAAATCTCCCAGGCAACTTTTCCAAAACCCAAATTTTTACCGATCTCAACCCCCGCCAGTTTATTGGCCGCCTCTTCCATAAAAATAAATTTTATCCAGCATTTAAAGCTAAAACTATCGATGTTAATTATTTGACTTCATCCCTATGAAAGAGTCCGTCGCTCTTGAGATTACCCGCCAAACCTGGTTGGCTATTTTCGGTAAGCCCTCCCCTTTCCAAAATCTACCATCGGTAAAAGTAACACTCGCCCGGGGTATTCCTCTCCCCAAAAAAGTAATCACCGGCCAGGGCCCCGCTTATACCACCCCTACCTATTTTCCCACCCCAAACAAGTACCTCAACTTCTCAACTTTTCAGGCAGCCGTCCCCACCCCAGCACCACCAGCCTCTCCTTCCATTGCTCACCTTATTAACCTCTGGCTAAAAAACACAACCTGGGCGGCCAACAAGAACTTGAATTCTGTCGATGTCGCTAAATCCGATAATGTTTACCGCAGCCAAGGTGTTTATAATTCCAGTTACATCTTTAATTCCCGCAACATTGTCTTTTCCCAACAGCTCCTTGCCTGTCAGAACCTAATCGCCAGCCACCACAACGATGCCTGTTCTAATAGCATTCGCATCAGCGATAGCGTGAATTCTTCCTACTGCTTTAATGTTTCCTGGTCTAGCAAAATCGCTCGTTCTCTGTTTATCCACAATAGCAGCAACCTCTATGAATGTATGTTTTGCCAAAATTTGCGTTCCCGGCGTTACTGCATTGCCAACATCCAATTCTCGCCCGAACAATATTTTACCCTTAAGAAACAAATCATCGGCTACCTTTCGCAAGACAATTGGACCCCGCTTTTCCAGCTCCTTGGGTATAAAATACCTCAAAATTAATACGCTATCTCACAGTTTTCTAATTATTTACTTTATACCCAATAGCAACAGCGTGTCTTTTAATTTTTCGGCTGCCAGGGAATGAAATCGTAAAAAGCTTTCTGGTTGCCAACTGCCTGTCTAATTTTAAACTTTAAGTCCTTAGATAAAGTTTCATTATTCCAAAAGGTTAAGCTGTAGTTTTCTTTCTCCAACAAGTTGTCCAAAACACTTTGGCTGGGAAAATAATAAATTGCCCTAACAGGGAAAGTGACCAGCTGACAGTTATCACCCAACATGTTTTCCATCGTTTGGGTCATAGCCCTGGTGTATCCCTCAGCAGCGTCGGGGGTGGTTGTCCAGCCAAGGGAAAGGATCGCCGCCGGACAATAATGGCATGCTAAAGTTACAAATTTCTCAGGCTGAAACGCCGAAGGCTTACCTCCCGGACCGGGCAAAATATCAGCATTGAGCATTAAGGGTGCTTTCTCGGCCGCCTGTTCGCTTTGCAACCGTTGCAAAACTGGCTCCACTATTTCAGGAACCTTGAAATCCAGCTTTATCCCCCGCCGGGAAGCGATCACTGTCTCCAGCCACTCATCCAAAGTCAAATCGCTTTCTCTTGCTGGGGGATGGGCCATTATAATCTGGCTGTTTTCTCCCAAAGAAACATCGCCTTCTAGAAACATCTTTTCTGAAGAAGCTAAGACCTTCTCTAAATAACGCCGATTATTAACGGCGTGGGCCCAAGTGATATCGCCAATGGCTGCCACCCCAAAATACTCCGCCACTTGATGCCAAGACCTAAACCCTCCCATTTCCCAATCCTAGCATATTCAACCCTCCTGCCAAAACAGCGGCCCGCAAGAAAGAATAATATGGAGTCTCTAGAGGGCGGTAAACTGACAATGTAAATCAGATACCCAGTTGAAGAAGCTGGGTGTAAAACTCAGCATAACAGCAATAGGAAGGAAAAGCGTTTCTGTGACTAAGCATTGCAAGAGTGGTAAAGCGCTACAGGGCCTTGACAAAGGTCCAAAAAAGGACTAATATAGTACTATATGAACTCAATGCAAGTAAAAGTCACTTTACCGGCCCCGCTTTATGATTATGTTCGGACTAAAGCTCAGCGTTTTGGTTTAACAATGTCAGCCTACCTGAAATACTTAATTTTTGAGGACGCCAAAGATACGGCAATCCCTGAATTCACCATGAGTCCGACAACAGAAAAAGTAGCCATTGACGCTCTCAAGCAGTTCCGATCAGGCAAAACCAAAAGGGTTCGCTCTCTCGATAAATTTATTAACTCCTTATGAATCTTCACTATACCAACCATTTTAAACGACGTCTTAGACAAAGATTCAAGAAAAAACCAAGCCTAAAAAAGAAAGTGATCGCCCAACTAAACTTGCTCCTCGAAAACCCTGGAGCTCCCTCTTTAAGGCTTCATAAACTTAAGGGAAAGAGAATTAATCAATACTCTATTTGGATCGAAGCAAACTTGCGAATAACTTTTATAAAGGAAAAGCAAACATATATTCTTACCGATGTGTTGACTCATGACCAGTATTGAAACACCAAGAGGGTCTTAATGTTTCGCAATATACGCCACATTCACAATGCATCCCGTGCGGCATATTACCCGAGGTTGCCTGCCCCGACTCCGCCGTCCGCCAGTTGGCGGAGGCGGAACGTCCTGGAGCTTCACTCCGCCTTCGGCTTCGTTCAGGACGACTTCCTAAGATACTAAGACCTAAGTTCCAAACTCCAAGTTCTAACAACCTAGTTCCTCCAACCTAGTTCCTAGCTCCATTTTTTAACTTTCCACTTTTCACTTCTTTTTCACTTTTCATTTTCCACTTTTCACTTCCTTAGTCCCTAGCCCCTCGCCCTTCGTCCCACAGCGCTAGCTGTACCTCGCCCTTCGCTCTTAGCTCTTAGGCCTTTTCAGCCTAATTCCTAATTCCCGTTGTTTGTTGTTTGTTGGTAGTTGTTAGCTGGCTGCTGCTTCCCATCGTTTCAAGAGAGCTTGGGGGTGGGGCGGAACTAAGGAAGGGCAATGTCTCTCCCGCTGGCGGCGCAGCTCGTAGAGGGTAACACCCACGGAAACGGAAAGATTTAGACTGTCAACAAAGCCAAACATGGGGATATAAATTGTCTGGTCGGCTAAATGGCGCCCCAGCGGGGAAACGCCCCGATGCTCATTGCCAAAAACCAGAGCAATTTTTGGCTGGCAAAAATCAACCTGCCATAATTTCTGGCTTTTCTTATCCACCACCGTTGCCCAAATCTGATAGCCTTTATCTTGTAAAGTATCTAAAGCCTGGCGAGTGCTAAACCAAAGATGGAAATCAAGCCACTTATTTACTCCCGCCGCTGAAGACCGCCCCATCCGCCGCGGGTTAAAAGCCTTTTCTTCTTCAAAAATAAAGTGCACCTCCTGGACACCAAAGGCATCGCAATTTCGCAAAGCAGCCAAAACATTGTGAGGATCATGAATATCCTCAAAAACAACCGCTACATCGGCATAACGTTGTTTTGCTACCGCCAGCATTCTTTTCTTTCTTCGCGCAGTTGTCATTGCCCTTGAAGATAACGACGAATATTGGCCTGGTGCTCAGCTAAAGTGGCCGCAAAATGAAGATGGCCCTGCTGATCAGAAACGTAATACCAATCATTAGTTTTTGGCGCCGTGGCTACGGCCACCAAAGCGGCCAAAGAAGGGTTGCAAATTGGCCCCGGCGGCAAGCCTGGCCGAAGATAAGTATTGTAAGGAGAGGCAACTTTTAAATCCTGGTGGCTTACCGGCGGCCACCAATTACACTCCAACCGCTGCTGACAATCCCGGCTGGCTTTGGCATATTGGACGGTAGCATCGACTTGCAACGGCCAACCGGCCCGCCAGCGGTTCAAAAGGACGGCCGCCACCCGCGGGCGATCGGCGGCAAATTTTGCTTCCCGCTCGACCAGAGACGCCAGAACCAGCCACTCCTTTTCCGCAAGCCCCTGTTGCTTTCTTTTTTCTTGCCAGGGCGCCGTTTTTTGGCGAAAAGTTTTTTTCAGTAAAGCCAAAATTTGGTCTTCATTATAATAAGGAGGAATAAGATAGCTATCGGGGAAAAGGTAACCTTCTTGGCCTTGGCTCAGTTTCAAAAATCGGTAGCCATCAAGGTGCAATTGGCGTTGAACTAAAGCGGCAATCTGTTCCCGCCGCCAGCCCTCAGGCACCCGCAGCCAGCGGTCTAAGCGCCCCTGGGCCAAAGCCCGGCCGATTTTTGCCACCGGCCAACGGCCATCAAGGACAAACTTGCCAGCCTGCAATTTTCCCTGAAGATGGGCATAATAAACCCAAAAACGGAACCCCCACGGAGAACGGATTAATTTTTCCCGCGCCAAAAGTTGACTAATATCGGCTAACGACATCCCGGGAGAAATAATGACCACCTTTTGCCCCACCTCACCCCGCGGTTGCCAGGACCAATAAAGCCAACTGCCCCCCAGAAGAATAGCTAAAATTAGCGCCGCCAAGACTCCCCGGAGCCAAGGCCAAATGTTTTTCACCTTTAAATCTCCTCAAATAAAGCCCGGCGGTATTTTTTCGTCTTGGGGTCGTAAATGTAGATGCGGCCACACTTGCAAGTTACCTTTTCGGTGCCGTCGGGGCGCTTTTCGTGCTTCGCCCGCGAGAGGGGCATCCCGCAGCCAACACACCGCCCCTGTGAAAGTAGCCAGGCCTGAATTGGTGCAATAATATTTTTAAACATTTCACCCCCTTTCAGCTAAAAAATATTCTAAAATGAGAGCCGCGGCAACTGCATCTTCCCGTCCCCGGCGGACCCATTTTTGCGCTTCCTTAGTTGTCAAGGTTTCATCAACAAATTCTACCGGTAATTTTACCATTTTAGCAACTTTTCCGGCCAACTTTTTTACCTCCGAATGCAGGGGGCCCTGGGGCAAACCCCACACCAATAATTCTGGCTGATATTTTTGACACAAGTTGGTTATCGCCGCCAACAATTCTGATTTCTGGCGGTAGTTTATCACCGTGAGGGGCTCAACTATTCCCCGGACGGCCCGGGCTACTCCCAAATGGCGGCGGCCGTAATCAAAACCTAAAAGCGTCACGGCTGGGCCACCAAATGGGTTTTAACAATCAGACGGCGCAAAGAAGTACCCGGCGGGCTGCAGGTAATGAGCGTCAGGGTCCGGCGTTGGAAATCTTGCCGCAAAGGCTGCAAATTTTTAGGAGATACCTCATAAAGGTCATCCACCTGGTAAACAAAGCGTTGCCGGCCATAATCAACCAGAATTTGGTCGCCGGGTTTAAGGCGATAAAGCCAGGAAAAAATAGTCAGATAGTTGTCGGGGTTAAAAAATTGCGGCAAAACCGAATGGCCAAGAATAACCGTGTTGCCTGGCTGGCCCGGCAAGGCTGTACCCGGATACTGGACCAAACTTTTATCCAAACTGCGGGCGCCGACAATCACATTAGCCTGGTAAATTTTTAGCTTGGGAATAGTCAAAAAATAAGAGACGCCCTCCTGGCTGGGCGCATTGGGCAAGCCTGGTCCGGCTACAAACCAATTCTCCAAATTGACCAGCCGGTCAGAACCAGCCCGGGCCGAGAGTACTTCACCACCAGCCAGGGGATCAAGAAGGGGAGCAAATTGGCCCCGGTAAAATTGGTAGTGCAAAAATGGCTCAGCTACCCAAACCAAAAGCAGAAGGCCAAGTCCCACCAAACTGCCAGCCCAAAAGCGCCGCCAAGATTGCCGCCGGGCCGGAGGTGCTTTGCGATAACCGTAAAGGCTCATTATTCGCTCTGGACCCGAATAATAATCTTTTCCGGCCGCCAGGGCAGCCAGGGCCAAAAATTGAAAATGCTAATCTGATGGCTAATTTCTAAACGGGCCACCCGCGGATAGTGGTGAACCAGCTTTTGGGCAGCGGCTTTCGTTTTTCCCCGCAATTTTTGCCGCAACTCGCTCAGATTGAGCCGGGGCAAAACTTTGCCCCGCACGGCCAGAACTAGATGGTCGTCAACCAGGCGGAGGTCGGTTTGGATACTTTCTTCTTCCAGTTCGCTGGCAGCAGCTCTTTCCCGCAGCAATTTTTGGGCTAAATTAGCCAGCCGTTGGCGAGAAACGGCCTCGGCCTTGATCTTCATGGTTAACTGGCCCTTGACCACCTCCGCCTCTTCGCCAGCATGGCGTTGGGGGTCAAAATGGACAACCTCGCTGGTTACCTTATCCCCCACCAGTTGGAGGCCGGCGCCCGTTTGTTGGCGGATAGCTTCTTCCGCTTTGGCAAGAATTTTCTTTTCCAGCTGTTGCTGTAATTGGCGCAAATCTTCCTTGGCCACAGCGGGCACCTGGCGGTTGCTGCCGCCGCTAAAATCATCCTTCGCCCGGGCCACGCACTCATTCTGGCTATAATCATCAACCTTGAAAATCGTATCCCGGGGCAAATTATATTCCGGGCCAAACTTTGTGGCCACCACGCTTGCCTCAGCTCGGCCCAATTTGTCCACTCCGGTATTCAAATCGGCAGTTTTTGAGGCAACTTTCACCGATTCCCGCAGGGCAAAAGTCAGGCCATTAGTCGCTTCCAAATGGGTGCCTGAGGATAAAAGCAAGGGATGGCTCAAGCGATTAAAAATCACCACTGTTCCCAAGGCCTTTTCGCCCACCGTGGTCTGGCCGGTCGTTGGTACCTGGCCGCTTTCGCTTAGCTCGACGCTAATAGTTTGCCGGGGCAACTCATTAGCTGCCAAGGTTTTTTCTACAGTAACAACTTGGGGAGTAAGGATAATGGTCAAGGTACGGCGGAAATACCAGCCGTTGGCCGCTAAAAGAAGAAGGAAAAATCCCAAGGTTATCAGGAGGGGCGTCAAAAGGCCAAACTGGGCCAAAGTTGCCAAGGCATGATGGCCCCAGCCCAACCATTGCCGGGGAGCTAAGCGGGGCCAAGAAAACTCTCGCAGGAAAGCCAAGCGGGAAACCGCGGCGGTTGGGACAGCAGCCGGCGGTGATTCCGGCTTTGGTGCCGCCGATGGCAATTCTGCCCCGGCCGCTTCATCTACATCTCTAGCAGGTTCGCCCACTTCCTCGGCCGGTTCTTCCGCCAGCGCCGGCTTTTCTTGGAGAGCCAAATCATCGTGGGAAAAACCGGCTGGCAACTCTAAAGTTAGCGGCTCGACTGGAGTAACTTCTGCCTGTTTCTCTTCCCCAGCCGGTTCTGACACCTCATCCTGATCAGCCAACCGTTCGGCTAAAACTGGGGCAAAAGTTTGCAAAAACTGCGGCCAAGTCAGAAAGTCAAATTGGGGAATTTGCAAAAACAGGCTATCGCGGCGGCCCGTCCAGACATATTGTTCGCATTCTTGGCGCAAACCAGCAAATTTCTCCTCCTGCCAGCCCCAAAAGACAAAATGGGGCGGAAACATGCCCGGATAGTCAAGCTGGCCCAAAACTTTTTCCAGCTGTTCGGGCCACTTCTCATCATTGCCCACCTCCAGACGGAGGCGGCTTTTAATTTTGCCCAAGTGAATCAGGGAAATCTCGCTTGGATTGTCTACCGCCACGCTAATGAAACTTGGCGTCTGGCCCCGCTCTTGTTGATAGTGGCGGATAAGGACTTCATCGGCAAGAAGAAAGCCTAGCGGCTGGAGGTGAAAACGGCGGCTTAGGTTTGCCAAAAGGGCTTTTTTGCTTTCTAAGAGATTACCGTCGGCCTTAATCCAAAATGGGGAAACCAGAAAAATGGTTGCTTTTTTGCCGCTACCAGCTTCCTGGCCGGCTTGCTGCCAAAGCTGACCGGCGGCGGCCAAAATGGCTTCGTCTGTTTCGGCCGGCAAATCCTCCCGCCACCAATCGCCCAGACTAACTTCGTCACCAGCCTGATAGCGGGCCAGAACCAATTGCTGGTGGCCAAGAGCCAGCAACCAAATTTCCTTTTTCATCAACCCTGAAAACGAGCATATAACCGCCGGCAGCCAGTGCCGCAACTTTCCTGTTTATAGAGCACTAAGCGGCCGAATTTAGCCAATTCAGCCGTATTTTTAACATGCGGCCCCCGGCAAACTTCCAAAGAAAAATCGCCAATCTTATAAACGGTAACCCGCTCTGGATAACGGTCGCGGAAGAAAGCCAGGGCCCCCAATTTTTGGCTTTCGGCAAAAGGCATTTCCCGCCGCTCCACCTTCAGGCCAGCTTTTATTTGCTGGTTAATTAAATCTTCCACCTGGTGTATTTCTGCCTCGGAAAGGGCCCGCGGGTAGGAAAAATCAAAACGCAACCGCTCATGGGTAATGTTGCTGCCCATCTGGCGCACCTGATTGCTAAGAATCCGCCGCAGAGCCGCTTGCAAAAGGTGGGTAGCGGTATGGTAGGCGACCGAACGGGGGTCATGGTCGGCCAACCCGCTTTTAAACCGCCCCCGGGCACTTTGGCGCGAAAGGGCCTGGTGGCGTTCCTTTTCTTTTTCAAAATCGGCCAAATCTAGCTCAAGTTTGTCTTTGCGCAATTCTTCAGCCACCAGTTCGGGCGGAAAACCAAAAGTCTCGTAAAGGTAAAAAGCATCGCGGCCGCTCAATTTTCTTTCTCCCTTCTCTTGCAATTTCTGAGTCATTTTGGCTAGCTCGCGCAAGCCCCGCTGCAAAGTTTGCCGGAAGCGTTCTTCTTCAGCTGCCAAGGCGGCTAGAATTTCTTCTTTCTGGTCTAATTCTGGATACTCGCCGGCATAATTATCTCGGTTGGCAATTACGGCCGCCCCTACCTCCCGACTAAAGCCAGCCGGCAAACCCAAAAGCTCACCCTGGCGAATGCTGCGGCGAATCAAGCGGCGGAGGACATAGCCTTGTTCTTTATTACTCGGCCGGACCCCATCGGCCAGAATAAAAACAGCTGCCCGCAAATGGTCGGCAATAATCCGCATCGGCCGGCGCTTTTCCCCTTGGTAAGGCCGGCCGGCCAGCTGGCTAATTTTTTTAATAATTTCCTGCCAAATTGAAGTCAGGTAATCGTCTTCCTTGTTTTCCAGGAGTCGGAGCGTCCTTTCAACCCCCATACCGGTATCAACATTTTTTTGTTTCAAAGGATAATAACGGCCATCGCTGCGCCGCTCGTATTCCATAAAGACATCATTCCAAACCTCAAGATACTTGCCGCAAGAACAACCAGGCCGGCAATCAGGGGAACATTTGGGCTTGCCAGTATCAATAAACATTTCGCTGTCCGGCCCGCAAGGCCCTGTTTGGCTCACCGGCCCCCACCAATTATCCTCCCGGGGAAGAAAGAAAATCCGCTCTTCGGGGATACCCACCTGGCGCCAAAGCCGGGCCGAAACTTCATCGCGGGGCGCCACTTTATCGCCGGCAAAAACGGTGACATTTAGCTTCTCGGCCGGAAACTGCAAAACCTTAGTCAAAAATTCAAAGCTCCAGGGAATAGCTTCCTCCTTAAAATAATCGCCCAAAGACCAATTGCCCAGCATTTCAAACCAGGTATGGTGGTAACTGTCTCCCACCGCCTCAATATCTTGGGTACGCAGGCATTCTTGAACACTGACTAAACGCTTGCCCAAAGGATGAGGCTCGCCCATTAGATAGGGAACTAGGGGGTGCATCCCGGCCGAAATAAAAAGGGCCGAGGAATCCCCCTCGGGCACCAGAGAAGCCGAGGGGACAATTTTATGCCCCCGCTTTTGGAAAAAATCGAAATAGACATCCCGCAGCCAGCGGGCAGTTTTCTTCTCCATTGCTCCATTATAGCAGAACCAAGCCCTAATACTTCACCATTTCTTATATTTTTGTTTCTATCATGTTACATAAATAGGCAAAACCAAAAAAATCCCAAGCACCAAATCCCGAATTTCAAACAAATCCAAAATTCAAATGTTCAAAACACTTAAACTGTGTCATTCTGAGCGCCAGCGAAGCCCCGAGACGTTCCGCCGTCCGCCAGCTGGCGGACGGCGGAGTCGGGGTAAAAATCTAGCGAAGCGCAATTCTATAACTTAAACCCTCATGCGCTCGCTCCGCTCGCTAGATCTTTACCCCTACCGAAGGTGGATTTATTCCACCGAAGGGGGGCTTCGTCGCTTCGCTCCTCAGGATGACACGGTGTTAAATCCCCTGCCTGCGCAGGCAGGTCTCAGCATCTTCAGCTGGGTGAGCAACCACTATTATTGATACAATATCCAACTGAAGATCCCGCTCTTTCTTACGAAAGGGCGGGATAGCAAGAGGTGACGTCTTTTGTTTTGGTCATTTAGTCATTTGAATTTTGAGCATTGTTTAGAATTTAGGATTTTGGTAATTAGAGTTTGTTTGTGATTTGTTATTTGCCTGCCTACGCAGGCAGGGGATTTGGTGCTTATTCAACCTAGTTCCTAGCTCCTAGTTCCTAGTTCTATTTTCGCTTTCCACTTTAACTTCTTTTTCACTTTCCACTTAAACTTTTCACTTTCCGAGTTCTAAGCTCTGAATTCCTATTTCTTCTTGAGAAAAAAGCGGCGGGAGGGTTTTTTGCTGACCGGCAAAGCTTTGCTCGCTGCCAAAAGAGGTTTTGCCTTTTCTTTAATTTTCTTCTTTTTCTCGGGTGTCAGCCATTTTTCGCCCCATCGGGCCAGCCACTGGACTAGCGACAAAATGCGGGCCGAATTTTTCACCTCCTGGATTAACCCCGGAAGGCCAGTTACGCTGCTCTCAATAGCCGCCAAACTACGGTCGGCCCGGCCGCTAATTTCTTCCCATTGATGCAACAACCGCCGCAGGTCGCGGAAAACGAGCATCAGCCAAATGCCGGCAGCGAGAAAAACTAAAGTTAAAACCGTAATGCTGATAATTAATAATGTCTGCACCATTAACCCATTCTACCAAGTCAGGGGCGAAAAACAACCTTTTTCTTTAGCTCCACCTTCTTGCCGGCTGGAGAAATGGCCTCCAAATCCAACCAGTTGTCGCCTTTGAGCAAAACAGCCTTTTTTTGGAAATGGCCATTCTCATCCAAAATGAGCGGCTGGCCATTGAGGCGGACAATTGCCGCCCGGCGGGCAGTGCCCTCAACCATAACCGTCGGTTGGTGGCTAACTTGAGGCAAAGGCCGCAAAACTAAAGAAGGCGGCCGCTGGAAACGATAATACTCAAAACCTAAATAGGCAGCCAACAAAAAGATAAAAGCAATGAGAAAAAGCTGCTGCCAATTAGCCAATAATTTTTCCCACGAAGAAAAGAATTGCTCCCGCAAAAGAGGGCGAACAGTTTTGCTGCCCCGAAAATCCCGCCGGTAAAGCGCTAAAGCATGCTCCTCGTTCAGGCCTAGCAAACGGGCATAATCGCGGAGATAAAGGCGACGATAGCCGGCAGGGATTTTTTGAAAGTCGCCGTTCTCCAAAGCCCGGAGGTAATGTTCGGGAATAGCCAACTCCGCCGCCGCCCGGCCCAGCCCTAAATGACGTTGCCGCCGCCGCTGGCGTAAAATTACCGCCAAGTTCTCCATTATTCGGCTAATTCTGGAGGAAGCTCATTAACCAAAATGTCCCGTGGCTTAGTTCCCTTTTTGGGGCCGACAATGCCGGCGGCGGCCAATTCGTCCATAATCCGGCCGGCTCGGGCAAAGCCAACATGGAGATGGCGCTGGATCAAGGAAACAGACGCCTCTCGGTTTTCGATAATAAGCCGGGCGGCGGTGGCAAAAAGCTCGTCCCGCTCTTGGCCATTAACCACCACCCGATTGGGTGTGCTCGACTTTACCGGTTGGCACAAAACCCGCTGGTCATACTCCGCTTCCCCTTGCTGGCGCAAAAAGCCCAAAAGCTTTCTTACCTCGCCGTCGGAAACAAAAGGTCCCTGCAAACGCAATGGCTTAGCTTGGTCAGGCGGCAAGAAGAGCATATCGCCGCGGCCAAGCAATTTTTCGGCCCCAGCAGTATCCAGAATTACCCGAGAATCAACCGCGCTAGCAACGGCAAAAGAAATCCGGGCCGGAACATTGGACTTGATCAAACCGGTAATTATGTTAACCGTCGGCCGCTGGGTTGCCAAAATAAGATGAATGCCGGTCGCCCGGGCCATTTGGGCCAAACGGGCAATGGTATCTTCCATTTCTGCCGGGGCGTAGAGCATCAAATCGGCCATCTCATCAATAACAATAACAATGTATGGCAGGCGCTGGATGCCGGCCAATTCGTTGTAGGCGTCGATGCTCCGCACTCCCAATTGGGTAAAGGTTTCGTACCGCTCCTCCATCTGTTGGACAGCCCATTTAAGCGCCGAAATCACTTCATCTGTCTTGTAAATCACCGGCGTCAACAGGTGGGGGGCGCCTTCATAATGGGCCATTTCCACCCGTTTCGGATCAACCAAAATAAGGCGGACTTCATCGGGATTAGCCCGGAAAAGGAGAGTTGTAATCCAAGAGCGGAGAAGAACACTTTTTCCTGACCCAGTTTGGCCGGCAATCAAAATATGGGGCATCCGGGAAATATCGGTTACCACCGGCTGGCCGCTGACGCTTTTGCCAACCGGCACCGCCAGCTTCGACTTCATCTGCTGCATCGCCGGAGAAGCTAAAAGATCCCGCAAAGGGACAATTTCCGGGCGCCGGTTAGGCACCTCAATCCCCACCAACGACCGGCCGGGAATTGGCGCCTCGATTCGGATTTGGCCCGTCGGCGCCGCCAAAGCCAAGGCTAAGTTATCCGCCAGGGCTGTCAGCCGCGATAACTTTGTCCCCGAGGCTACTTCTAGGGCATACTGAGTGACCGCCGGGCCAAAATTGGTTTCCTTGACTTTGGCAATAATCCCAAAAGAATCGAGGGTTTTTTCAATTTTGTCGGCGTTAGCCCGCACATTGCCCCGGTCGGCTTCTTGGCGCACCGTTTCGTCAAAAATTTCCAAAGGAGGATATTGCCAAACTCGTTGCCGCTCTTTTTGAGTCAAAAGTTTATCGGCTGCCGGCAAATTGGATTCTGCCGGCTTTTTCAACACCGGCGGCGGTCCGGCGGGCACTTCCTCCATTTTGGCCGGCACCTTTTCTTTAGGTTTTTCTAAAGGCAAACTGGGCGGCGCCAACGGCTGTTGGCTCGTTTCATCCTTGATGAGCTCCGGTTGGCGGCGATGGGGACGGCGGATAAGTTTGAGAGCTGCCTGGACAATCTGCCATCCCCAAAGAAAAATATTTTCCAAAGAAGTGTCAAAAAGGACCAAAAGGCCAACCAAAGCGCCAAAAATGAAGAAAATCAGCGCTCCCGGGCCGGTAAACCAAAAGGCAACCTGCTGCCAAAGCCAATGGCCGAAAAGGCCGCTCTTGAAAAGCCCGGCCAAGGCCAGCCAGGCAACGCTCGCCCCCAAACTAATGTGCCAAACCGAAAGCAGAGTTTTGAGGGGCAAAACCCAAAAGCCATAGCAAAGGAGCAAGAAAGGCAAAAGGAGGCTTAAAAAGCCAAAATGCTGCCAGAGCCAAAAATTGACTTCGGCCAGAAAAGCCCCCCGCTGGAAAAAAGAAAGGGTAATTAAAAGGGCCAGCAAAAACAGGGCGCTACCAACAATAGAAAAGACCGTCTTTTTTTTAAGACCAAAACTTTTTTTCCGTTTCTGGTGATGTCGTTTGCGGCGGGCCATTTTAGACTTTCATTAATAATGGTAACACCATTGGCTGGCGGCCGGTTTCTTGATAGATATACTCTTCCACCGCCCCCTGCACTCGTTGCCGCACTAAGGCAAAGTCTTCCATCGCTTCAGCGTGGTAAACTTGGTGGAAAATTTGGCTGGCTAGATTGGCAATCGTCCGCAAAAAGTCTTTGTTTTCTTTTTCGTAGACAAAGCCCCGGCTCATCACGGTAACCGGCTCAACTAACCGCTTCTGGCGGCCGTCATAAATCATAACCAGAACCAGGACCCCTTCTTTGGCCAAAACGCGCCGATCCCGAAGAACTACCTTGCCAACATCGCCCACTCCCAAACCGTCAACAAAAACCTGGCGCAACGGTGGCTTTAATTCTTCAGTTGTCAAACCGGTGCGGTTGTAAACCAAAACCGTATTCTCCTGGGGCAAAACCAGCTGATTTTCGCGGTAACCCATCTCCCGAGCCAATTGCAAATACTGGCGGGCCTGGCGGAAACTGCCGCCGATGGGAACCGCATACTTTGGCCGGGCTAATTCCAGCAAGAGGGCCAACTCGCGGCGGGCCCCGTGGCCGGAAACATGGAGGCGCTCGTTTTCAACCTCATGATAAATCACCTCGGCCCCGGCTTTAATTAGATTATCGATCATTGTATAAAGCCCCTGGCTGGTGCCGGGAATGTAATCCGGTGAGGAGAAAATAATCCGGTCGTGGGGTTTGATATGGAGGCGGTGCTGGCCGCTGATCACCTTATACAAAGAAGAGCCAACCTGGCCCAAGCTGCCGCCAATAAGAAAAGTAACCTGGCGGTCGGCTAATTTCTTGGCCCGGCGGAGATCAACAAAGTCTTGGTCACGAACTTGCAAATAGCCTAACTTTTGGGCCAATTTAACATTTTTTTCCACCGACATCCCCACCAAGCAAACTTTGCGCCCTACTTCGCGGGAAACGGCAATCGCCTGCTGCCAGCGGTAAATGTTAGAAGAAATGGCCGTCACAAAAACCCGCCCCCGAGCTGTCTTTATCTGGGTGGCAAACATCGACGCCAATTCCCGTTCCGATGGCGAGACGCCTTCCCGCTCCGAACCCAAAGAGTCAGAAAGCAACCCCAAAATGCCTTCGTCACCAAAACGGGCAATCCGGGCCAATTGGCTCGGCTTATTGTCAGGCGGGTGGGGATCAAACTTGAAATCCGACCCGTGGTAAAAGTTGCCAACCGGCGTCCGGAGAAAATAGTGGTAAGTGTCGGGGATCGAATGGGTCACCCGCACCGGCTCGGCGGTAAAAACCCCCAGGCGAACCTGATCGCCAGGTTTTATTTCCTGAACCCGAACCCCTTTAACTCCAAAGTCAGCCATCTTGGTTTCTACTAAGCCTTTAGTCAACCGGCCGGTAAAAATCGGCACCCGGCGCTTAAATTTAGTCAAGAAAAATGGCAAAGCGCCAATGTGGTCCTCATGGCCGTGAGTTAACAAAATCCCGACCACTTTCTCCTGACGTCGTAAAACATAAGTAAAGTCGGGAATTACCATATCTACCCCTAGGGCATCGCCGCCGGGAAAGCCAACCCCAACATCAACAATTAAAATTTGGTCATTCTCCTCCCGGCCGCCCGGCAGGTAATGGTAAACAAACATATTTTGGGTGACTTCGCCGAAGCCGCCCAAACTAACAATCTTTAATAAATCATTCATCATTCCTCCTTACCAACTTGGTAAAAACTTTTTAATATTTTCCGGGGTAATGACCACTTTCTTGGCCTGGCCGCTGACAATCAGCATCGCTGTCCGGCGGCAAATCCGCTCAATATTCCGCTTTAGGGTGCGCACCCCGGCATCAAACCCCAACGGACGGACAATAAGCGGCCAACAGGCATCGGCAATAGTTAGCTCCCCCAGCCGCAATCCCGATTCTTTCATCGCCTTGGGCAAGAGGTATTTCTTACCGATGATAATCTTTTCCTGGTCCGAATAAGAGGGCATAGACAAAGGTTCGATCCGGTCCATAACCGCAGTGGCAATCCGGCTGGTGTTATTGGCCGTGGCCACAAAAAGGACCTGCGACAAATCAAAAGGGTAATCAATAAAATGGTCCATAAACTGCTGGTTTTGCTCGGGGTCCAAAAGCTCAACCAAAACCCCCATGATTGTATTCAGAGCATTGTCGGCCACCCGGTCAATTTCATCCAAAAGAATCACCGGATTGCGCACTCCCGCCTGGCGCAAGCCACGGATGATCCGCCCCGGGCCGGCATAGGGATAAAAGCGCGATTGGCCCCGGAGATAAAACGGGTCGCCCAGGCCGCCAAAGGGGATACGGATAAATTTGCGCCCCAGAGCCTGGGCAATAGCCGCCGCCATTGTCGTTTTGCCAGTTCCCACCAAGCCCACAAAACAAAGAATAGGCGCCCGCCGGGTATCGCCGCCCCGCTGCTTTTGGAGAATCAGAACTGCCAGGTATTCCAAAATCCTTTCTTTTATTTTATCGAGGCCATAATGGCTATCATCCAAAACCTTGCGGGCCCGCTCCAGGTCCAAAATATCCTCACTCTGCCGATCCCAAGGCAAATTAAGAACCCAATCAAAATACTTGGCCGTTCGCTGGTAATTTAAGAAAAAGCTTTCCGTACCTTGCAGAATAGCCAGCTGGTCCAACATTTCGGCTAAACGCTGGTGCAAATCAGCCGGAATTTTTGCCGCTTCCAGCTGATGGCGCAAATTGGCCACCGGCGCTGCTCCGGCTGCTAACCGTTGAGCGGAAAAGTCACTGTCGTTTTTCCCCGAAGAAGCGGCTGCTCCCTGAGGCATGTCCGTTTTTCCCTTCATCTTTTCTTTCATAATAACATAAATTCGGAGCTTAAAGCTCAGAAAATTCCAAATACCAAGCACCAAATAACAAACAATACCAAAATCCTAAATTCTAAATCCTAAACAAATACAAATTACCAAATGATCAAATGACCAAAACAAAAGATAAAAAATAAAGAAAAAAAGAAATGTTTTGAACATTTGGATTTTGGTCATTTGAATTTGTTTAGGATTTGGGTCATTGGGCTGTACCCCATATACTATAATCACTTTACAAATTTTATTAACCTTTTAGAAAGGAGTTTCTCATGGTTAGAAAATACAAGCG
>JALWDZ010000010.1:0-2339 GCA_027039485.1 Candidatus Shapirobacteria bacterium
GTTATTGCTCGCCCCTCCCACTCCCCCACCCGAATGCCTATTTCGCCCCTCCCCTTGCGGCGGCGATGAAACTCGAGGAAAAGACGCTCGTTCTGATTAAGCCTGATGGCGTTGAGCGGGGTTTAGTCGGCGAGATTATCGGCCGCTTTGAGAAAGTTGGCCTTAAATTGCGGGCCTTGAAGTTGGTGCGGGTGACTCCCGATCTGGCTTTCCAGCATTATGGCCAAGATGAAAGCTGGTTCCAAAAGGTAGGCCAGAAAGTTTTGGCATTTTACCAAAAGCATGGTTTTGACCCCGGCGAAATGCTCGGCACGATGGAACCGGCCAAAATTGGCCACCTGGTCCAAAAATGGAATGTTGACTATCTGACAGCCGGGCCGGTCGTGGCCATGGTTTGGGAAGGGCCGCAAGCGGTTAGTTTGGTGCGCAAAATTGTCGGGCCGACCTATCCCGATGAAGCTCCGCCGGGGACTATCCGCGGTGATTTTGGCCACGAATCGGTTCTTTTAGCCAATGCCCAAAAGCGGTCGGTCCATAATTTGATCCATGCTTCCGATTCTCCGGAAAGCGCCAAATTAGAAATCGAGCTCTGGTTCCACCGAGAGGAGATTATTTAAATTCCAAATTCCCTGCCTGTGCAGCCAGGGAATACCAAAATCCTAAATTCTAAATCCTAAACAAATTCAAATGACCAAAATTCAAATGTTCAAAATATTCCTTTTTCTTCTTTGTTTTGGTCATTTGGTCATTTAATCATTTGGTAATTGTTTAGGATTTGGGTCATTAGAATTTTGGGTTTGTAATTCCTACTTCCTGTTACAATAAAGCCATGGCCAAGAAATTTTTTATCTATACTTTTGGCTGCCGGCTTAATCAGGCAGAAAGCAACCTTATCCGGGGCAAGCTTAAACAACAAGGCTGGCAAGAGGTTGGCCCAGAAGAAGCTGATTACATTTTCATCAATTCCTGCGCGGTAACCCAAAAGGCGGCCAAGGAAGTGGCCCAATATGTCCGCCATTGCCGCCGCCACTATCCCCAAGCCAAAATTTGGCTTTTGGGCTGTTATGTTGACAGCCTTAGAGTGGCTGGCCAGCCGTTGGATTTGCCGGCCGACCGGTTTCTGACCAATGAAGAAAAACGCCAGTGGATAGGCGAAATTATTCCACCAGCTCAAGGGCGCAGCTTGCTGAAAATCCAAGACGGCTGCAACCAATTTTGCAGTTACTGCCTAGTCCCCTATCTCCGGGGGCGAAGCCAAAGCGTCCCGGCAGCAACCGTTCTAGAACAAGCCCGCCAGCTTGAGCAGCACGGCGCCCGCTGGCTGGTTTTAACCGGCGTTGACATTATCCAATATTACGATCCCGAGGCCAAACTTGACTTTGTCGGCCTGGTAGCCCGCTTACTCCAAACAACCAAAGCTTTTTTAAGTTTTGGCTCTATCTCGCCGCTTATCGGCCAGCCCCAATTTCTTTCCCGTTTCCTAACCCTCTACCGCCGTTATCCCCAACGGCTGGCGCCCCACTTGCATCTTAGCCTCCAATCTGGCAGCGATAAAATTTTACAGCTGATGCGCCGCCCTTACCGCCAGGCATTTTATTGGCAAACAATCCAAAAGCTGCGGATAATTCCCCAGCTAAATTTAACCACCGATATTATTGTCGGTTTTCCCGGTGAAACTGCCGCTGACTTTCGGGCCAGTTATAATTTTGCCCGCCGGGCCCAATTCGGCAAAATCCACATTTTCCGCTATTCGCCCCGGCCCGGCACTTTGGCTGCCAAAATGGGGTCCCAATGGGGTTTGGTTCCTGAAAATATCAAAAAGGAGCGGGCCCAACGACTAGCCCGGCTGGAGCAGCGCCTCCGCCACCAGTTTTGGCAGCAATTTATCGGCCAGAAATTGCCCGTTTTTTTCTTTTCGCCTTACCAGGGGCAGACGGTAAACTTTATCCCGGTAGCCAGCCATCGGCCCCAACCAACTAACCAGTTTCAGCTCCGGCGGCTGGTAAAAATTCGGGAAGAAAAGGTTTGGCTTGATTAGTCGAGGTTAATGGGAAAGCGGCGGCAAAGTTCCCGGACCTGGCGGCGCATTTTTTCCCGTTCTTGGTTTGAGCTTTGGCGAACCGCCTGGTCCATCCAATTGGCAATAAGGGCCATTTCTTTCTCCCCCATTCCTCGGGCCGTCAAAGCCGGGGTGCCAAAACGGATGCCTGAAGGGCGGAAAGGCGGCTGGGGGTCGTTAGGAATGGTATTGGCGTTGACAACGATACCGGCTTTTTCCAGTCTGACCGCTGCCGTTTTGCCGTCAACATTTAAGGGGCGCAAATCGGCCACCAGGAGAT
>JALWDZ010000010.1:2349-13262 GCA_027039485.1 Candidatus Shapirobacteria bacterium
GAGATGGCTGTCGGTGCCGCCGGTGACCAAACGCCAGCCATGCTTTTTCAACTCCCGGGCCAGGGCTCGGGCATTGGCAACCACCCGTTGGCCATAGCGGCGGAATTGGGGTTGGGCCGCTTTCTGGGCCATAATGGCCATACCGGCAATGGTTTCCAGGTGGGGGCCGCCTTGGAGGCCCGGGAAAACCGCCCGGTCAATTTTTTTGGCCAGTTGGCGATCGTGGCGCAAGCCTTTTTTGGTTACCATTAGAATGGCCCCCCGCGGCCCGCGCAAAGTTTTGTGGGTAGTGGTCATTACGATATCAGCCCAGCGTACCGGTGAGGGGTAAGCGCCGGCAACTACCAAGCCGGCCACATGAGAAATGTCGGCCAGGAGATAGGCATCGGCCAAAGCGGCCAATTGGGCAAATTTTTTCCAGGGTAAGCGCCTCGGGAAAGCAGTTGTCCCGACGACAATAATTTTCGGCTTCTCGCGGCGGACTGTTTTGGCTAGCTGGGCAAAATCAAACCAGGGGGAATGGCTAAAGGCTAACCGATAAGGAAAGGAGCGAAAATAACGGCCGGAGAAAGTGATCCGAGGGTGGCCATGAGTTAGATGGCCGCCGTGGTCCAAAGCTAAGCCCATGAGGGTGTCGCCCGGCTGGAGAAGGGCAAAATAGACGGCCGCATTAGCCGGTGAGCCAGAATAGGGCTGGACATTTACATGGGGAACGCCGAAAAGTTTTTTCAGCCGCTCCTGGGCCAGCTTTTCGATCCGGTCAACAAATTCCATTCCCTGGTAATAGCGGTGGCCGGGATAGCCTTCGGCATACTTGTGCATCAGAACCGAGCCCACCGCCTGGCGCACCTCGGGATAGGTATAGTTTTCTGAAGGGATCATCATTAGCGTTTCCGCCTGGCGCTTCTTTTCTCGCTGAATAAGTTTCCCAATCATTAGCCAATTATACATTTTGGAATTTAGTTCTGCTATTGTATATTATAAGGTAATGGAAACATTTGTGGATGTCCTGGCCAAAAAGCGGCAGCTGGTTTGGCAAACAATCAAGCCCTACCTGGATCACCCCCTAAACCTTCCTCGCTATATGGCTATTGACCCCCGTTACCGGGATGAAGTGGCTTTTCATTGGCAGATGGTGCGAGAGTATCCCCAGCGCCAAGGCAAATATGTTCGGCCAACCTTGCTCCTGCTGACGGCGGAAGCGATGGGCTTTCCCTTGGCAAAAGCTCTTAAAACGGCAGCGGCAATGCAGGTTTCCGAAGATTGGCTTTTGATCCACGATGATGTTGAGGATGACTCCCTCCAGCGGCGCGGGAAGCCAGCTCTTCACCGGATCTATGGGCGCAATCTAGCCTTCAATGCCGGCGACGGGCTTCATTTTCTAATGTGGGCAATTTTGGTAGATAATGTAAAATTCTTAGGCTTTAAGAAAGGCTTGGCGATTATGGATGAATTTGTCCAGATGCTAACTCGCACCTGCTTGGGCCAGACGGTGGAAATTCGCTGGACGGAAGAAAACCGTTGGGATTTGGGTGACGAAGACTATTTTTTTATTGTTGACGGCAAGACAGTTTACTATACGATTGCCGGACCGATGCGTTTGGGAGCTATTTTAGCTGGAGCCAACGCTGCCCAACTCCAAGCCCTCTACGAGTTTGGCCGGCCCTTGGGGCGCTGTTTTCAAATCCGCGACGACCTTTTAGATTTGACTTCTGACTTTGCCGGTTTGAAAAAACAGCAGGGCAACGACATTTATGAAGGTAAACGGACGCTGATGCTTTTTCATCTCTGGCGGACGATAAAGGGTTCGGAAAAGAAGCGGCTGGCGGCAATTATGAGCAAACCCCGGACTGAAAAGACGGCGGCCGAGGTGGCCTGGGTAATTAAGATGATGGAGAAGTGGGGGAGTTTGGAATATGGTGAGCAAGTGGCCCGGCGTTTAGCCGAAGAGGCACGGGAAATTTTTCGGCGCAAGTTAGGTTTTCTCAAAAAGCAGCCGGCCCGGCGCCATTTGGAAATGGCTATCGATTTCATTCTCGAGCGGAAATATTAGACTTCTAAGCGCTGGAAGCGGCCGATGCGGATGTTCTCGCCAAATTTGGCAATTTGGCTTTTTAAAAATTCTTCAACGGTTTTTTCCGGCTCGCGGATGTAGGCTTGCTTGAGGAGCTCCTTTTCGTTCTTGGGATTCATGGCGGCAATCTGCAAGCAAAGCTCGCGGGCAAATTGCTGAAATTCCCGGTTGCGGGCCACAAAATCAGTTTCGCATAAAACTTCGACCATCGCCCCGACCCGGCCGGTAGCGTGGGTGTAGGTAGCCACATAGCCCTGCTTGGTTTCCCGCCCTTGCTTTTTGGCGGCCTTCTTAATTCCCTCGGCGGCGAGAATCTTCTTCGCCTTTTCGTAATCGCCTTTGGCCTCTAAAAGCGCCGCCCGGCAGTCCATTACTCCCCCACCGGTTTCCTGGCGCAACTTTTTGACCAGCTCAATGTCAACCTTACTTTTTGCTTTTGCTTTTGGACTCATCTTTACCTCCTTTTTCCTTTTTAACCTTTATCCCCTTAGCCAAAGCCAGCCAGCGCCCCAACTCGCCCAACAAAAGGTTGATGCTCTTGAAAGCGTCATCATTGGCCGGAATGGGATAGTCAACCAATTGGGGATCGGCATTGCTATCCACCAAAGCCACCACGGGAATTTTCTTGGCCCGGGCTTCGCGGACAGCGGTAATTTCCCGCTTGATGTCGACCACCACCAAGGCGGCCGGCGGTTTTTTCAGCGACTCCAAACCGCCAAAAAAGCGCTCCAGCCGGGCCAACTGGTGGCGGATAACCGCCTGCTCTTTCTTAGTTCTCTTTTTGTAAACACCTTTTTCCCAATCTTGGCGCAATTTTCGCAAAAGCTCGATCCGCTTATAAATTTCCTCCCAATTGGTGAGGGTGCCGCCTAACCAGCGCTCGGTAACCCACGGCGATTGGGTTTCCTCAGTCACCCGGCGGATAACTCGCCGCGCCTGGCGCTTGGTGCCCACCCAGAGGACTGCCTGACCATCCTTTGCCAACTGGTAAAGGAATTCGGCCGCTTTTTGGAGGCGGTCACGGGTTTGGATAAGGTCAAAAATTTGGATGCCATCGCGGGCGGTGTAGAGATAGGGGCGGATGTGGGGGTGAGTTTTGGCAACGGCATGGCCAAAATGGCAGCCGGCCTCAAGCATCTCCTCCAGGCTTACTGCCAATTGGGGCAGTTTTTCTTTTTTAGTTTTTTTCTTGTCCATCCTTGTTCCTCCGCGGGGCAATTAACAGGATGGTTTCCCCGCGTGCGTGATAAGTTACTATACCACAGAAAATGGTAAATTCCAAATCACAAGCACCAAATTCCAAATAAACCCTAAATATTCAGAACTTAGAACTTAGAGCTCAGAACTTAGTAATTAGTAAGGAAAAGAAATATTAAGCTAGGATATCAGAAAATCAGGCAATCAGGGAAAGAGAATCAGAGATCAGAATAACAGGGAAAGTTAGCCTGGTATCCTGATATCCTTAATATCCCTTCCCTGATGTTCCGATATCCTGATATCCTTTCCCCGATATCCTGATACTCTGGTACCCTAACCAAGTTCCAAGTTCCAAGTTCTGAGTTCTAACAACCTAGTTCCTCCAACCTAGTTCCTAGCTCCATTTTTAACTTTTCACTTTAACTTCTTTTTCACTTTCCACTCTAACTTTTCACTTTCCCCAGCTCCAATTCCCTTGACAAAGGCGCTAAAAATCCCGATAATGGATAAAATGAAAAGTCGCGGATATTTGTTCCTGGTTGCCCTCCTTTTGGGAGGCGCTTTTTGGATTGGCCGGCCCCAGAGTTTAGACTCCGCCAACCTTACCGATGCCAAAGATACCCTGGAAACTTCGCGGCTTTCTTTTGACGGCGCTAATGCCTCGGCCTTAACCGCCGGCTCAACCGTTATCACTATTGCCACCAGCGGCTATCCCTCCACTTCGACCGCCAACCTCTTCCCTGGCGACACTATTACCTATGTCGGCTCAAGCAATACCTACACCGTTGGCCAAATTATTTCCAGCACCCAATTCACTGTCACCAGCGGCCTTGACAGCGCTGACACCGACGCCAATGACGAATTTATTGTTAAGCGGACCGCTAGCCACACCATTAGCTTCACCACCGTTTCCGCTATTCCCAACGGCGCCATCCGGGTCCGCATCAAAGCCGGTGCCAGCAATAACAACGACGGCAAGCCCGACCAAGACGGCTGGGACTTTAATTCCATCAGTAACAGCGATGTTACCTGCCCCAGCGATGTCGCCGGCTATTATGACTTTGTTTCCGGGACAGCCACTGTTTCCGGGGGAACCGGTTGTCCGGCCGGCTACCATTGTTTTGAATGCCGTTATTCCGGGCCGGGCAAAGTTGGCCAGTCGCTTTCGATGACCATCGGCGGCACCACCAAGCTCATCAACCCTGCCCCGGCTAGCAGCCACACCGAAGGAACCGCCGACACCTATTCGGTTATCATTGAAAATCTTGACAGCAGCGATACCGCCATTGACAGCACTACCACCAAAGTTGCCGTCATCGAGTCGGTCCGAGTAACCGCCACCGTGGAACCCTTACTTAGCTTTACCATCAGCGGTGTGGCCGCCGGCTCAAGCGTTTGCGGCACTACTACCGATGTCGCCACCACCGCTACCACCGTCCCCCTCGGCTCCCTCTCTATCAGCAGCTTTACCGACGCTGCCCAACAACTGGAGGTTTCCACCAACGCCGATAATGGTTATGTAGTCACCGCCATTGAAAACGACCAGCTTTCCCGAATCGATGATGCCAGTGTGGAAATTCCCGACGAACCCGGTGATTCCAGCGCCGCCAGCGAATCGGTTTCCGACGAGTGGGCTTCAACCAGCACCAAAGGTTTTGGTTATTCATTGCAAAATGTTGACGCCGCCAGTGTTGCTTTTTCCTACAACGAGTCGGGGCGCACTTTTTCCGCCCGCCAATTTGCCGCCGATTCTGAATCCGAGTCGCCGCAAACCATCTTTTCTTCAAGCACCGTCGCCGACGGCGAAGACGTCTATGTTTGTTACCGGGCCATTGTCAGCGCCACCCAAGAAGCCGGTACTTATTGGAACGCAATTACTTATCGGGCGACAGCGACATTCTAATGAAAAAGATCATCTTCCTTTTCACCATTTTTGCCAGTTTCATCCTCATCTCCTTTTCGGCCCAGGCCCAAGAGTTAACTAAAGTTACCGTCAGTCCACCCCGGCTGGAGTTCAAAGTCAAGCCCGGCAGCGTTATCCAAAAAGCAATCAAGGTTCACAACGGCGGCGACAGCGAGTTGGGCTTGGCCGTTAAGGTCCAAGATTTTATCGTCAGCGACGACCGGGGGACGCCAATTCCCGTCAAGGCTAAAGTGGCCCGCCGTTGGGCCGCCTCAACCTGGATCCAGGCCTCACCAAGCAAATTCATCCTCCGCCCTGGCGAAACCAAAGTGGTCGACATCGCCATCGTTGTTCCCGAAAAAGCTAATCCTGGCGGCCATTACGCCGTTGTCTTTTTCCAACCCGCCGCGGCGGCGGCCAGCCCAGAAACGGCTTCGGCAATCATGCCTAGCGTTGGCACCCTCTTTTACCTCACCGTCCCTGGTCCAGTTAAAGAAAATGCTTTCGTCGTCCGCATGGAGGCGCCAACTTGGCAAGAGTACGGGCCAGTCAAAATCGTCAGCGAAGTCGAAAACCTTTCTGACATCCACATCCGCCCCCGGGGCACCATCCGCATCTATGACTGGCTCGGCCGGCCGATTGCCACCTTGAAATTAAAAGAGCAAAACATTTTCCCCAACACCGTCCGCCGCTACGAAAATGTTTGGCAACAGCATTGGGGTCTCGGCCGCTATCGGGCCACACTCAGCGCCGGCTACGGCCAGCAAGGCCGGGCGCTAACGGCCACCATCTTCTTCTGGATAATCCCCTGGCACCTAATCCTGACCATCATTCTCCTCCTCCTGGTCATAGCCGCCGTTATCATCTGGCTCCGCCGCCGGCGGCTAGAACCAGCGGAACCCAAGGGCCCAACACCCTCGCAGGAAATTTAAAAGCAAGGACAAAGTCGAAGATTAAAAGCCGCGCTTCTCGCCAAGCAGACGTCTGTGATATAATACACGTATTATAGGTTTAATATTTAAAACATGGAGCGGCGAGAACGCTTTGTTAGCACCCTACCTATTACTCCTCCTAGAAACGAAGATCCAAAACTGTTTTTCTTCTTTAGCCCCTTAGTAGCCAATATAGTAGCAAAAAATTTAGGAGATGGGCTTTTGCTGCCTGTAAATTTAACCGGTATGAAATTCAAAGGACAAAGCGACTTACAAAGAGAAAGATGGGCAAAACAATACTACCTTTCGGTGCGAAAACTAGGTATCTATAATTTTGTTCCTTGGAGGGACGACGATCCCAACTTTCGGGAATATGTAAAAGAAGCAGTAACCTTGCTTCACAGGAAGGGATTGATTCAAGTAGAAAACCACCGCATAGTGTCTTGTCCCTGTGGAGCATTAGAATTGCCCGAAAGTTACTTAAAAACAAACAAGATTCCTGAAGGCAAAGTTTTTTCTGTAAACTCCAACGGAGAAATACGCTGTCAACTATGTGGCGGTATAGGTCAAGCAAAAGCAAGCGAAGTGCTAGTTCTGCATCTTCCCCCAGATATACCGCCAATAAAGGTTAATCCTACCTCCCATAGCACGAGGGTGCGACAAGTTTCTTTAGACCTCATCGCAGAACCTCTGATTATCTCTCGTAACCGCGAAACAGAATTTACCGCTAATATCGCCGGGCGCGATTTTTATATTGACATTGACTTTGCCTGGGCACTCCTCGGTGGCCATCTATCAGCAATGTCTAAGGATGTCCAATTTTGGACCGTGGCCTCTAGGACTCTGAGAAAAGGAATACTAGTTTCGAAACTTCAGGAAATTTTGACTGGCAAAGCAGGACAATTAATTGTCACTCCATATGTTCGCAATTCGCCCTCATTCAGCGAGGTAGCGTTAAGATTTGGAAAAGATACAGCAGTATTTTTTATGTTAGCTCATTTATTTTGGGAGCAACTGGAAATCAGGGCAGATTCGCGGCTTATTTTCTGGACCGTAAAGGCTCTCTCGCGAAGAATAACCCAGCCACTTCCAACATCCCCACCTTTGCAAGGAGATTCAAAACGAACAAATGTCGAGGTTCTACAAAAGCAACTAAACGGCGAGAGGGTAAGGCAGGTTCTAAAATTATGGCGCTCTCCACACAAAACTAACCAAACAACCGACACCTTTTTGGAAGCATTTTTAGGAGAAAATAGTAGCCCTGAGCAAGAAAACATGCCTAACCAGGATAGGGGGTACTTCGAAATGGAACCTTGGCCAGAAACAATCAAGACACTTTTAGAGTTATTTATAACTAGATGTCAAGCAAATTTCCCCGAAGGAGCAATTACGGCAGTATTATTTCACGGTTCCCGCGCATTTGGTGATAATGACAAAGATAGCGATTGGGACTTAGCTATAGTTTTTGGGGAAGAAATTTCCTCTGTGGAAGAAAAATCCCGGGCAATTAAAATATTGAGAACGGTTTTAAGCGATAAACGACTCGCTGCTTTGCGAAACATAAAACCCTTATTCCTCTCAGAATTACCAAAATCGGCTGATTTATACAGCCAAAATACCAACGGCGCCTTTTTTGCTTACCACATGAGGGCGGCAAAACTATTATATGGCGATTATAATCCTTTTGACCGTATGATTGGGCCGCAACCATTCTATCTAGCTCTGAGTTTATACCAAAAACTGCAGCAATATATTGGCCGGGCTCGAAAAAGCGCTCTGGCACCAGAGAGGTTTAATTTTCGCCAAGCCCGCAAAGACACATTCAAAATGCTAAAAGATGCTCTTATGCTCCAAGGTATTTATAAAAAGACAAAAAAGCAACAATTAGAACAATTTAGGCAGCTATGGCCCAATGTTTTATTACCAGTAGAGGTCGAATTTTTAAGAGCTAGCTTGTCTAGGTACCCTGAGGAGGGGGATTTTTCGCCAGAACAATTTCTAACCATCCAAGAGAAAATATATAACCATGCTTTCCAAATTTTAAAAAAACAATTGAAGATAACAACTTTTTGATGTTATTCTGAAAAGAGATGTTTTACCGTTTTCAAGAAGGACCACTACACCTTGATGTCTTATTTCCCCAAAAACAGGGCAAAATAAATATTCTCAAATTGGCTGGTTTGCCCGGCTTCCCTCGTGAGGATAAATTTACCCGCTTTTGTCAAGATAATGGGTGTCAGATTTTCTTCCCCCACTATTTAGGCAGTTGGCTAAGCAGGGGCATTTTCACCCCTGACAATTGTTTGCAGACAGTTGACTTGGCCTTAACCTTTATTCAACGGGGCCGAGCCAAAGAGCTTTATTTTCTTAAAGAAAAAACCTGGCCGGCAAAAACCCCCATTATTCTAGGCTCCTCTTTTGGCGGCTGGACAGCCTTGAAATTTTGCTCCCTCCAACCCGGTATTAAGAAGTGCGCCCTTTTCGCTCCTCTCATGGATATTGAACGCCAGGGTAATTGGCCCGGCGAAGAAGATTTGGACCATACCCTGCAATTCTTGCGCCGAGCATTTGGGCCAGCTTTTCGTGGCTTGGAAAGGCAAACTTGGGATAAATTTTTCCAGGGGAAAGGGCAAGTCGCCCCTATTAATTTGGATAATATTCGCCAGCGAAACTTTTTCATTGTTCACGGGCGAGCAGACCCAACTATCAATTATCATCATAGCCGAGAGCTAGTGACCAAGCTAAAAGAGTTGGGCAACAGAGTTGTTTATCACGAAATTGGCAACGCTAATCATCGGCTTCGCGATTTTTTCAGCGGTAAACTCTTAGAAGAATTTCTCGCTTGGGCGAGAAGCTAAAACGAGATCTTTAAGCATCTCGGATTTTCGCCAACCTTTACAAATCTTAAACCAAATTTTATGTTTCACTTTGCTGAGTTCCAAGTTCTAAGTTCTAATAACCTAGTTCCTCCAACCTAGTTCCTAGTTCCAACCTACTTCTGGGCGCTGATGGTGCCAAAATCAACCACTGTATCTAAAAGGGCAGCTGGCGGTTGGGCAAAGGTCTTAAAAGCCCGCAGGCGGCGGCTGGTAATTTCCGGCGCTTTAGTGGGCCCAACCTGGCCTTCGGAAATAATCAGCTGGCCCTGGGCCGGCAAATTGCTATTGCCCTGGAAGCCAAAATTAGCCGCACTATAAAGGGGGCGTAGCCAGAGAAAAACCGGCTGGGGGGAATTGGTGAAATCAAAAGCAACTTTATTGGTAAATGTCCTGGTTTCGTTCAAAGTTGGGTCGTGGATGGTGAAATTGCCCGTTAGGGGGCTGCTAAACTTATTGCTCCCCCGCCTGGAGGCATTAGCATCCCAGGCCCAATAAGTTGCCTGGCGACCGTTGCGGTATACCAAACCCATAATCACCGCCGGGACAGTGCTGCCCTGGGTTTGCGCCCAATAGACATTCAGCTGTTTTTGGTAATAAGTCCCCGCCAAATTGCCCTGGCTGTCGTGGTTTTCCAGCCAAAAGATCAGCGTTTGCCCCTGGGGCACCTCCACAGGCCAGATAATTTCCCGCTGGTTGCCCACCACTTTGTTGGAAACCACCGACAAAGTATTGTTGCCCAAATCAATCTGGGAAACCGATTCCCCGGCCAGCGCCTTTTCCAACCCCGCCTCGGCGGCCGCGTAAGCTTTGGCCGATTCTTCCTGCTGGCGGGTGATTTTCGTGTCGGTGGTGATCTGGCGGGAAGTCGTCAACCCCAACGCCAGCGCTGCTGCCAAAACCAGCAAGATCAGCACCAGCGCCTGGCCTTTTTGCTTTTTCATGGCAAAACCTCCTGAATGTTAACCTGAGTTGTCCAAATTTGCTGGCTCAAAGCGCCGGTCACCAAATCGGGTCGGTAGACAAAGCGGACGGCCGGATTGTTTTTGTTGCCGCCATCCAGATAGCGCTTAACGGTCAAATTGCCGCTGCCAATTTGGTCGGCGTTGGCAACCATGACTCCCTCAACCGTCAAAGTGCCTTCGTTGCCACTCTTGTCGGCAAAGGTGACTCCCCCGCTGGCGATGAAAATCCCCCGCAACCTGGTTACCGCTCCGGCCACCGTCAAATTTCCCTTGACCAACAAAATTATGCCTCCGCTGGTATTTTGGTTGCTGTTGATGGTCAAATTGCCTTCCCGGTAGTAAATGCCGCTGGCCAACTGGCTGTTCAAACTGCCCGAAGTCAATTTCCGGCCCTTTTTAACAATCTGGCTGGCCAAGTCATTGTAGGCCAAATAGTAGCTGCCGGCATCGTTGCCAATTTTCCAGCCCTTCTGGCTCAAATTGCCGTTCACAGAAATGTTGTTTGCCCAAACAACCCCGGCGCCGGCAGCGTAAGTCCCGCTGCTGGCTTTGAGGAGATAGTCGCCGCTGGGGACATAGCTGACATTGAGGGCGTCGCGGGCGTAAAGATTGCTTCCTTGAACCTGGAGCCAGTTGTCCTTCCAATCTTTGACCCAAACGGTGGCCGAAACGCTGTTGCTCCAAAAGTTGCGCCGGTCTTTGACCCGGACATAGGGATGGAAATAGCCGGCGGTGGTGTAAGTGTAGCTGATCTGGTTGCCGCTCGAAGTTCTTTCGTAGCCACCGCGGCCGTCAGTATTCCAATAGTAGGTGCCCGAACCGGCCGGGATGGTGCAGGTGGCCGTCTGGGTCGTCGCCAACGGCTTATCCCCTTCCGCCGGGACCACTCCCAGACTGGTACAGTGGGGCGGTGGCGGCGTTGGTGTTGCCGTTGGCTGGGGCGGCGGGGTGGGGGTCGGGGAACTG
>JALWDZ010000011.1 GCA_027039485.1 Candidatus Shapirobacteria bacterium
ACTACAACAAGGATAGAATCCAACTAAGATTAAAGACTTCTCCCTATCTGTTTATTAAACAACATCAACCCAACCATCCACTGTTAAAAACTTTGTAAACATATTATGAAAAATGGGGTACTTGACAAAAAGATGACAAAGATGTTTTGGTCATTTGATTTTTGAACATTGTTTAGGATTTAGGATTTTGGTAATTAGGATTTGCTCCGACGTGACGTCGGAGCAGGTTTGAGATTTGGTGCTCGGAATTTGGTTATTCGTATAGGAAGATATGAACATGGCATAATAACAAAATGGATAAAAAGAAAGCGTTGGGTTTGATTTGATTATTTCTCTTTAGATGTTAAAATACAGGCATGGCAAATAGTTTTCAGTGGCACGATATCCGGGTGAAGGTTGGCGACATTGTCCGCTTGGAATATTTAATCAAAGAGAAGGGTAAAGAGCGGCAGCAGCCTTTTCAAGGGCGGGTTATTGCTATTAAGGGGAGTAGCCCAGAAAGCAAAACCTTTACCGTCCGCCGGATTGCCGTTGATGGGGTTGGGGTGGAGCGTATTTTCCCGGTCCAATCGCCATGGATTAAAGAATTGCGGGTGGTAGGAAAACCAAGCAAGCGGATTAAAAGGGCGAAACTTTATTATCTTCGCCAGCGGCATGGCAAGAAAGCCCGGCTTTAAGCGAAAAACTTTTGGCGGCCAAGGCGAATCTTTAGCTATCCAGTTTTTGCGCCGCCAAGGATTGCAAATTTTAAACCGCAATTTCCGAACTCCTTGGGGAGAGTTGGATATTATTGCCCGCAACCGAGACACCCTTATTTTTGTGGAAGTAAAAGCCCGGCGGACCGATAGGGCCGGCTATCCCGAAGAGGCGGTTAGGAAATGGAAGGTAGGGCATCTGGTTAGGGCTGCCTGGCTTTACACCCAAAAGCATCCTGGCTTGCCCGACCGTTGGCGCCTGGATGTAGTGGCAATCCGTTATTCTGAAGGCCAACCAGAAATTCGCTGGTATCAAAACATTTCTCCCGTTTTTAGCTAATTTGGTAGCGAATGCCAGCGGCGGAAGCAATTCATAAAGTAGAGGGAAGCGAATTGGAAAAAGATAGAAAGAAGCAAGAGAGGGATAGCATAACGCGCCATTTGGGTTACAAAGAAGGTGGGAAAGACAGAAGAAAGGACCCCCAAGCCGACAGCTGCTCCGCAAACCGGCGCTCCCAAACCGCAAGTCTGCAGGGCAATTAGGCCAATGGCGGTTGCCAAAAGGCCCAAAAGCGAGCTTTGATAAGTTTTGGCCAAAACTATCTTTTCTTTGGCATTGCGAATAGTGCAGGTAATGGTCAGAGCGAAAGAGAACATAAAAAGAACGGCTAGAGAGGTGTACCAGCAGCAAAAAACTGTCTTGGGAATTAGGAAATAACTTAGGAAGAACGAAAGGGCAAAAGTAAGCCAACAATACCGGCTTTGGAAAATGTGATAAAGATAACGGTGGGTCATTTTTGTTTTGCTAATTACTTCATCCATTATAGGGGAATTGTGTTGAAGAAACAACAGGTGCCGCCAGCGGGAATCGAACCCGCCTTTTCACCTTGAAAGGGTGACGTCCTAGCCGATAGACGATGGCGGCCTGTCCGATTATAGCATGGCGCTTGCTTGACAAAAAGGTAAAAATGGGTTACAAATGGTGTGAGGTGGCACAAAATGGTGAAAAGTGGTGAATTACTTTTAGGGCAATACCAGGCAACAGTAACGGCAAAGGGCCGCCTTGCGTTTCCTAAAAAATTGCGCCAGCTTTTGGGTTCCCGGATTATTGTCACCCGCGGTTATGATGGCTGTCTTTTGGCGATGAGTTATAGCGAGTGGAAAAAAATGACCCGCCAATTGGGCGACCACTTGCCAATTTGGGAAGCATCCCGAGAAACAAGCCGTTTCCTTTTTGGCAATGCCGCAGAAATAATTTTTGACAAACAAGGCCGCTTTGTCCTGCCGCCGCATTTGCGCCATTATAGCCAGATTAAAGATAAGGTTGTTTTTCTAGGTTTGAACCGCTATGTGGAAATTTGGGATGCTCGCCGTTGGCAGCAATATCAGCAATATTTGAGCCGCAATATTAAAAGTATTTCCGAGAAGTTGGCCCATGAATAAAAATGTTTTTCGCTCCCGCCACCAACCAGTTTTATTAGCAGCGGCCATGAAATATCTGGACCCTAAACCTGGAGAACGCTATCTTGATGCTACCTTAGGCGGAGGAAGCTACAGCTATACCCTTTATCAAAAAGGCGCCCGGGTGCTTTCTCTAGATTGGGATCCGCTGATGATTGACCAGGCCAAGAAGCATTACCCCTGCCCCAATGCTTCTTGGCGTTTGCGCGTGGCTAATTTTGCTGATTTAGCCCAAGTTTGCCAGAAAGAAAAATTTTGCCCCCTGGCAGGAGTCGTTTTTGATTTGGGATTAACTAAGTGGCACTACCAGTTAGGGAGGGGGTTCTCTTTTCAAGAAAATGCTCCCTTGGACATGCGCTTAAGCCCCGAATTACCGCAAACAGCCGCCGATATTATCGCTGCGTCTTCGTTGGCCCAGCTAGAAAAGTGGCTTTTGCAAATTGGCCAGGAGAGATTTGCGGCTGAAATTGCCCAGTTTTTAAAAAAAGCGGTCGGCCGAGGCTTGATGGCTGCTGAGATTGCTGAGGGTATTGCTGAGATCTACCGCCGCCATCATGTTTCTCCGCGGAACAATCCGGCGACGAAGACATTTTTAGTTTTGCGCATTTTAGTGAATCAGGAGCTAGAAAATTTAAAGAAGGGCCTAGAGGGAGCGGTGGCAAGTTTAGCTGCTGGCGGGCGGCTGGTGGTCGTTAGCTTCCATTCCGGAGAAGACCGTTTGGTTAAGCAATTTTTCCGCCGTCAGGAAAGAGAGAAGCGCTTAAAAATTTTAACCCGAAAAGCCCAACGGCCTGCTGCCGCCGAGGTAAAGCAAAATCCTTTGGCTCGTAGTGCTCGTTTGCGGGCTGCCGAAAAAAATGAAAACTAAGCAAAAAATTTTAGCTTTGCTTTTTGTCCTTAGCCAAGTTGGGCTCTGGCTTTGGTGGCGCAATCGTAATTTTGATCTGGCTATGGATTTGGTGAAATTAGGAAACCAGCAGCAAGAATTGCAGGCGCTAGTTAATCGCCAAGAAAACCAACTTGCTGCAGTCACATCTTTGCGGGAGCTAACCCGCGCCGGCCGCCAATTGGAAATCAGTTTGGTTAAACACTTTTGGCAAATTCCCGAAGAGACTATTGCTTGGCGACCATGAAAAGAGAGCCAAGACGCCTGTTGTTTTTAGCCCTTTTCTTTTTTTTCTGGTGGCTGGCTATTATTGGCCGGCTTTTTTATTGGCAGGTTTTAGCCAAGACCCATTTCAGTGACAATTTAGCTTCGCTAGAAAAGAGAGAGGTGGTGGTAGGATCCCGGGGGAAAATTTATAGCCATGACGGTTTTCCGCTGGCGACTAATAAAATCGCCTATAACCTTTTTCTTTGGCGGCCAGCTCTTAAAATTAGCCTCCAAGCTCTGCTGCAAAAGATTGCTCCAATCATTTTTTATCCGCCCGACCAAACTAAGTCGTTGAAGGAAAACCTTCTCCAAAAGCTTTCTGCCCAACCCCAGCAAAAATGGCTGGCTTTGGCCCAGAATTTAAACTATGGCCAATATCAAGCATTGCGCGATCTCCACCTTGAGGGTCTAAAATTTCAGCAGCACCAAGAGCGTTTTTATCCCGAAGGCTCGATGGCTGCCCATCTTTTGGGTTTTGTAGGCCGGGACAAGCTGGGCCAGCCACGGGGGTATTTTGGCTTGGAAGGGTTTTATCAAGAGCAGCTGGCCGGACTGGCCGGAATCCGCCAGCAAGGCTTTTGGCATTTTTTAAACCGCCGCAGCGATGAGGTGGCTCCCCGGCAGGGACGCGATCTTCATCTTTTTCTTGACCGGGGAGCGCAGTTTATTGCCGAACAAGCATTGGCGGCCGGAGTGCGCCGTTATGGGGCTAAAGGCGGTTGGGTGGTTATTCTCGATAGCCGGAATGGTGCTGTGCTGGCAATGGCAACTTGGCCTAAGTATGATCCGGCCCATTACAACCAGTATCCTTACCGTCAGTTTCTTAATCCGGTGATTTCGGCTTCTTTTGAGCCGGGGTCGATTTTTAAACCGTTAGTAATGGCAGCGGCTTTGAACGAAAAAGTCATTAAGCCCGAGAGCCGGTGCCCCATTTGTTCAGGCCCAATCCAAATTGGCAAATACAAAATTAAAACCTGGAATGATGTCTATCATCCTAACTCTACTATGACCGAAATTATTAAAAATTCAGACAATGTGGGCATGGTATACGTAGCTCGCCAACTGGGTAAAAAGAAACTTTTTGCCTATTTGCAAAAATATCATTTGACTCAAAAAACAGGCATCGACTTGCAGGGGGAAATGTTGCCCCAGCTGAAGCCGCCTGAACGGTGGTATCCTATCGATTTTGCCACCATTTCTTTTGGCCAAGGTATTGCCCTAACTCCGATTCAATTTATTACCGCTTTTAATGCTCTGGCTGATGGGGGAGTGGTCTATCAGCCGCGGGTGGTGGAAACAATCGCCGCCGGCCAAAAGATTTTTCCTACCGTTAGCCGTATTCTTGCTCGTCCTTTAAAGCCTGATGCCTGTCGGCAGATAAAGGAGATGCTGGTAGTAGCTGTGAATGAAGGGGAGGCGAAATGGACGCGAATTCGCGGCTACCGCATTGCCGGAAAAACGGGTACAGCCCAAATTCCTCTGGCTGGCCATTATGCTGATAAAAAAACGATTGCCTCGTTTGCCGGTTTTGCTCCGGCCGATCATCCCCACTTTACGATGTTAGTAAGCCTCCAAGAGCCCACCAGCTCGCCTTGGGGATCGGAGACGGCTGCCCCGCTTTGGTTTCAAATTGCCCGCCAGCTTTTTATTTATTGGGGAATCCAACCCCGGGGCGATTAACCGTTTTCGTGCTATAATCACTTGATTGATGACTAATTGGCGCCAATGGCTTAAAAACCACTTTATCCATCTTCCCCGGGCAATTTTGGCAAACTGGCGTTATGGTTGGCCGAGCCGACGGCTTAATTTTATTGGTGTGACCGGCACCGATGGCAAAACGACAACTACCCTTTTAATTCACCACCTTCTTCGGGAAGCGGGTTTAGCCGCTGGCTATGTTTCGACGATTGCCGCCCAGGTGGGGAAGAAGCAAGAACCAACCGGTTTGCATGTCACCTCACCGCCGGCGGCTAAGCTGCAGAGGTGGCTAGCGGCAATGGCCCGCGAGCAAGCCGGCAAATGGGTTGTTTTGGAGGCTACTTCCCATGGTTTGGACCAGTATCGCCTTTGGGGAATCCATTTCCAAAAAGCTATTTTGACGAATCTAACCCACGAGCATTTAGATTACCACCAAACAATGGAAAATTATTTTCGGGCTAAAATGCGCCTTCTTTGCCATAGCGAACGGCTTTTTGTTTATGAAAATTTAGGGAAACAATTTTTGCCAGCGATTAAGAAAACCTGTCGCCAGCAAAAGATTTTTCTCTATGGACTAAGTCCTAAAAGTGACTGGCAGGCAAGAAACCTGCATCTTGGCTTGGGGCAAACAAGCTTTGATCTTTATTTTCGCCGGCAAAAAAAAGGCCATTTTCAAAGCCAGCTTACGGGCGAATTTAATTTGCACAATCAAATAGCCGCCTTGGCTGCTGTTTTGGACCAACATTTGGTTTCTTTATCTCAAGCCCAAGCAGCTTTGGCAACTTTTCCCCCGCCGCGGGGACGAATGGAAATTGTCGCCCGCGAGCCATTTTTGGTGATGATTGATTTCGCCCACACTCCCAACGCCTTAGAACAATTATTGCGTTCCTTGCGCCAGGTGCATTCCGGCCGGATTTTAGTGGTTTTTGGCGCTGCCGGGGAACGGGACCGAGAAAAGCGCCCTTTAATGGGGGAGATAGCTGCCCGTTGGGCTGATGTTGCCGTTTTAACCTCTGAAGATCCGCGCACCGAAGATCCCCAAGCCATTATTGAGGCTATTGCCCGGGGGTGCCGGCAGGGAAAAATGCGCCGGGCCAAGGAAAAAGACGCCCGGCTAGTGCAACAGGGAAAGAAGAAAAAAGTCTTTTTCCAAATTGAAAATCGCCAAGAAGCTATTAATTTTGCTTTGCGCCGCTTAGCCCGGCCAGGCGATTTGGTTGTTCTTTGCGGCAAGGGCCATGAGCAATCCATTTGCTATGGCCATCAAGAATATCCTTGGTCGGAGCATCAGGCAGTTAAGGTTGCTTTAGGGCAACAGCCATGAAGCTGATCTTTTCGCCTTTCAAAGCCAACTACCAGCGCTACCAATTTCCTTATCAAGTTTTGCTTTGGCGAGAATCGGGCGATAGTTTGGCAAAAATTTATGCTCTTGGCTTCCTGCCTTTTCGCCAGCGCCAAGATTTATTTTATTTAAGCCGAAGTTGCCGGAGCAATCTCCGGCACAGCCAATTTTCTTCGGAAAACCGGCGCGTCTTAGCTCGAACCAAGGGCTTTCGCTTTTCTCTAAAAAAAGTTAGTCCTCCCTTATTGCCAGAAAAACAGAAACTCTTGCGCGATTGGGCCCGGGGAGCAGGTTGGGATATTAAAACGCCGACTCTAAAGAAGCTTTGGCAGGGAAAATTTTTTAATTACCAGTTAATCATTAGCTGGCAAAAGCAGCCGGTTAGCTATTCTCTCTTGTTGGTCCAACCGCCGATTGCCCATTGGGCCTATCTTTTTCTGGATTCTGCCTACCGACAGCAAAATTTGGCTATGGCCGGAGGGTTATTTCTAATTCGCTGGGCCCAGCAGCAGCATTTAGCCTATCTCTATTTGGGGACTTGTTATGGGCGGTTGAATTATAAGCGCAATTTTCCCGGCCTGGAATTTTTTAATGGCCTTTATTGGTCGGATGACCAAAAAGAATTACGCCAGCTATTAAAAGAAGATTGGCCGGGCCATCTTTGGCAGAATACCGCCTGGCGCCAGAAGCTGGAAAGCTGGTTAACTAAAAGCAGCAAAAGACAAGAATGAAGAGAAAGAAAGTTTATATCATCGGGATTGTGGGAACTATTGGCACCGGTTTGGCACGAGCTTTTAAGAAAGCTGGCTGGGAGGTTAGCGGTTCAGACCAGGAAAATGTTTTTCCACCGCTAACGACTGCTTTGCAACGGGCAAAAATCCCTTTCTATCGGGGTTATAGCGCCGACCATGTTCCCCAGAATGCTGATTTAGTCTTGGTAGGGGGTAGTGCTTTAGTAATTGATCGCCGCAACCCGGAATATTTACAGGCGCAGAAATATCATTTGCCTATTCTTAGTCATGCTGAGGCAATAGCCCGTTTCGTGGTTAAGAAGAATTCTTTGGTAGTGGCCGGTAGTTACGGCAAGACAACGATTACCTCTCTGCTGGTAGCTATTTTAAAGGCGGCCCATTATCAGCCGGCATATATGATTGGTGGCTGGCCGCTTAACCGTTGGTCTTCGCTAGCCTTTTCGGAAAGCAACTGGTCGGTGGTAGAGGGCGATGAATATTGGGTTAATCCGGAAAAGCCGCAGGCAAAATTTTTTCTTTATCGGCCCCGTTATCTTCTGATTACTGCAGCCCATTGGGAGCATCCCGATGTTTATCCCCAACCAGCCCTTTATTACCAAGCCTTTCGCAAACTAGCAGATTCGGTTCCCAATGACGGTTTGGTCGTGGCTAATTATTTTGGCGAGCACCTAGATTTTCTCCGTTCTCGGCCCCGGGTAGTTTGGTATTCTGGCAAAAAAGGCAAGGGTAATTGCTTTTTGGCAGCCTGGCAGCCATCTTCGCGGGGGATGCAACTAAAAGTGAACTGTCAGAGTGCTAAGGTTAATCTTCAATCTCCCCTTCTAGGCAAACATAATGCCGAAAATATTGTCGCGGCGGCGACTATGGCTCATTATTTGGGCATTAGCTGGCCGGCGATTAAAAAAGCGATTAGTAGAGCTAAGGGGGTGAAAAGGCGACTAGAAAATCAAGGAACTGTTGGGGGAATTACAATTTTTGAGGATTTTTCCCAAACTCCACCGCGAATCAAAGCGGCTTTGCAAGCCTTACGGGACCATTTTCCCCGGCAGCGGATTCTAGTAATTTTTTACCCCCACTATAGCGGCTGGCGGGATAGGTCTATTTTAAGGGAGATAAAGGGGATTTTTAGTTTAGCTGATAAAGTTTGGCTGACGCGAGTTCATTTTGACCGCCGGCCGGCAGCAGAAAGGGTAACCGGGTCATTAATTATCAAAGCTTTGGGGAGCCCAAATGTTGAGTATTGTCCCGATGACCAAATTCTCGAAAAGGAAGTTAAGCAAGAACTTCGGTCTGGCGATGTTTTAGTCTTTATGTCCTCGGGCGGCTTGCGAGGCTTAAAGCAAAAAGTTATTAGTTTTTTAAGGCATCGTTAATGGCGCAGTTCGTTATTCATAGCCAAAAGCCATTACGTGGCGAAGTAGTTATCCGCGGGGCGAAAAATTCTGGTTTTAAATTGCTCATTGCTTCGCTTTTTGGCCGCCAAGAATCTCTTTTTAGTAACCTGACTAAAGCCGGCGAAACAAAAATTACCCTCTCCCTTATTAAGTATTTGGGGGCTGATTTCCGTTGGGTTGGTGAACATAGCGTCTTGGTAAATCCCCAAAATCTACAACATAGCCAGTTGCCGTTAGGAGTAGGCCGGGAAACGCGGGCAAGCATTCTTTTTGTTCCCGTTTTGCTTTACCGTTTTGGTCGGGCCCGGGTACCCTGGCCTGGTGGCGATAAAATTGGCCGCCGGCCTTTGGATCGCCATTTGGCCGGTTTGCAAAAGATGGGCGTCCAGATTAAACAAGGCGAGCAATTTTTAGAATTTACCGCTCCTCACCGCTTGCAGGGAGTCCGTTATCGCTTTGCTAAAAACACCCATACCGGCACCGATACTCTTTTGATGGCTGCCCTCTGGGCAGAAGGGGAAACGGTTTTAGAAAATGCTGCTGCCGAACCGGAAGTTGACGACCTTATCAGTTTTCTTAATAAAATTGGTGGTCGGGTAAAACGAATTGCCCCAAGGATGATTGTGATCCAAGGGCGACGCCAATTTCGCGGAGCCGAGCATGTGGTCATTCCTGATCGCAATGAAGCGGTCACTTTTGCCTGTGCTGCTTTAGGGACTCGGGGGGAAATAGATATTTTTAATATCAACCCCAACCATCTTTATGCGTTTATTGAACAGCTACGGATGATTGGAGCCGGACTAGAAATTGGCGTTAATGAAATGAAAGTAACCTGGCGGGAAAAGTTGCGGGCAAGCAAAATTGAAACAGCCCCTTACCCCGGCTTTATGACCGATTGGCAAGCTTTGTGGTCAGTTTTGATGACCCAGGCCTGGGGCACAAGCGAGGTGGTTGAACGCATTTTCCCTTACCGCTTCCAATATGTGCCCTATTTGCAGAAGATGGGCGCCAAGATAAAATTTTTTCAACCTCAGGTAAATGATCCGGCGAGTTATTATAATTTTAATCTTGAGGATGACCGCCCGGAATTTTTCCACGGCATTCACATTAGTGGCCCTAGCCATTTACAAGGTATAACTATGAAGGTAAATGATATTCGGGCCGGGGCGACATTGACTTTGGCGGCATTGATGGCTAAAGGGAAAAGCGTTTTACAGCAGGCGGAAAAGATAGACCGCGGCTATGAGCACCTAGCTAAGCGCCTCCAGCAATTGGGGGGTGATATCATTAGAGTATGATTGATATCCGGCGGGATTACCGTTTTTATACCCACTTACCTTTTGGCAAGCGCTTTTACCACCTAGGGCGAAGATATTTGGCTAAATTATGGGCCAGGTTCCATCATCCTCGAGGAGTGGTAATGATTACCGGCAGTTACGGCAAAACCTCGACTGCTTATGTTTTGGGGGAGACCTTAAAACGGGCCGGCGGCGCTTTGGTGACTGATCGCAATCTGGATACAATTTTCAATTTACCGCAAACGCTTTTGCATTGGCGTTGGCCGCCCTGGCTAGTGCTAGAAACCGGCATCGATCATCCCCAAGAAATGGATTTCCATCTCCGTTTGGTTAAGCCAACCACAGTCATCTTTACCGGGGTGGTCCCTGTTCATGCTGATGAGCAATTGCTGGGATCCAAAATGGGGATCTGGCAAGAAAAAACAAAATTAATTCGGGCCTTGCCGGCCAATGGCTTGCTTATTTATAATTTTGATGACCTTTTAGCTCGTCATGCGGCTCGACTTTTCTCGGGCCCAAAGAGAAGCTATTCCCTTAAGAAAGGAAAAGGAGATTACTGGCTGGTTAAAAGTAAAGTTACTCCTCAAGGCAGCCAGTTTTGGTTAGCGACTTCTTCGCGATTGCCAATAAGAATAAAAACGCCCCTTTTGGGAAAGCATTTTGCCCAATCGTTTTTAGCTGCTTTAGCTTTTTTAGATTTTTACCATTTACCGCCGTCACTTTTGGTAGATACTGCTCGCCAGCTTAAGCCTTTGCCGGGGCGTTTGTCGTTGCAGCCCTTCCTTAATGGCAGCTGGCTCTTAGATGACAGCCGGCGGTCTAACCCCGCATCAGCCAAAGCTGGCTTAACTCTGGTGGCTACTTTAAAACCACATTACCAGCGCCTTATTGTGGTTATGGGAGAGATGGGAGAATTAGGCCGTTATGCCCGGCAAGAACACCGGCGGCTGGGACGCCAATTGGCCAAATTAAAACCGGATATCTTGATTGGTATTGGCCCCTTGATGCGCTTAGCCCTTAAAGAAGCAGAAGGAGTTACTGCTATTTGGGCTAATGACCCCGCCACGGCTGGAGAATTATTCTTGAAGGAATATTCTCCCCGGAAGGGCGATCTTTTTTACCTTAAGGCTTCCCTTTTGCGCCATTTAGAACGCTTCCGTTATGTGTTAGAGGGAAGGAAAGTCGCCTGTCGGCGGCCTGTTTGCCATTATTATCACGATTGCTCGCAATGTGATAAACTGAATGAAGAAAGGGGGTGAGACATTATGCCACCACTTGATTTGAATGATGCTCTAGCAATGGGCGACAAAGAAAAAAATTTGGCCCGGGCACGGCAATCGCTGATCGAAGAGTTGGATGCGATTAACCTTTATGAAGAACGGATTCAAGCTACCCAAGATGAAGAATTGAAGAAAGTGCTAGCTCATAATCGGGATGAGGAAAAAGAACACGCCGCAATGCTTATTGAGTATTTGCGCCATCACGATCCTGTTTTCGAGCGGAAGTTTACAGAGCACGATTGAGAATAACGGGTAAATATTGAGGATCGAGTGAACACTCACTCTATCAGGGAAGTGGGCGAGTTCAATATAACGAGAATAAAAACACTAAATCATAACAACCAAACAAATTCTAATTACAAAAATCCTAAATCCTAAACTCTAAACAATGTTCAAATGACCAAAATTCAAATGTTCAAAACGTTTCTTTTTTTCTTCTTTCTTCTCTGTTTTTGGTCATTTGATCATTTGGTAATTTGGTTATTGTTTAGGATTTGGGTCATTAGGATTTAGGATTTGCCCCGACGTTCGTCGGGGCAGGTTTGGAATTTGGTATTTGGTGCTTGTGATTTGGAATTTAACCATTGGTGTTATACTAATTTATGGAATTCATTTACTTTGGTTTGGTGTTGTTTTCCTTTTTTGCCAATTCATTGCTTTTCATTCCTTTTATTAACCTTCTTTATCGTTGGCATTTTGTCCGCCGCCGGCAAATTACCCGTGACTTCCAAAACAAGCGGGCGGTCATTTTTGACAAGCTCCATGCCCACAAAGCAGGGACGCCGGTGGGTGGTGGCCTTTTAATGGTAATTACCATCTTAAGCTTGCAGTTTGTTCTTTTGCCAGTTTTAAAAATCTACCGCCACCGGGGTTTTTATACTGCTTACCCTCTAGTAGATGAGGCAAACATTGTTTTTTTTACTATGATTTCTTTTGGTGTTTTAGGTCTTTATGATGACCTGATGAAGTTTTTTGGATTTGAAAAGACAGGGTTCTTTGGCTTGCGAATGAGGCATAAGTTTTTGCTCCAATGGGCTCTGGCTTTTATAGTTGCCGCCATGCTCTATTTTAATTTGGGTATTAATTTTATTTATTTGCCTTTTTATCGGGCGGTTTATCTAGGTTACGGTTATATTTTTTTGGCGGCCACTTTAATTGTTTGGCTGGCTAACGCTTTTAATATTACCGATGGTTTGGATGGTCTTTCGAACGGTTTGCTTTTAATTTTTCTCTTGGCCTTTTGGGTAATTGCTTTCCAGTCGTTTGATACTTTTTTGGGAGTTTTTATTGCCCTTTGGGTGGGGGCAGTTCTAGCTTTCCTTTATTTTAATGTTGCTCCCGCCCGACTTACTTTAGGTGATATCGGGGCATTAGCCTTTGGGGCCACTATTGCTGTTATTGGTCTTTTGACGGGTAAAATTGTTGCCGTCTTGATTGTGGGCATGGTTTTTAATTTGGAGGGGCTTTCCAGTTTGTTGCAAATTCTTAGCAAGGCGTGGCGGCACCGCAAAATTTTTCCGGCCGCACCGCTTCATCTTTGGCTGCAGTATCGCGGCTGGCCAGAAACAAAAATTGTAATGCGCGCCTGGATTGTGGGAATAGTTTTTGCCTTTCTAGGCCTTTGGTTATCTTTTATTTAGATTATTTTTCTTCCTCAACGATTTTGGTTTTTAGAGGATCAACAGAAGTTATTTCCAATTCGGTACCGCAATATTGGCATTCAATAATATCGCCTACCCCAAGAGTATTAAGATCGATTTCAATAGGATGGTGACAGTCAGGGCATTTAATTATTTTCTTCATTTTTAGGTTATAATAACTTAGCTACATTGTAACAATGAAAGTTTTGAAAAGCAAGAAAACGCCCCTCATTTTGAAACACGGCTTGTACTTAAAGCGTGAAGACCAGCAGCCTTCAGGTTCGGTTAAAGATAGGGGAATGATTGCCCAGTTAACCCATTTGCCACCAGGCAGGCGAGAAGTAGTTATCAGTTCTTCGGGTAATGCGGGAATTAGTTTGGCCTATTGGGGGCGGCGCCTGGGATTGACGGCCCATATTTTTGTTAGCCCTAAACTTCCTTCCGAAAAAAAAGAACGTCTGCAAAAATTAGGGGCTAAGATTCATATCTCCCCACGGGCTTTAAGCGAAAGCATCCGCTTTGCCCGCCGCTATCATTTTCCCCACCTGCGTCAATCAATCAGCGTTTGGGCAAGAAATGGTTTTCGTTCGCTGGGAGAAGAGCTAAGGGATGAAAGTGCCCCGGAGGCCATTTTCTTTCCGGTTAGCAGCGGCACGACTATGTTGGGAGTAAGCGAGGCCTGGGCTGACAGCAAAAAGAAGCCCGTCTTTGTTTTGGTTCAGACAGCTGGCCATTGTCCTCTGGCGCGCCATTTAGTGCCCTGTCCGCCAAGAGAAAAGAACACTTTGGCAACGGCCTTGGTAGCTAAATATATTCCCTGCCAGAAGGAAATTTTAACTTTAGTTAAAAGTTACGGCCAGGCAGTGGTGGTGCGAAATGCAGAAATAGGAGCTGCTTGGCAATGGTTAAGGCAGGAAGGGATTGTCACTTCTTTTGAAGGAGCGGCAGCGGTGGCTGCTGCTTGGCAAATAAAGGCTACTCGGCGCTGGCAACGTCCAGTTTGTTTATTGACAGGAAAGTACTATGGTTGATTTTACGGCGCCAGTTTTTTATTTAGGAATGGATTTTTATCAGGGCCTGCCTGGTTTTTGGCTTTTTCCTAATTATTATTTAATTGCTTATCGGGCTCACCCGGTAATTAAAGAATTGCCGTTTGCTAATCGTATTTTTGCTCTTGCCGATAAATTGAAAGTGCCGATTCCGCGTGATAGCGGCCATTTGCTCGCCCACCCCTTAGTCCAAGATTTTATTCTTAAGCAAGCCCGGGGAAGCAATATTTTTCTATCTTTCTTTAAACCCAATAGGAAAGTAGAAATTATTGCCCAAAGGAAAAGCTGGCATTTAATTGGCAATTCCCATAGTTTAGCTAAGAAACTGGAGAATAAAATCCAACTTTGGCGCTCTCTCCGCCGTTATGCTCAAGTGCCATTTTTGCCTGGCCAGGTGATAAGGCTGGGCAATGGGCAATATAATTCACTAGTGAAGCGATTTGGTGAATGTTTTGTCCTACAGTTAGGCTATGGTTGGGCAGGTCGTTCAACTTTTCAGGTATGTTCCCAACAAAAATTTGAACGATTACAACAAAAATTTCCGAAGCAATGGGCAAAAGTATCATCATTCCTATCGGGCTGGACGCTTACTAATAACAATGTAGTAACCAAAGAAGGAGAGATTTTGATTAGCCCTCTAGCGAGGCAAATCACCGGCCAGAAAGAATTTTGCCCTGGCTTAACAATGGCAACTTGCGGGCGAATCTGGCCCGATAAAATTGATAAAAAGATAGCCCAACGAGCTCGAGAAATTACCCAATTTATCGGCCGCTGGCTTTTCCGGCAGCGTTTTGCTGGTTTTTTTGGGATTGATTTTTTATTAGCCCCTGATGGGCAATTATTTTTCCAGGAACTGAACCCGCGCCTGACGGCTTCAGCAGCTTTTATGGCCTTTGAAGAATTGCGACAAAAGAAGCTCCCGCTCTTGCTTTATCATTATGCCAGTTTTTTACCCTGGCAGCCGCGCCAAACTTGGCAATCGGTTGTTTTAGAAGGAGGAGAGGTAACCGTTCGTGTTGCTCGCACTAAACATGTTCAGAAGGTTTTGCCCAGCGGCGCTTATAGTTTTGACCATCATTATTTAGGGGCTAATTTCTTTCCGTCTTCACAAAGAATTACCTTTGTCGGGGCTTATTCGGGAGAAGAAATCCGCCCCGGAGGAGAGCTTTTTCGCTTTTCTAGCCTAGGTCGGGTAGGGCGTTGGCAAGGTCGCCATTTTCAGCTTGCTTTAGCCCAGCAGCATTTTTATCATTGGATAAGGCAATTTTATGAAAAGACTTAAAAACAAAAAATTAGCCCGTTGGTTTCTGGTTTTTTTAATTTTTTTCGCCGTCTTAGGTCTTTTTTTTATTGGCGATATTTCTCTTGCCGAGGCGCGGGCTAATTTTCACGATTCTCTTTATTTCGTTAAGCGTCAGGCATTTTGGGTGCTCTTGGGGATGGCGAGCTGGCCGTTGCTTTGGCGTTTACCAAAGACGTTCTGGCAAAAAGTCAGTTTACCGCTTTATCTTGTCAATCTTTTTGCTTTGGGGTTGGTTTTGTTGCCCGGAATTGGCCGGACTGTTTGGGGGGCTCACCGCTGGCTCGTTTTAGGTCCTTTGGCTTTCCAACCGGCAGAGCTAATGAAATTTACTTTTTTACTCTCTTTGAGCGTTCTTCTGGCTCATCGCCAAGTCATTTCGTTCAAATTCTTTCTTCTTCTCCTTTTGCCGCCGCTTATTCTTATCGGGCTTGAGCCTGATTTGGGGACTATTTTAGTGCTGGTAATTTTGGGGGGTACTATTTATTTTGTTAGCGGTGTCAATTGGCGTTTCTTTTTGGCCCTTTCTTTCTTGGGATTAGTTATCGGGAGTGTTTTTATTTTTAGTTCTCATTATCGCCGCCAGCGTTTGGAAGGCTTTTTTAATCCTTTTTCTGACCCCCTAAATAAAACATACCATGCTTATCAATTGGTAATTACTTTGCACCGAGGAGGTGTCTGGGGGCAAGGTTTGGGGCAATCGCGCCAAAAATACCGTTATTTGCCGCAGGTTACTACCGATTCTATTTTGGCGGTTATTGGCGAGGAAATTGGTTTTTTGGGGTTAGCTGTTTTTCTCCTGATTTTTTTGGCGGGCCTCTATTTGATCTTCTTTCTGGCCAGCCAAACTAGCGATCCTTTGGCCTTTTATTATGGTGTCGGGTTAGGCAGTTGGTTAGCTGGCCAGGCTTTCCTTAATGCCGGAGCGGTGGCCATCCTCTCGCCCTTTACCGGGGTGCCTTTTCCGCTTGTTTCTTACGGTGGTTCTTCGGTGATAGCAATCTTTTTAGCTGGAGGATTATTTTTTAAATTTTTAGACCTATGAAAAAAGCAGTTTTGATTGGCGGTCATTCTACTCCAGCTTTGGCTCTTTTAAAAGAATTACAAAAGCGCGGCTGGAAAATATATTACTTTGGAAGCAAATATGCTTCACTGCGGGATATCCGGCTGCTTTCGTATGAATACCGGGTTTTGCAAAAAGAAGAAAGGGTCGCTTTTATTCCTTTGCCGGCCCAAGGTTGGCCGCGGTCAGTTTCCTGGCAGTCAATCCGAACTATTTGGGCTTTTCAAAGAAGCTTTTGGAAGGCTTTTTTGACTCTTCTTCGCCTCCGCCCCAATATTGTGGTTGGCTTTGGCGGTTATCTTACCCCGCCGGTGGTTTTAGCTGCCGCTGTTTTGCGCATTCCCGTTATTTTGCACGAACAAACGACTACCTTGGGCTTGGGGAACAGAATAGCCCTGCCTTTTGCCAAGAAAATTGCTTTAGCATTTTCTGATTCGCATTATCATATTCCGGTCCCAAAGAGAGTCTTAGTGGGCAATCTTTTGCGGGAGGAGGTAATGCAGCCTCAGCGAACTTTAGCAAATAAACAACTTTTATCTCTGAAAGGCAAAAAGTTTATTTATCTAACTGGCGGCAAGACCGGTTCACTGGCCTTAAATGCTTTTTTAGCTCGAGAGTTGAAAAATATTCTGCCCGAATATGGGGTGGTACACCAAACCGGCGAATTAGAATATCAGCGTTTTTTGCGTTTACGCCGCCATCTCCCTTCAGAATGGCGCCGTCGCTATTTTGTAGCAGCTAACTTTTTTGCTAATGATGTTGGCTGGGTTTTAGCCAACAGCCGTTGGGTGATAACGCGGTCGGGGGCCAATACTATTAGCGAGTTGATTTGGTGGCAACGGCCGGCAGTTTTGGTACCCTTGCCAATTTCGGGCGCCGATGAGCAAAAGAAAAATGCTGCTTTTCTAGCCAAATTGGGGCTGGGGGTTGTGGTTCTCCAGAAGCAACTCGACGCCACGTCGTGGCCGTCTTTATTAACAAAGTTGGAAAAACTGCAACCTAAAAAGAGCCTTATTGCCCGGGAACAACAGCTTTTGGCAACTAGTCGGCAAAAATTTGCTAATTTGGTAGAAAAATGGGCTCGTTAAGACGGTTTTGGCCAGGTGTTTTGGGGCTAGTTTTATTAATTTTGTTGTTTTGGCAGGGTTTTCGTTTTGCGGGGCGGGTAGCGTATCCGGTGGCGGTTCTTCCAGTCCAGAAATTTGCCGACAATATGGACGCTTTCTTTATCCGCGCGGGCTTCCCGTTTCAAGGGCCATTTTTTTTAGCTCCCCATGGGGTCCGCTATTTATTGGGCCAGAGCGTGGTTATTTTAGATAGCCAAAAGAATAGGAAAGGCCAGGAAGAAACTTTGAAAGTAATTTTGAAAAAGGTTAGAATGGAGAAAAGGCGGGCGAAATTAATTGATTTAACGCCCGAAAAACCGCATGTCGTATTCGAAAATTATTAATGTCATCGATATCGGCACTACCAAGATTACCACCTTGGTAGCCCAACATCTCGCCGAAGAAAAAAAGCTTAATGTTATTGGTGTCGCTAGTGCTCCGGCCAAAGGATTCCGCCGTGGTCAGATTGTAAACATTGAAGAAGCTACCAACAGTTTGATTGCCAGTATTGAGGCGGCGGAACGGATGGCCAGTGTACCTATCCGTAAGGCTTATGTTGGAATCGTTGCTCCCCATCTGGCCTCGTTAAAATCTACCGGAGTGGTTGCGGTAACCGAACCCGAAAAGGAGATAACTCCTTTAGATGTGGAAAAAGTACTCGAGGCAGCCCGGGCGGTTTCCTTGCCTAAAAATACCACCGTCCTCCACGTTGTCCCCCGGCAATTTATTGTTGACGGCCAGGAAGGTATTATTGACCCCTTGCGAATGACTGGGGTGCGCCTTGAGGTTTTAGCTACAATCTTGACTGCTTCAGCAGCAGCCCTCAACAATCTCCGTAAAGCTCTCTTAGAAGCGGGAATAACTCCTTTGGATTTAGTCTATAGCGGTTTTGCTAGCGCTGAGACGGTGCTTTCGCCGACAGAACAGGAGCTAGGCTCGGTCCTTTTGGATGTTGGCGGCACGGTAACTAGCGTGACGGTTTTTAATGACGGGGCGCCAGTTTTTGTTAAGGTGCTCCCGGTAGGGTCGGTTAACGTAACTAATGATTTGGCGATTGGTTTGCGCCTTCCCCTGGAAGAAGCAGAAAAATTGAAGATTTTCTTAAGCCAAAAAAGGAAGAAGCCGGTCAAAAATCGCTCTTTAGCTGAAATTGGCATCAATAGCCGCCGGGAAATTGACTTTGAGGTTGCCTTAAACGGTATTGTCCAGCCGCGTTTGGAAGAAATTTGCCAGTTAACCAGGGATGAATTGCAAAAGGCTAAATTGTTAGGAGCTACGCCAGCGGGTATTGTGGTAACTGGAGGCGGAGGATTTTTGCCTAACTTAGAAGTTATTGCCCAGCGCATTATCGGTTTGCCAGTGCGAATTGGCCAGCCGCGACAATTAGGCGGTATTGCCGAAGAGATTACAACCCCTGCTTATAGCAGCGCTTTAGGCCTTTTGGAATATGCTGCTAAAAAGGGGAGTGGTGAAAATAAAACCTCATTTGCTCCCAATCTGACCTTTTTCCAAAACACCGATTTTCGGGGGACCGCGGAACGGTTGTTAAAAATTCTTCGCCCTCTTCTGCCTTAAATGGCGCTTTTAGAACCTTTGCCTTCCCAGATTGCCAAGATAAAAGTTATTGGCGTGGGTGGGGCGGGGATGAATGCCGTCAATCATATGTTAGCAGAAAATCCGCCCGAAGGGGTGGAATTTGTAGTGGTTAATACTGACGCTCAAGTGCTTTTAGCTTCTCCGGCCCAAATCAAAATCCAGATTGGCGAAAAGCTAACGCGGGGCCTAGGAGCCGGCGGCAATCCCCAAATTGGGGCTAAAGCGGCCGAAGAATCAAAGGACAAAATAAAACAACTGCTAGAGGGATCGGATATGGTCTTTATTACCGCCGGAGCCGGGGGAGGGACGGGAACGGGAGCAGCGCCGATTATTGCCCGCTTAGCCAAGGAAGATCTCAAAATTTTGACAGTGGGAGTGGTTACCAAACCCTTCCATTTTGAGGGGACTAAGCGCATGGTTATTGCCGAGGAAGGCATTAAGCAGCTAAAAGAAGCCACCGATGCCCTTATTACTATTCCCAACCAGCGCCTTTTAGATATTAAAGATAAGATTACCTTTTTGAATGCTTTTAAGATGGCTGATGCTGTTTTAGCGCGAGCGGTTGAAGGTATCGCCGAAATTATTACTATTCCTGGTTTAATCAATGTGGATTTTGCCGATATTAAGGCGATTATGCGTAATGCCGGCAGCGCCCTTTTGGGAGTGGGGGTTGGCGAGGGTGAGGAACGGGGCCAGCAGGCGCTCCAAGAGGCCCTAGAATCGCCTTTATTGGGCACCTCGATTCGCGGGGCACGGGGAGTCTTGTTTAATGTTGTTGGTGGTGAAGATTTAAAAATGGAAGAAATCCACTGGCTGGCCGAACAATTGTCCCAGCAAGTTGGCGGCGATGCCAATATTATTTTTGGGGCGCGCATTGATAAAGAATTTAAAGGACGTCTGCGGCTTACTTTGATTGCAACTGGCTTTGAAGAGCAAGCTGTTCTCCAACGGTTAATTCAGGACAGCCAAAAGAAGGAACCAGCAGAGAAAACTTCCGAAATAACTTCTTCTGAGAAGAAAAAAAATAAAAAACCGCCAAAAGCAAATAAGACAGCAGAAATGCTGAAAAAGTTAGCTAGCGAGAACGCTGATTTAGGGGTCCATCTTGAGGATGCTTTTGATATTCCGGCATTTTTGCGTCGTGGTTAAAGGCAATGGGGAGAATAACAGCTTCTAAGGTTTTGTTGCTCGTAATTACTCTAGCGCTAATCGGAATTTTGAATGTTTTTACCCTTTGGGCTTTGCGGGCTAATTGGCTTGCTCAGCAGTTTTTTTGGCTGGCAGGCTTCTCTCTTTTGTTAATCTCTTTTTTTTGGCACCCAAGTTTGGTTAGCTGGCGCAAATTTGACTGGCTTTTGTATTTGGGGGTTATTGCCCTTTTGATTTTGCCGCTTTTTGAGCCGGCAGTGCGAGGCTCCCACCGTTGGCTACAATTCGGCATTTTTTCTTTTCAGCCTTCGGAATTAGCCAAACCACTTTTTATTTTAGCCTTAACTTCATTGGTTGAAAAGCGGGAGCGTTGGCGGTGGGGAATTATTACTATTTTGGCTTTGCCGGTGGTAATCCTTCTTTTTATAGAACCTGATTTTGGCAGCGCTCTCCTTTATCTTAGCTTGGCAGTTTTTTTAGCCTTTTTGTCCTATTGGCCCCGAAAAGAATTTTGGGGAGTAATTTTTTTGGCTCTTTTGGGCCTGTTTTTAGTTTTGCCCCGGCTCCTTTCCCCTTATCAGAAAGAGCGTTGGGCGACTTTTCTTCATCCCGGTCGTGACCCTTTGGGCGCCGGCTATAACACTCTCCAGGCAAAAATTAGCATCGGTTCGGGGCGCTGGCTGGGCCAAGGTTTTTGGCATCTCCACCAAAACTTGCAGTTTCTCCCCGAGGCGCATACTGATTTCATTTTTGCCAGTTGGGCCAACGCTGCCGGTTGGTCTGGGGTCGCTTTTTTGTTGATTCTTTATAGCTTCCTCTTTTGGCTATTGGGGCAAAGAGTTTTGCTGGCCAAAAACGCTTGGCAGTTTTATTTTCGCTTTCTCCTTCTTTTTCAGCTTTGGTTGCAGACTTTGGTAAACCTGGGGATGAATTTGGGCATCTTGCCAGTTACCGGACTGCCGCTGCCATTCTTCTCTTATGGCGGCTCTTCTCTTTTAACTAGTTTTTTGACGCTTGCCTTTATTTTACTCTAGCTGGTATAATTGCAGGATGTTAACAGCAGTTATTGCCCTTCAGGGTCACCAATATTTGGTTCAGCCAGGGGAAACTTTAACCGTCGATTTCCTCGAAGACAAGCCCAAACCAGAAGTGCTTTTGGTTTATGACAATGACAAAATTATGGCCGTTGGCAAAGAAGCCCGTCGCTATCGGGTTGATTTAAAGGTGGTAACACCAAAACAAAAAGGTAAAAAAATTACTGTGCGTACTTATAAAGCTAAGTCGCGTTACCGCCGCCAGCGGGGATTCCGCCCCTTACAAACAGTGGTAAAAGTGGTTAAAATTGCTAAAAATGTCCAAAAGTAAGGCTACAGGCAAAACCGGCCAAGGCAGTCCGCGTCCCGGCAAAAGGCGGGGGATTAAACGGTATGGAGGGCAGTCAGTGCGCGCGGGAGAGATTATCGTCCGCCAAGTAGGCACCCGTTTTCATGCCGGTCCGGGTACCAAGTTGGGGCGTGATTTTACTATTGTTGCCCTTCGTGCTGGCCGGGTTCATTTTCGCCAACAAAAGGGTAAAAAAATAGTCGCGGTCCTTTAAGGGATGACAGCTCAAGGAAGCGAAATCCAACAATTGCCGGTTGATATTCTTCAACCTAATCCCTTACACCCCCGGGATGATATCAGCGAAGAGTCTCTCCAAGAATTAAAAGAATCAATTGCTCTCCAGGGTGTTTTAGAGCCTATTTTGGTAGCTAGCACTCCGGCTGGATATCAAATTATTGCCGGTGAGCGGCGCTGGCGGGCAGCTAAATTGGCTGGCTTAAGCACTATTCCGGCGGTAGTAAAAGAAGTTTCTCCTCAACAAATGCTAGAAATGGCTTTAGTGGAAGATGTCCAACAGCAACGCTTAAACCCTCTTGACCGGGCCAAGGCATTTAAGCGCTTGCGGGACGAATTTGGCCTTTCGGTGAAAGAAATTGCCCAAAAAATCGGGAAAAGTAGCGCTTATGTCATCAACAGTATTCGTCTTTTGCGCCTGCCCGACGCTCTCAAAGACGGTATTTTGAGCGGCCTTATTAGCGAGGGGCACGCCCGAGCTCTTATGGGTTTAGAAGAAACCAAGACTATTATTGAGGCTTATAAGCAAGTTTTGCGGGAGCATGCTTCGGTGCGGCGGACGGAGGAGTTGGTAAGAGCTATAAAAGGGGAAAAAGACCGGCAAGATTTAGGGGCTATAAGTTATTCACAAATTGAGGAACTGCGCAATTTTTTGGAGAAAAAAATAGCTGTCCCTGGGATGGTGGTAAAAATTGACCAGACAAAAAATATGCTTAAAATTCATCTTTGGGCTCGGGGAGCCGTTAATAAGAAAAAATTATTTTTGCGCTTTAGTGATTTGGTCGGTTGGTCGGGTAAGAAGGCCGCTTGATAATTTGAATGCGGTCAAGCGGCCAGTAGCGGAAGATTGCCCGGCCAACAATCCGATTAGCATCAATAGGGCCAAAGGCGCGAGAATCGCGGGAATGAGGCCGGTTATCGCCAAAAACCATATAATGATGAGGAGGGATAAGGAAAGAAACATCTTCTTTTAAAAATTCTTCGCTGGTAGTGAGCACACTGCTGGCAAGGTAAGGTTCTTGCAAAAGTTGATTGTTGATGTAAATATGGCCTTGGTGGAGTTTCACCGTCTCGCCCGGTAAGCCAATGACCCGTTTAATATATTCACATTGGTCGATGGCGCACGGCTCGCTGGGAGGGGCTTTAAAAATGATGACATCGCCCCGTTGGGGTGGGTGAAAACGATAGGAAACTTTTTCTGTTAAGAGAAGATCGCCGTTATGGAAAGTTGGCATCATTGAGTGGCCTTTTACCTTGTTAGGCTGGGCGATTAAAAAATAAACTAGGGCAAAAATGGAAAGAGCAAAAACGAAAGCCTGAAGGGAATCTAAGAAGAAATTCCAAAGTTTTTTCAACATTATGGTTTAAGTCTAGCCCTCTCTTCGTCAGTCGTCAAGGGGTTTTAGCGTATAATTAATTATGAAAGTGGCAGTAGTCCGGGGCGCTTTTGCTGGGCCTTGGGAATTGCAAAATTTTTATCCCCTGAAACAAATGGGCGTTTCTTTACAAGTTTTTCTCAGTCGCCACCCCCTCGACGATCGCTTTGCTTTGCCAAAACGGCATCTCTGGTCGCCACTAGATCTTCCTGCTTTTCCTTATAAAATGCCAATTTTGAACCGCCTTTTGGGCGATGCCCATTACCTTTGGGGTTTGGAAAAGGAGCTGCGAGGCTTTGATATTGCCCATACGGCAGAAACTTACTATTATTATACCCAACAATGTTTAGAAGCGAAACGACGGGGATGGGTCAAGCGGGTGATTAGCACCGTTTGGGAAACGATTCCTTTTAACAATGAAGGTATTTGGCGGCGGAAAAATTTTAAACGGCGAGCCTATCGCGAGGTCGATCTTTTTTTGGCCCCCAGCCGCCGGGCTGCTCGAGCCTTAGAAAAAGAGGGGGTGGCTGTGGCCAAAATTAGGGTTTTGCCGATGGGAGTCGGACTGGAATTTTTCCATTCCCCAAAACAAAAACAGGCAAAATCTCGTTTACATCTTCTTTTTGTCGGTCGGCTGGTAAAAGAAAAGGGTGTTTGGGATTTGCTTTTAAGTTTTCAACATTTGCGGCAGAACGGTATGCCGCTTTGGCTTTGGTTAATTGGCCAGGGGCCCGAAAAAGCAAAAATTAACCGCTGGCTCCAAGCAAATCATCTCCAGCCGTTTGTTAAAATAAAAAGAGTGAGCTATCAACAAATGCCTGCTATTTTGCAGCAGGCTGATATTTTTATCCTTCCTTCTCGACACACCCAATCTTGGGAGGAGCAATACGGCATGGCGGTGGTGGAGGCTTTGGCTAGCGGGTTGCCGGTTATTGTTAGTAATTCTGGAGCTTTGCCAGAGGTTGTTGGTAGAGCTGGTTTGGTGATTCCCGAGGGGGATATTTCTTCTTTACAAAAGGCCATTCGCGTCTTAGCTGAAAGCCCCCAAAAACGTTATCAGCTAGCCCAAAAAGCACACCGGCGTGCTCAACATTTTTACCAGGCATCTCAGGTTGCTAGCAAACTTTTGAAAATCTATCAGGAGGTGCTTTATGCTTGAATTACCTCTGCGCCATCATGTTCCTCTAGCCCCTTATACTACTTTTCATATTGGCGGCCCGGCCGACTATTTGTTGGAAGTGACCTCTCAGGAGCAATTGCGGCAAAGTTTGCGTTGGGCAGAAGAAAAAGGTATTCCCTGGCTAATTTTAGGTGGTGGCAGTAATGTTTTAATTAGTGACCGGGGTATAAGGGGATTGGTTATTATCAATCGGTCCCAGGGGTGGCAAAAAGTAGCCCTGGATGATTTTTCTCGGCCGACAGCCTCTATCGCCAGCCGTTGGCAGAGCACTTTTCCTTTAGAACCGCCAGCGCGGGGTAAGAAAGTGGCCATTAAAGTGAACACCGGCACCAGCTTAAAGGCTTTACTTTTTGAGTTAGCGGCGGCCCAGATCACCGGCCTAGAATGGTTTGTCGGGATTCCCGGAACTGTAGGCGGAGCGATAAAAAACAACATTCACGGCGGACCGGAATTTTTTAGTAATTTTTTATTAGCGGCAACAATTTGGCGGCAGGGCAGGGAAGAGCGTTATTTGCCCCAAGCCGAGGATTTTGACTATGATTTTTCTCCCTTTGACTCCCAAACCGTTCTTTTAGAAGCGACACTATTGCTTTTTGAGGCCAAAGATAACCGTGGCCCACTCTTTTTAAGGGAATGGGGGAAAACAAAGTTGCAAAACCAGCCTCAAAATTCTGCCGGATGCGTTTTTCAAAATCTATCTATCAAGGAACAACGACAACTGGGGCTACCCAGCCCAAGCTGGGGTTATATTATCGACAAAATTTTGCACCTAAAGGGGCGGCAAATTGGTGGCGCCCAAATTTCTTTACAGCATGCTGCTTTTATTATTAATGCCGATGGCCAAGCTCGTGCCAAGGACGTTTTGGCCTTAATTAATCTAATTAAAGAGAAAAGCCAGCAGGTTTTGGGTATAGAACCGCGTTTAGAAATTCAACTTTTAGGCTTTGATGAAAAATAAAGTTAAAATTAGTGTTATTGTTTTGGCAAAAAATGAGGCTCGGCGAATTGGGCGATGTTTGGCTAGCTTAAAATGGGCTAATGAAATTCTGGTAATAGATGATTATTCGCAAGACGCCACAGTAAGAATAGCTAGGCAAAGGGGAGCGAGAGTTCTGAGGCACCATTTGGAAAATTTTGCTGCCCAGCGCAATTGGGCTTTGCAGCAGGCAAAGTATCCCTGGGTGTTTTTTGTTGACGCTGACGAAAAAGTTCCCCCTTCTCTCGCTAACGAGATTGTGCGACGTGTACAGGAGAGGGGAGCAAAAGCGTTTGCAGTCCGGCGCCAAGATATTTTCCAAGGGCACAAGCTGCGGTTTGGAGAAAATGCTCATAACAGTTTTATCCGCTTGGCTAAAAAAAACGCCGGCCGGTGGCAGGGTTTGGTTCATGAAAGGTGGAGAATTAATGGAAAGGTAAGATTGTTGAAGTGCCCGCTAGAGCATCGGCTGCCCTCACTGGCAGAATTATTAAGGAAGATAAATTTTTACACTGATCTCCGCGCTAAAGAATTGCAGCAGAAGAAAAAAACCGTTTCTTGGTTTGCAATCATGCTTTATCCGCTGGCAAAATTTTGCCGCGATTATTGTTTTTGGCGAGGTTTCCGTGATGGGACGGCCGGGTTGGTGATGGCTATGCTTATGGCTTTCCATTCCTTTTTAGTAAGGGCCAAACTTTGGCAAAGTTACCATGAGCCTTGAAACGCTTATTTTGCTTCTCTATCCTCTAGGGCTTTGGCTTAGCTTCCCTCTTTGTCCTTGGCGGGTTACTCTTTTGGACAGTTTAGTTTTTTTGGTTTTAATAAAGAAATATCGAGTTATTTTAGCTAGAAATGTTTGGTCTTTCTGGCTTTTTGTTGGCGCCTTGCTATTTTCTTATTTTTTTGCTTTCCGAGGATTTCAATCTTCGCTAACAGTAAAAAGTTTGCTGTATTTAGCTAGAACCATTGTTTATTACGGTTTTTTAGTGGCTTTCCTTGCTCGGCCGGCAAGAGGATACCGCCAGGTGATTTTCTGGGCCAGTTGGTGGTTGGTAATTATTGGTTTGGGACAATATCTTTTAGTTCGTGATTTTCTCAGCTGGCAAGTGTTAGGTTGGGATCCTCATCTGGGCCGCCTGGTGGGCAGCTGGTATGATCCCGGTTTCCTAGCAACTGCTTATTTGCTGCTTCTGGTTTTTTGGCAACCGAGACGCAAAGTTTTCTGGCAATATTTCTTTTGGCTGCTTCTCTGGCTGGCTTTTCTTTTCACTTTTTCCCGTTCCTTATGGCTGCTGGGTTTAGGTTGGCTCTTGGGCCAGCGCCGTTATTGTTATTTGGGAATAATTGTGTTCCTGGTAATTTTGCTTTTAGCTGTTTTTACTAATTTTAGCGAAGGGACAAGAATTTACCGCTGGACATCGGTTGTGGGGCGTTGGCAGAATGGCAAGCAAGCACTGGCTATCTTTCGCCAGCATCCACTTACAGGGATAGGTTTCAACAATTTAGCTTTTTGGCGTCAGCAAAGGGGGATAAATTTTGGCCATGCCAATCAGGGATTTGAAAACAGCTTTCTTTTTCTTTTGGCCACCGGCGGGCTAGTAGTCTTAGTTGCCTACTTAATTTTTCTCTATCATTGGGGCAAGAGACTTTCTTGGCGAGGAAAGACGATTTTTATCCTTTGGCTTTTAAGCGGTCTTTTTAACAACACCCTTTTTTACCCCTTGCTTATTGTTTTGGTTGCTTTTTTGCTGGCCGGCGCTAAGGATGATAGGTTACCACAATAGTTTTTTGGGTTGTATTGCCGGCGTTATCTTTGGCCTGGATTACGAATTTATTGTCGCCGGTGGCTAATTCCATTTTGGTGGCAAAATGCCCCTGGCTATCTACTAAAACCAGGTGATTATTGATAGTTAGTTTTACATCAGGTTCGGTTGTTCCCTGAATTTCTACCGTGTCTTGGTAACTCACACTGGTAGGCTTATCGGGTTTTTTTATTTCTAACGAAGGGGGTTGGTTGTCGAAAATAACATCATATTTATTGGAGGGTTTGCTTTTTTGCTGGTCCTTCTCTGCTTGAGCCCAAAATGTGTTTTTGCCAACCTGGAGATTAATGTGTCGGAAAGAGAAGTTGCCTTGATCGTCACTTTTAGTGACCGCTGAGGCAGTAGCACCAATGTGGAGAATAATTTTGCTATCAGGATCAGCTAAGCCATTTAGAGTTAAAATTGCGCTATTGGTTGCTTCAGGTAAGCTTATAAAGCGGGGCGGGAGGGGGGCGATAACTTCCGCCGGCACCGGGATTGGCTTTTGGCGATTCCAAATGGTAGTCAGCCGGATTAGAAATGGAATGCCCCAAAAAACGAAACTCAAAAAAATAATAATCGTTATCAAACCTAAAAAAATGGCTCGCCGGGCAAAAGGATCCGTTTTGGGCGGAGTCATTGGGCGGCTGCTGGTCTTAAATTTTCTCATTTTGGTGAGCTGGTAGGAGGAGTCGAACCTCCAACCTTTCCCTTACGAAGGGACTGCTCTGCCATTGAGCTATACCAGCTAAACATTGGGAGCGACCAGCGGGATTCGAACCCGCGTCTTCACCTTGGGAAGGTGATGTTGGGCCACTCAACTATGGTCGCCCATAGTTTATTTTAGCTTGATTAGGGGCCGGGCGCAAACTATGGTCGGGGTATTTTTATAACCTGCCCCGGATAAATAAGCCAAGGATTTTTAATGCTGGCCTTATTAGCTTGCCAAAGCCGTGGCCAAGCAAACATATCGCCGTAAGCTCGCAGGGCAATTAGGCTCAAAGAATCACCTTTTTGAACCGTGTATTGGGTTTGCTGGCTGGGAATAGTTGGCCGTTGGCTAATAGTCGTCGTGCTCTTTGTTTTTATTTGGGGAATAATCAACTTTTGACCCCGATAAAGCACGTTAGGATTACTTAATTTATTGGCCTGGGCGATAGTGACCCATTGGTAGCCGGAGTGGTAGTATTTCTCGGCTATTTTCCAAAGGTAGTCTCCTGGCTGGACGACATAGTAATTTTGTTCCGGTTGCTGCTCGGCTCTTTGTTTTGGCGTGGGTGTTACCTGTTGGCCCCTGGGACCGATATGCCCCAAAGGATGTCGTTGGTAGTAACGATAAAGATAACGTCCTCCCAAAAAGCCAACTACTAAAACCACTAAGACACCTAGAAGGAAACTGACCGTGGGTTCGGCTTGGCGCAAACGGTTTAGCAAATCTTTTTTCTTTTTTGGCGGCATTTATTTTCACCCCCTTTCTGTTTTGGGCAGGAAGCACTTTGAGGGGCGGGGCCAACGGGACTCGAACCCGCAACCTTCCGCGTGACAGGCGGATGCTCTAACCAAATTGAGCTATAGCCCCAACTTTAAACCCATCATTATCATAGCAAATATCCCTAGTTGAATCAATTTGGAAAAAATTTTATATTTAGACGATGCATTTTATTAATGGCTAAAAAAATTTGGGAAAATCAAGAAGTTGCCGATTTGCTGCGAGCCGTGGCTACGGCCTATGAAATAAAAGGCGCCAACCGTTTTCGGGTCGCTGCTTACCAGCAGGCAGCGACTTCTATTGAGCACCTTACTAGCGAAATTCAAGATCTTTGGGAAAGTGGCCAGATTGCCCAAATTCCGGGCGTAGGATCTAGTATTGCCCAGCATCTTGATGAACTTTTGCGGACGGGCCGCTCCCGCCATTTTGAGGACGTCTTTTCAGGTATTCCTCCGGCTGTCTTTGAATTGTTAAAAATTACTGGAATTGGCCCTAAAACGGCATTTCGTCTTTGCCAAGGCTTGCATATTAAAGAAAAGAAAAACGCTTTACAGAAATTAGTGACTGCTGCCCAAAAAGGCCTGATTAGGCAATTGCCCGGATTCGGGCCCCAATCAGAGCAAAAAATTCTTGACGCCATTGCCAACAGCCGTTTAAAGAAAAAAGAACGGCGGCGGATGCTTCTGGCTCTGGCAGATAACCTGGCCCAAGAGGTCAAACGTTATCTTCGCCAAAGCCCGTTGGTTTTAGAAATAAAAGTTCTTGGTAGCTTACGCCGCCGCTGCGCTACTATTGGCGATTTGGATATGGCGGTTAAAACTCGCCGTTACCATCAAGCTTTAGAATATTTTTTGCAATTTCCTAAAATAAGAAAAATATTAAATCGGGGCGAAAAGAAGACCAGTGTTGTCCTCTCCAATGGTGTCCAAATAGATATTCGCTTTCAGTCACCAGAAACTTGGGGTTCAATGCTCCAATATTTTACTGGCTCTAAGCAGCATAATATCCACCTACGAGAAATGGCTCGCGAGAAGGGACTAAGCCTTTCAGAATATGGCATCCGCTTCCTTAAAACCAAAAAGCTATTAAAAACAAAGACGGAAAAGCTTTTTTATAATACTCTAGGATTAGACTACATTCCTCCTGAATTGCGCGAAGATCAGGGCGAAATAGAGGCTGCCGCTAGCCATCAGTTGCCCGATTTAGTAAAGCTAACGGATATTCGCGGTGATCTCCACCTTCACTCTAATTTTCCTATTGAAACGAGTCATGATTTGGGCCAAGATAGCTTTTTGACCATGATGCGTCAGACGGCGAGCCTGGGTTATGAATATTTAGGATTTAGCGAACATAACCCGGCCCAGAAGGGTCATACTCCAGAAGATATTTATTCCCTTTTAAAGGCAAAAAAACAACAAATCGATCAAATTAATAGGCAATGGTCACAAAAGTTGAACGTTTTTGCATTAAATAGCCTAGAAATAGACATAAAACCGAATGGGGAGTTAGCTATTCCCGAGAAAGCTTTAAACTTGCTTGATTACGCAATAGTGGCAGTGCACTCCGAATTTAATCTTTCTCGGAAGAAGATGACGGCCCGGATTTTAAAAGCTTTGCAATATCCTAAAGTTCGCATTCTCGCCCATCCTACCGGGCGTAAGATTTACCAGCGAGACGGTTATGAGGTTGACTGGGAAAAAGTTTTTGCTGTTTGCCGGGAGCGTAAAATTGCCTTGGAAATAAATTCTTGGCCAGAACGCCTCGATCTTCCCGATATTTTAGTGCGTGAGGCAGTTCGGGCGGGAGTGCCTTTGGTGATTGATACCGATTCTCATGCTGTGGATCATATGCAATTTATGCGCTATGGCCTTGATGTAGCCCGCCGCGGTTGGGCAGAAAAGAAAAATATTATTAACACTTTTAGTTTGGCCCAGCTTAAGCAGTTTTGGCAGTGATTAGGTGCGCCCGGAGGGATTCGAACCCCCGACCCTCTGCTTAAAAGGCAGGTGCTCTACCAGCTGAGCTACGGGCGCAACGGTTTATTATAACACTGCCCACGGTTATTTTAATACAAAAAATGCTAAAATGTTAGTAAAATGATACGAAGAAAGGGGGTGAAACGAAATGAGTGATGTTTTGGTTGGGAAAATTACCCATTATTTCGACAAAATCGGCGTTGCTGTGGTTGAGATTACCGACAATACTCTAAAGGTAGGTGACAAAATTAAAATCAAGGGCCACGATAAAGAATTTGAGCAGGAAGTATCATCCATGCAGGTTGAGCACCAAAATGTTGAGCAGGCTGCCAAGGGAGAAGCAGTTGGTCTAAAGGTAGACCAACCTGTTAAAGAAGGGGATGAGGTTTATAAAATAGAAGAATGATTTATTTAGTACACGGTGATGATGCCGCCGGGGTAGAGCGGCAAGTGTTGGGTTTGCGAAAAAAGCTTGCTCCCGGGCGGGTAGTGAATTATGATGGGCAGAAATTTAACCGCGAGGTTTGGCAAGCATGGCAACGGCAGGCTAATTTATTTTCAGTAATTTCCCCTTTAGTGGTGGTAAAAAATGCTTCTGCCATTCGCCTTTCGACTTGGCAACAATTTTTCCAAGACTACACTTCACCTCAAGAGTTTCATTTTATCTTTGCAAGCCATCACCAAATACGAAATAGAAAGGTCTTGGCTCTTTTTCCCCAACAAAATATTATCTTTTGCCGCCCGGCAGTGAGTATTTTTAATCTCCTCGACGATATTGGCCAACCTTTACCCAAAAGTTTGCGTTTCTTGGACCAACTCTTTTTTAAAATGCCGGCCCAGCTTATTCTTTATTGGCTGAAGCGTTATTTTCGAGAGCTTTATTGGTTGGTTTACGGCCAGACAGAAAAATCTGGCTGGCAGCTAGCGAAACAACGCCAACATTTACAAAAGCTAGGCCAATCGCGGGTGATTTCTTGGTACCGCTCTCTTTTGTGGCTGGACTATCAGCAAAAAATAGGCAAGCTGCCCGAAGGGCTAGAAATCGCTCTTGTCAATCTTTTTCTAAAAGACTATTATGAAGGTGATGGTCAAAGATAAATGGATTGTTTGGTTTCGCGAGGTTGGCAAGGACGACGTTAGCTTGGTCGGTGGCAAGGGAGCTAATTTAGGGGAAATGTATAATGCCGGCATCCCCGTCCCACCGGGTTTTATTGTTACTGCTCAAGCTTATTTTGACTTTATCCAAGAAAATAAACTCGACAAGAAAATTAAGGATATCCTGCGGCGTACTAATATTGACGACAACCAAGAGCTCAACGAAGCAAGCCAAGAGATTCGCAATTTAATTACAAAAACACCCTTAAGTGATAGTTTAGCCAGGCAGATTATAAAAGCCTATCAACGATTAGGTAGCTTCTGGGGATTAAAGCAGCCCTATGTGGCAGTTCGTTCTTCGGCTACCGCTGAAGATTTGCCGGGAGCATCTTTTGCTGGCCAGCAAGAAACTTATCTTAATGTCCACGGGGACCACCAGGTAGTGAGCAAAGTTCAGGCATGTTGGGCTTCTCTTTTTACTCCTCGGGCTATTTTTTATCGCCAAAAGCAGCACTTCGACCACTTTCGGGTAGGCATTGCCGTGCCGGTGCAAAAAATGGTGCAGTCAGAGGTGTCCGGGGTCGTGTTTACCGTTAACCCGGTTACCAACGACAAAACGACTTTGGTTATCGAGGCTGTTTGGGGGCTAGGGGAACTAATCGTTCAGGGTGAGGTTACCCCTGACCATTATGAAGTGGATAAAAGGACATTAGAAATCAAAAAGATTGTGGTTAACGAACAAGAAGTGAAATTAGTGCGTAAGCAGGGTAAAAATTACCGACAAAGAATTACTGGTGCCCAAAAAAAACAACAAAAACTTAACCCGCTGCAAATTATCGAGTTGGCAAAATTAGGGTTGCGCCTGCAAGAACATTATTATTTTCCCCAAGATAGCGAATGGGCGATTGAGAAAAATCATATTTATATTGTCCAAACCAGACCCATTACTACTTTAGACCAGAAGCACAAAAACGCTAAGGATATAGAAGGCGTGAAATTGCTCCTGAGTGGTGAAAGTGCTTCGCCAGGGCAAGGCCGAGGCCCGGTGCGCATTATCCAATCGGCTAAGGAAATCAGCCGGGTGAAAAAGGGTGATGTGTTGGTAACGCCAATGACAACACCAGATTTTGTTCCGGCAATGAAAAAGGCTGCTGCCATCGTTACCGACCAGGGAGGGCAAACTTCCCACGCCGCTATTGTTTCTCGAGAACTTTCTGTCCCCTGTGTGGTGGGCACCCAAAAAGCCACTAAAGTGTTAAAAGAGGGCGAGATAGTTTTGGTAGATGGTAGCCGCGGTTTAGTTTTCCAAGCTAATAATAATGAGCCAATGGCTAAAAGAACAGAAGCTACACCTAAAGAAAGGAAGATAAAAACGGCTACCAAATTATATGTTAATTTAGCCGAGCCAGAGTTAGCTCAAGAAGTTGCTAAACTAGATGTAGATGGGGTTGGGCTCTTGCGAGCCGAATTTATGATCGCCGGAATTGGCATCCACCCCCAGGAGCTTTTGCAAGAAAAGAAGCAGGAATTTTTCATTCAAACTCTGGCTAACGATTTGGAAAAATTTTGCCGGGCTTTTGCTCCACGCCCAGTTGTTTATCGAGCCACCGACTTTAAGACCAACGAATACCGCCATCTGAAAGGTGGGGAAAAATTTGAACCTCAAGAAGAAAATCCGCTTTTAGGGTTTCGAGGAGCAATGCGCTATATCAATAGTCCGGAAACTTTTGCCCTCGAAATAGAGGCAATTAAGCGGGTTCGCCAAAAATATAAAAATCTTTGGCTAATGATTCCTTTTGTACGCACCTCTTATGAATTGCGGCAAATAAAGCGCATTTTGGCTGATTTTGGCCTCCAGCGGTCGTCCAGGTTTAAGCTTTGGATAATGGTCGAAGTGCCGGCCACGGTTATAAGGATAAAAGATTTTCTTAAAGAAGGTATTGACGGCATTTCTATTGGCAGCAACGACTTGACCATGCTTTTATTGGGTTTAGATCGGGATAATAGCCGGGTAGCTTGGGAATTTAATGACCGGGACAAAGCGGTTCTCTGGGCTATTAGGCGAGTTATAAAGGCGACAGCAGCTGCTGGAGTAACTAGTTCTATTTGCGGCCAAGCGCCTAGCAATCGCCCCAAATTAGTAAAAAAGCTAGTTCGTTGGGGGATTACCAGCATTTCAGTTAATCCTGATGTTATCAATAAAACCAGGAAATTAATCGCCCAAGCAGAAAAGGATCTTATTTCTTCCCGATAACCGGAACCGAATAGACAGCATAGTCAGCATAACGATTTTCTAGAGTGAGCATTTGTAAAAGGGGGAGCTTTTCGAAAAATTGCCGGATCAAACGCATAGTATTGTTAGTGCAGCAAACCAAAACATTTCTTTCCTTTTCTTCGAGGTAATCTTTTAGCCATTGGCAAAAAGGCCAAACCCGTGTTTTTACCATCTTCAGGCTTTCTCCCCCGGGAGGGGGAAAATCATAAGCTCGTCGATAAAGAACCGCCAAGCGGGGGTTTTGCTTCATTAATTTCCTTTTGCTAGTGCCTGTCAATTGTCCATAATCTCGTTCCAAAAGGCGGGGGTCAGAAAGCACGGGGGTCTGCGGGTAAATCTGGCGAAGGGGCTGCAAAGTTTCCCGACAGCGCGCCAGGGGCGAAATAATAAAAAGGTCAAAATGCTTATTTTTTAACTCCTGAGCTAAACGTTTTGCTTGGCGCTGCCCTTCCGGGGTAAGATGACTATTGCGCCGCCCCGAAAAAATTCGCCGGATATTGTCGTAAGTTTGGGCATGGCGACAAAGATAGAGATGGGAAAAGCCTGGTTTCTCATTTTTAGGCAAAGGAGTTGCCTCTCCGGGGTGTTGTAGGGAAGCTAGGGCCGCTTTTCTTAAAACGGAAAAAGGAATTTTCATGGTAATCGAAGAATAACTGTGATCTCGCCGCGAATAGCTTCGCGGCTAAATTCTTCCGCCAAGTCCTTGGCTTGGCCGCGGTATATTTGAGCAAATTTTTTAGTTAATTCTTTAGCCACCACTACTTTTAGTGTAGCATCTTTTTGGGCTAAAAATTCTAAAGCGGACGCCAGGCGATCTGGAGCTTCAAAGAAAACAACCGTCTTGATACCGGTTTTTGACAGAGCAATTAAAGTTTGCCAAAACTTTTCTCGACGGCGCTGATGACGGGGGAAATAGCCCAAAAAAGCAAAGCGGTGAGCGTCAAAACCAGATACTACCAAAGCAGCCATGACTGCAGATGGCCCGGGAATGCTTTCCAGGGCGATATTTTTAGCAATTGCCGCCTGGACTAGAGACAAACCGGGATCGGCAACCAGAGGATAGCCAGCATCGCTAATTAAAGCACACTTCTTTCCGGTGGTTAGCATTTTGATAACTTTGGGTAATTGGCGCAAAGAGTTGTCTTCCCTAAAAAGAATAATGGGTTTATTTTTGATTTTTAAGAATCCTAAAAGGCGACGGGCTTTTGCTAATGACTCAGCAATAATACAATCTGCTTCTTTTAAAATTCTACTTGACCGCCAACTGAGATCTTCCAAATTGCCGATTGGGGTGGCGACTAAAAAGAGGGTACCCGTTTTGGCCATTAATTTAGATGGCGAATTACTCCAACTACTCGCCCGCGAATAGTAACATCTTTTACAAAGATGGGTTTCATTTGGCTATTAGCTGGCTCAAGGCGAACCTTATCCTTTTCGCGGTAAAATTTTTTTACCGTAGCAAAACCATTTGCTAGTTCAGCAACAACAATATCGCCATTCTTAGCGTCTTCCCGTTTTTCCACAATAATATAATCTTGGTCTAAAATGCCTTCTTCTACCATAGATTCTCCCTTTACTTGAAGAACAAAAGCTGGGTGGCGTTTTGGGGTCATGTTTGCGGGAACCAGAAGTGTTGCTTCAGGATCTGTGTAAGGTTGAATTGGTGCCCCGGCAGCAATAAAACCCAAAATGGGCAATTCCACTTGTTGGTAGGGGAGAGTTGTTCTTAAAAGTTCAATACCGCGGATGGCTCCCCGATAGCGGCGGATGAAACCCTTTTTTTCCAAAGCATGCAGGTGGCCATAAATTGTAGATGGAGCAGAAATATGCAGGGCAGCCGCCATTTCATTCAGGGTAGGGGCGTAGCCATATTTACTAACGTAAGTTTCGAGAAAATTTAATAGTTCTCGCTGGCGGCGGTAAAGAATTGGACTGGCCATAAAGGATTAAAACACGAAAAAAACCCGAAGTCAAGCGTTTGCTTTTCTACATTCTTATGGTAAAACTAGATAATGAAAAAATTACTCTGCCTTCTTGCCTTTCTTATCTCGGTATTCCTTTTAGGTTTTCCAAGTCGGGCGGCTAACTTAGACGAATTTACTCTTCGTCAACAATTATCTTATCAAATAGATAGCCGTGGTGGGGCTCAGGTAGTGGAAAAAACTGTTCTGGCAAACAATTTCGCCAATATTTACCCCCAAGAATTTATCGCCTCTCTTCCTGGTCAGGCCAGCAATATCAGCGCTTATGACCAGAAGGGCAATATTATCGAGGAAAAAAAGCACCTGAAAGATAGCTGGCAATTAAAGTTAAAATTCAACCAGCCTGGTGTGGGCAAGGGAAAAGAAACGCGTTTTACAGTCACCTATTATTGGCCCCATTTTGCCGAGCATCGGGGACAGGTTTGGTATCTGGTGCTGCCCTCTCCTAAAGACATCCAAAAATTTCAGGAATATAGGGCCACTGTTTGGGTTCCTCTAAGCTTTCATAATTTAGCCCACAGTTCGGTTACACCTAGTGAAAACATTGTTTTTGGCCAAAAGCGCCGGCTAGTTTTTGAGAAGAGCCAATTCCAAGAAGGCGTGATTGCCTTGAGTTTTGCCGACTTTCAAGCCTTCGATTTCACTTTCCATTATCAAATTAGTAACCAAAGCAAGCAATGGGAAGAGCAATTAATCCCTCTCCCGCCAATAACGAACTACCAAAATATTCTTTTCCGCCTTTTTGATCCCTTGCCCCAACAAATATCTATCAATAAAGACTCTAATTGGCTAGCCCATTATCTATTAGCTCCGGGGGAGACAAAAAATGTGACCGTTAGCGGTCAAGCCCTTCTTTTTGCCTCGCCAGAACGGAGGGCTTTTTATAATCAACTAACCAAACCGGAAATATTCCTAAAAGCCACTCCATTATGGCCAGCTACTGACCCGCGCATTAAGCAAAAAGCCCAGCAATTAAAAACGCCTGCCAATATTTATAATTTTGTAGTCCATCACCTCAATTATCACCTGGCTTCACCCAGTGCCATTCGGCGGCGAGGCGGCCTAGATGCTTTCTTGCATCCGCAAAATGCGGTTTGTACAGAATTTACTGATTTGTTTATAAGTTTGGCCCGAGCAGCAGGAATACCGGCTCGAGAAATTGAAGGTTATGCTTATACTAACAATCCTAAACTGCGTCCTGGCGGCGAACAAGCTCTTCACGCCTGGCCCGAATACTGGGACAAAACTAAGAAACTTTGGGTCGAGGTCGATCCCACCTGGGGCAACACCACCGGCGGGATTGATTATTTCTCGCGCTTTGATCTGAACCATTTTGCTTTGGTTATTCATGGGAGTGACGACCGTCAGCCCGCCCCACCGGGCAGTTATGCTTTAGGAAAAAGCTGGGATATTCATTTTGCCCGCCAGTTATACGTTCCTAACAACCAGCCATCTTTATCGTTAACACTTCAAAATGTTAAAAAGATAGCCTCTTGGTCTCATCCTCGCCTCCAGCTAATATTCAGCGTTCAAAATAAAAGCTTTATCAATATTGACGGTGTTCCTTACCAGCTTTTATTAGATCGTCACCAGATACAGCAGGGACAAATTGATTATCTTCCTCTTTTCGGCGAGATGACGCTCCAGGTTAACTTTTCTCCGTTTATTTTTCCTTTTCCCAAGACTTTTATTTTCAAAACAACTATCAATGGCCAACCTGTTTTGGCTCAAGCTCCCCTAGGACAACATTTTTACTTGCTTATAATAAATGCTTTTCGTTTTTATCTTCTTGTTTTTGCTTTAAGTTTAATTATCTTTCTAATATTTTTTCACCAAACTAGAAAATTATTTTAGTTTGCTAAAGGAAAAACTTTTTGCTAAGCTAGGGTATGAAAAAGTTGCTAAAGTATTGGCTCATTGGCATCTTGAGCCTTTTGGCGGTAGCCCAACTTGGCCATGTCTTTGTTTTCGCTAATGGGTATCTCACCGTAATCGAAGCGGCCCTCTTTCTTACCATTTTCGAATATTTCTTAAAACCCTTGGTCAAACTTCTTTTTCTTCCGGTAAATATAGTTACTCTCGGCAGCCTCCGTTGGCTTATTGATGTTTTGGCACTTTTTCTGGCAACCGCGGCAGTGCCCTCTTTCCAGGTTAAAACTTTCGCTTTTGCCGGTTTCCAAAGCAACGGTTTTGTTGTCCCGGCTTTTTCCTTCTCTGGCTTCTGGGCCTACGTAGCAGCTGCTTTTAGCCTAAATATCATTATTGGCCTTTTCCGTTGGCTCTTTTAAAGTACTATGGCGACAATTTTGCAGTTCTTGCAAATTATTTTAGGGACAGTAGCAATTGTTTTAATTTTGCTAAGGCCGCCTGTTGCCGACGAAAATTCGCCCAATTGGTTTCGCCCCACGCTGACTTTACGGGGTTGGGAGCGGATATCTTTCTTTTTCACAATTGCCATTCTACTTCTCTTTACTCTTATTTCCGGTTTGCGGCTAGTTTTTGGCTGAATGAAGAAAATACGCTATTTTTTGCGGATTAATTACAAATTTCTTCTCTTGGGATTTTTTGCTAGCTTAGCCAGTTATGTTTTATGGCAAAAAGAGGGTTATCAATTTCTCCGGCATTACCACCTTAATAATAGACAAATCGGCGTGGTGGGCAATTACACCTTAGACACTCTTCCCGACAATATTCGCCAACTAATTTCTTTTGGTTTAACGACTTTAGATAAAAGTGGCAACCCTCATCCGGGAGCAGCCACTAAATGGGAAATTGACAGCACTGGCACCCGCTACACTTTCTTTCTCCGCCGTGATCTTCATTGGCACGATGGAAAAAAGTTTGTTGCCCAAGATATTAATTACATTCTCAAACCTGCCAAAATGCAAGTTGTCAACAACTACCAAATTCGTTTTACTTTGCCCGAACCCTTTGCCCCGTTTCTAGTAGCTGTTTCTCGTCCTCTTTGGCGCCGACGCATCGTTGGCCTAGGAGAATATAAAATTAGAAAGCTGCGTTTCCGACGGGGAGACATTATTAACATTTTGGTTTTGGAAAACAAACAGGGTCAAAAGATCGTTTTTCATTTTTATCCTACTCAAGAAGATTTGCGAAATGCCTTCCTTTTAGGAGAAATTCATGAGGCATGGGGTCTAAAAAATGTTGCCTTTTTCCGAAAATACCCCCATTTACTTATTAGTCCAGAACATGGTCTGGTAAAAGAATATGTGGCTGTTTTTTTTAATCTCGCTAAGCCGCCCCTTGATAATAAAAGAGTACGCCAAGCTTTGGCTTATACCATTCCTAAACCAGTAGGAGAAAAGCGGGCCCTCACGCCTATTTCTCCTTTTTCTTGGGCCTACAATCACAATGTTAAAACTTATAACTATAACTTAAATCATGCCCAGGCAATTCTTAAAAAAGCTAAAACGGGTAAATTTTCGCTTACTCTTTGGACGCTGGCCGATCTTTTAAAAACTGCCGAAGTAATTCAAAATAAATGGCAACAATTAGGCGTTACCACTAAAATAAAAGTGGTTAGCGGAGTAACACCCCAGGACGATTTTGACGCCTTTTTAGGATATGGCTACATTCCTCCTGACCCTGATCAATATTATTTTTGGCACTCCCATCAGCCAGGCAATATCACCCATTACCAAAATATTCGCATCGATACCTTGCTAGAAAACGGCCGGCGAACTTTAGTCAAAGCGGAAAGAAAACAGATTTACGCTGATTTTCAGCGTTTTCTAGTGGAAGATACTCCGGCGGTTTTCCTCTTTTATCCAGAAACATATAATCTTCGCCGCCAGCCAGTTTTTCGTATCTAAATCTAGAGTGTCCCCGGGGGGATTCGAACCCTCGACCTTCCCGTTAGAAGCGGGACGCTCTTTCCAACTGAGCTACGGGGACTAAGGGGTGGCTGGAGGGAATCGAACCCTCAACCCTCCGCTCCACAGGCGGATGCTCTGCCAATTGAGCTACAGCCACCATGGTCGGGGGTAGCAGACTCGAACTGCCAACCTCACGGTCCCAAACCGTGCGCGCTGCCAATTGCGCCAACCCCCGGTGCCGCGGGAGGGAATCGAACCCTCACGTCCCGAAGGACACGAGATTTTAAGTCTCGCCTGTCTACCAATTCCAGCACCGCGGCCCCTGCAGTGAATTTTAGCAAAATAGACTTCTAAAGTCACTAAATCTAGGATTGTTTTTGGAGGTCAGTGAGAAGCTTAAGGATTTGCTGCTGTTGGCGGTCTAGTTTAACGCCGATATCTAAAATTTTGTCAACGATTTCTTGGGAACGTTTCTGAGCGGCAGCTTCGCGACGATCTCTCTCTATTTCGGCTTGGTTAGAAGCCATCAAGAGAAAAATACCCAAGAAAATTGCCTCGAGAGAAACGGCTAAAGTGAGGAGGTCAATGTTAAAATGATAAGTAAGCCAAATACCAAACCACAAAGCGTGGAGAATAACTCCCCACCAACTGCCGGCCAGCCAAGCTATTATTTGTACTGCCATTTGCGGCACCTTTTGATGGAGGCGTTCTTTTTTACGCCCGTCAAGGCCAATTTGCCGTTCTTTTTCCATAAGATTACTTTAGCAAAAGCTCTTTTATCTTGCAAGAAAAATGCTTAAGATAACGCTGCAAATCATTAGCTAAATATGCCACCTTGTTTAGCCTTGGTACATAATAATCACTAGCGAGGGTTTGCTTTGGCAAGATAAAGAGATGATGTTTCAAGTTATTCTCTACGCCTTGCCAATGAAAAAATAGCCAGGAAGTATGTTGCGGAGCCAAGAAAGAAAAAGAAAACCATGCCTGTTGCCCTGGTAAAATTGGCGTTGCTAAATTGGCACAAAGTGGACCACTCATTTCATCTAACGGAGCAAAGCAATATTCGGCTGCTTTATTTTTCCAGATAGTCTGACCAGTATTCTTTAGAAGCAAATTTCCTTTTGTCTTTCGCCCAGGAGTTACAAGAAAAGGAATGCGCTTGGCAATTATTTTCGCCCTGGTCAGCTGTGGAGGCTTATTAGCCTGCTTGGGCCAATCTAGGAAAATTTTAGCGTAGGAATAGAACTGGCCGTTATTTTTCTGCCAACTAAAATGGTCCAAAGGGGGTAAGGAATAATGGAGAAGAAAAGGAGAAAACATAACTACCCGCGAGTCAGCTAGCCAACTACGAATCGCCGCTGTTAAATATTGAGCAATAAGGGAATCGGGCAAAAAGCTCGGATTGTAGTTTTTGCCTTGACGATGGGGCCAACCAGTCTCAGTAATAAAGACTGGCAACTTTTTTTTCACTCCTAAGTTGCGTAAATAGCGAAGTTCCCAAAGATAACCATGAATGCTGGTTTTCCCCCAATCATAAGGAGAACCGCGGAAACCATGATTGGGGTAAGAATGGGAAGCCAGGCCATCTAAAGAATTGAAAATATTAGGATATGCTTGCAAAAGTTGGCGATAAAAACTTTCTGCCGAGTAGTATTTCGGGGGATAATTAGGAGCCGCTAAGTCCAAACCGGCACCGATAAGGAAAAATCTTTTTGGTTGGCGGCGGAATGCCCGAACTGTTTGTTGCAAAAAATAGCCGTATTCCCGAGGATTAGCTCGGCCACCCCATTCGTCACTCCGATTAGGTTCGTTGAAAATAATAATAAACCGTTCTTCGCTAGGCCAAAGCAACTTGTCCAAAAATTTTGCTTGGCGGCTAATGTTTGCCAAAGTGGGCTTTACCCAAATTTGCCCCCGAGGATGAGTGGCCAAACGGATTACAGGTAAAAGATGGTTGCGGCGGCAAAGATCAAAAATATTTTGCCATTTTTGCTCATTAAGATCATTATTGCGAAGGACCAAAACTACCCACCCCCAATCGCCATGATTGTTGTTTAATAGTTTTTGGGCTGGAGCCAAATCACCAGCGTCGTCTAATAAATGAATTCCAAATTTATTTTTCACCCAAGATAAATTAGAAGCTGCCTGAACCCGGGAGGCAAATGAAAAGCTTGCTATAATGGAAAATAAAAAAAAGAAGGCTATTTTTT
>JALWDZ010000012.1 GCA_027039485.1 Candidatus Shapirobacteria bacterium
GGCTTTGGGGGATGCTTGTTTTTCCCCTCCTGCTTTGGCTTTTGCCGTTTTTAGTGGCGGTGACTAATTTAGCTTTGGGCCATTGGTATCTTTGGCAAGGCTACCAGAAGCTGCGGGCTAACCAGGCGGCGGCCGGCGGGCGGTGGGGAGCCCGGGCCCAGCGTTTGGGGACCAACAACCAGATTCTTCTCCAGCGGCTGCCCTTTGCCTGGCTTTATTTTGGCCAGCAGTCGCGTCTCCTTTTGGGCAGCGATTGGCTGGCGAGCGGTGGCCAACTTTTGCTGGCTGCCAGCCAACTTTGGGCGGCCAGCCGCCAGCTAACTGGCCCGAGCCGCCCCGACCAGCAATACCAGCTGGTGGCTGCCGGCGATAATTTTTACCACTCTTTGGAGCGCTTTCTTCTTTTGAATCAAGAATGGCAGCCTTATCTGCCCCGCCGCTGGCAGGGGAAAACTGCCCGAGCCAAGGAAATCTTGGCCACCGGGGAAAAATGGCCGGAGATTGTTCGTCTCTGGTTCTGGTTGCAAAAACAGCCGTCTCTTTTGGGGTTGGCCCTTTTGGAAAACAACAGCGAGTTGCGTCCCGGTGGGGGATTTATCGGATCTTTAGGCTTAATTACCCTCAAAAAGGCGCAATTAAAAGATTTTCAGGTTTTGGATGTTTACCAAGCTGACGGCCAGCTCAAGGGCCATGTCGAGCCGCCACCGCCCATTCGCCAGTATTTAGGCGAGGGCAACTGGTATCTCCGCGATTCGAACTGGTCGCCAGATTTTGCCAGCAATGCCCGCCGGGCCAGCTGGTTTTTAGAGAAGGAAATCCAGAAAAAGCCGCAATTTGTTTTGGCAATTACCCTCAAGGCGGTTCAGAACTTGCTGGCTTTTACCGGCCCGATTGAGTTGCCGACGATTAAGGAAAAAATTAGCGCCGCCAACCTTTTTGCCCGGGCGGAATTTTATGCCGAGCGGAACAGTTTTCCCGGTTCTCACCAAAAGGCCGACTTTCTCAACCTTTTGGGCCAACAGATTTTAGCCGGTATCCAGGCCGGCAATTACTCGCCCCTGGCTCTTTTGGGCGCCCTCTGGCAGAATTTTCAGGAAAAGGAGATGCTCCTTTGGTTTGCCGATTCCCAGGCTGAGGCCTTGGTCCACCAGTTGGGCTGGGACGGCCGGGTGGTGGTTTTGCCAGCCCAACCTAACACCCGCCAAGATTACCTTTACATCGTTGAGGCTAATGTTGGCGTCAACAAAGCTAACTATTTCCTCAAGCGCTCGCTGGCCGAACGGGTGGATATCAGCTCCAAAGCCATTGACCACCGTTTGGAAATCAATTATGAAAACACCGCCCAAACCCGGGAGTGGCCCGGTGGCGATTACCAAAATTATTGCCGCCTCCTTTTGCCGCCGGCCAGCCAGCTAGAATCGGTGGCCATTGGCTATCCTGACGGCCAAGAAAAAGCCCTTCCAACCGAGAAAATTGACCAAAAATTTGTTGCCGGCTACCAGGAAATTGGCTTTTGGTTTTCGGTGCCGGTCAATAGCCGCCGCCAGCTAATTGTTCGCTACCGCCTCGACAACAAAATTAGCCACCCCCGCTGGCGTTATGTTTTCTATTGGCAAAAGCAGCCTGGCTATGGTTTTTCGCCTTACACCCTTTTGGTTAACTACCCGGCCAGCCTCCAGCCGCTCAATGTCAGCCGGGCGGCGACGACAACCCAGGGAGGGATAATTTTTAGCGGTCAACTAAACCGCGACCAAGTTTTGGGAATCGATTTTGGGTCTTAGAGACGGAGGAAGGGGCGGAGCTTTTGGAATAGTTTAGGGCCGATGCCGGGGACTGCCTGGAGTTCGCTCAGCGTCCGGAAACCGCGGTGCTTTTGGCGGTAGGTGATGATGGCTTGGGCGAGGTGGGGGCCGACTCCGGGCAGATTGGTCAAATCTTGCTGACTGGCTTGGTTGAGGGAGATGGTGAAAGTTTGCTGGCCGGCAACGGCTTCGCCGGGGCGAGGGATGTAGATCTTTTGGCCGTCTTGGAGGGGAGCGGCCAGATTGAGGGAGCGGGCTACCCAGGCCCGGTCGGCATTTTGGCTTAGGCCGCCGCTGGCAACGAGAAGGTCTTGGAGGCGAGCCGGGCGGTCAAAATGGTAAACCCCGGGATGTCGGACGGCGCCGCTAATGGCTACGGTAAGGGAAAAGGGCGTGGGAGTGGGAATGATAATTTCCACTTGGGTATTCATAGCTTGGTGGAGTTGGTCTAAGCCGAGGCCAATAGCCAGAAAGCCGAGGCTAAGGAGAAAATAATAGCGCCAGCGGAAAAGCTGTTCTTTAAGCTGATTTGCGGAAAACATGGCCAACTAGGCCGACAAGAACAATTAACTCCAAAAACCAAAGCAGCGGCCAATGACAGAGAGTTTGGCAGACCACGGCTAGTTGCTGGCGGAGCCAAACGCCAATATTCCAGCCGCGCCAGGCGAGATTATAGCTGGGCGGGGTGAGGCTTTGCCGGAAACGGCTGCCGACCACAACCCGCCCCCAACCAGTTTTCCCTAAAGGAAGGCGAAAATAACCGTGATTGTCAGCTTTGATGAGGGGGGCGGCCCGGCTGGTCAAGCTGAGACGCAGGAAATCCCACCAGTGGCGGTGCCGGAATTGGAGCAAGGCCAATTGGCTGTTGGGGATGGTCCAGCCGAAGAGATAAGTTGCCTGGCCGGGCTGTTGGCTAAGGTGGAGGGAAACCAACGGGGGTAAGAGAACGCCTTGGAGGCGGCGCTGGCGGCCGGTGAGGGGCGGCCAGAGACAAAGCGGCGGGCTTGATAGGCCCTGGTATTCTTGAAAGAAGCAAAACATGCCCGGTTGGCGGTGGCTGAGGAGGCGGTGGAAGACAAAATGGCCCTGTTTGTCGGCAAAGGTGGTTGCCTCGACGGTCCGTTGACTAGAAACAAGGTGGACCTTGGCGTTGGGAGCGGTATAGCCGTCAATGTCATAAAGATAGTCGCCGACACTGGCCCAGACTTGGGTTTGGAATTGGAGAGGCCGGAAGGCTGGTTGGTTAATTTTTATCTCTGCCGGTTGAGAAGCCCAAACTGGCAGGGCGAACAGAAGCCAGCCAATAAGAACCCACGGTATAACTAGAAGTTTCATAGACTATTATAAATAAAGTTGGCGTGGGGAAAAATTGGCGGGGGTGTTGTGCCTGCCCCTCACACCACCCCCATGTTGACTTTTAGGGGCAATTGTTTATAATTGTTTAAAGGGCATTGCTATTCGCATTCCTGCCTGTTTTTGGAGTGGCGGTAGCGATGCTCTTTTTTTTAGCTTGTCAACAACAATTTACCCCCTAATTGGACAGCCTTCCTTAATTGCGCCTGGATATCATCTTTGGCAACAGCCTTTCTTTTCGGCCTATTTTTCTGCCAAAACCATCTTTGCATTTTCATCATAAATTTTTATAGCACCCTAATAAAAACTTGTCAAGTCCTATAGTTTCTAGACCTTCCAAAATTCTGTATCTTATAGTTTACCCTCTGTACAATTTAGGTATAAAATTATCCCTTTGGCGGCTATTTTGACTTATTGTGGAAAACTTTTTGGGGAAAACTTCGGCGGGATAAAAAACTACTCTGTTGCTCTTCCGACCCCACTTTTGGCGAGATGGTGGAGAAGGTGTGGAGGGAGGAGTAGAGAAAGGATTCTAATCAAAAACCTTATGTTTGATTTGTGTAAGCCACATATCCATGAGAAACATTATGTGTAACCATATGTATGCACGTTTAAAATGTTTTTTAAAAAATAAGTCGCGAGATTTACACCAAGCATTGTAATTCACTTTATATTTGTTTGGGGAACTGCTACCAGCTTTATGGAAACCTGCAATATAAGGAAGCAAATATGCCTGATATCCATAGTGTTTGGCTCTAATGCAAAAATCTACATCTTCTAAGTAAAGAAAAAACTGATTGTCAAATTTAATATGGTTAAAGATATGTCTTCTTATGAACATGAAAGCTCCTGATACTGCATCTACTGGAATAGGGCGATGAGTATGTGGAAGCATGGTGAGAATATCCGTGTAATAAAATTTGCGCGAAAAAATATTATTAGGCCATATTTTTTTGATGTTGGTAAAATCAAAAATAGCTGTTCCAATATTGGGTTTTCTTACATACGTCCCGTGGAGTTCTTTAAGTTGGTCAGGGAGGGGATGAGTATATCTTAGTAATGAAGGTGTACGAGATAGTAATGCACCAGCTATTTGAATCGCAGGATAGTGCTGTAGGTAATAATGTAAATTAGCTAATGCTTGTTTTTGTAATATAATGTCAGGGTTTATTAGCAGAATATCATTGCTTTTGGATATTTTGGGCAGTGCTTGATTGACACCCTTTGCAAAACCGAGATTAGCGGCACTATAGATGCATTGTAATCTAAAAGGATTATTACTTTTTCGGGCATATTTTTTGCATATGGAAAGAGTTTTGTCCTGCGAGTGGTTATCTATTATCCAAACCTCTTGTAAAAAGTTTTTGTCTGATGTTTTTTGGTTCCGCAAGCTTTTTAGCAAAAGCGGCAAGGTTTTTTCGTTGTTATAGGCAATAATAATTGCGCTAATTGTCATACTATTGACAAGGATAACACAAAGTTATACATTAGATTAATGTGAAAAAGGCTCGTTTTAAAACAATTCTTTTAACATTAGCGTTACCCCTTCTTGCCTTTTTTCTCTTCTTTGCAAAACTGAGTCTTGCCGCAGATTATATATGGCACGATGAATTCAACGGGGGCTTTTCCGCCGATTGGCAACTAATAGATGAGAATAATAACATTGTATTAGGGCAAGATGAGATTTCTTTTTCGGCACCCCCGGGACACCTTTACCCTTACCTTTTTACCAAAAACATGCTTCCTACTGAATCTTTACAGAAATTTACACTAGAAATAAAGGTGAAATATTTTCAAGGTTTTCTTAATTTCGGCGCGGGGGTGGTTTTGGGCGACAATGTTTATTCTGGTAGGATTCACTTTAGCCCTCCTGCTACTGAAGGTCTTTTTAAAATATGGCCGATGGCGGATGGTTCGATAAACTTTACATCTAATCTTCCTGACGCTTCTGGTACTTGTCAAGCTGACTGCTCTTTCTATGTTGCTCCTCCTAATATTGCTGCCTCTGGTGTAGTTTTGAAGATTGAGTATGTAAACGGTGTTTTTAGTGCCACTGTTAATGGGCACACATTTCAATCTGTGCACACGAATAGAAAATTAACTAGAATTTGGATAGGTAACCCGGAAGAAACGGTAACCACAGTTGTTTGGCCGTCATTTTCTATCGACTACATTCGGATTACGAGTGGGGAGGAGGAAAAGCCGGTGGTGGTGTTCTTGCCAGGATTAGGAGGCAGTTGGAACACGGAGGCAATTTTGCTGGGGCAAAGGCGGCCGCAAAGCGAATGGCAGCTAACGCCGCTGGCCGAATTTTATCAAAGCCTTATCGATACCCTGGCTCATAGCGACACCCAGTTTTACCCCTTTTATTATGACTGGCGCCAGCATATTAGCGAGACGACCGCCGAACTTGACACTTTTCTTCACCAGCATATCCCGGCCGGGCGGAAAGTTGCCCTGGTGGGTCACAGCTTGGGCGGCGTTGTTGCCCGGGCTTATTTGCAGCAATATGACCCCCAAGCCGAGCGGGTGGCTAAAGTGATTACCCTTGGCTCGCCGCACCAAGGGGCAGTCCAGGCTTATGAAGCTTTGGCCGGCGGCAAGGCTTACGACCGTTTTAGCTGGGTTGGGGTGGCCAACAAATTATTGCTGACAGCCCGGAGCGTTTTTTATACCAGCCCGGCCGAAGTGGTGCGCCAGGAAGCACCTGGTTTTCAAGATATTGTCCCAACTTTTGATTTTATCAAGCGCAACCGCCGCCTTATCCCGGCCGGCCAAATCCATTTTGCCAACAATTTCCTGCCAGCCCTTAATCAAGATTTTCAGGCTCATAATTATCCGGTAGAATTTTTTGTTGGCGAAAATGGTGTCAACACTCCGCGCTGGCTTTGGTTCCGCTCCCAAACGAGCCAAGATAAATTTTGGAATCTCTGGCCCGATGGCTCGCCGCGGCGGGTGATAAATGGTTCTGGCGACGGGACGGTTTTGGCGTCGAGCGCGGCTTTGAACCAGCACATCCACCATTTTAATTTTTCCCACCACCAATTGGCTTCCGAGCCAGCTGCTATTCAGGAAATTATGAATATTTTGGGTCTTTCCGGCCAAATCATCGAACACCATTCTCTTTTAGCCCGCAACAACACCTTGATTTTTTTGGTTGGCTCGCCGGTGACGACGGTGGTGACTGACAGCCAGGGGCATACTTACCATCCCGACAGCCAGGGTTTTGTGATTATTCCCCAACCGGCCCCGGGCGAATTTGCAGCCCAACTGACAGCCACAGCCAGCGGCACCAGCCACCTTCTCTTGGCCCGGCTGACTCCCCAAGGCGACTATTACAACTATTACCGGGCGCCGGTTCAGCCCGGAGAAACAGAAACCTACCATTTTGCCATTAATTTCCAAAACCCCCGCCCAGCCCCGCTGGCTTCTTTTGCCGACGCCATCCGCCATTGCCAGGACGAGCTGGCCCTTTTACGCCAAAACCACCAATCTGGTAACCTAGATGATTTGGAGACTCTTTTCCGGAATACTTTAGCCCACAACCATCGCCAGCAGGAACAAGATTTAGATACGGGATTAGCTAAACTCTTTGCTTTCCGGCGGGAAAATTTAACCGCCAACCAACTAGCCAGCCAGCCGCTGATCGATTGTTTTGCCCAGGCAATAATTGCCAACCAGGATGATCTTGGGGTCAACAGCTGGACGGCCCGCCGTGAATATTACCGAACCCGACGTTATTTTTCCCTAACTAACCGTCTTTTCCGCCTCTGGCGCCGCCGCCACCGCCATTTGAACGCTGCAGCCCTACAAGCTTTCCAGGAAGCCAAAGATTATCTGGCCCAGGCTTACCAAGATTACCGCCATCATCACTATTCATCGTTGGTAGCCCAAAGCCGCCTGGCCCGCCGCTTCTTGGGCGAAGCCCTCCGCAGTTATCGCTCCCCTTGATTTATCTCCTAGCGTTGGGTAGAATAGACCACGATGGCAGCAAAAACAGGCGCCAAAAGGGCGGCTTCTAAGACCAAGAAAACAGCTCGGCCGGCGGCAAAAAGTAGCCGTCCCCAGTTGCCGGTCGAAAAACGCCGCCTGCGGGGCCACCAGGTCAAAAAACTCCGCCGCCAGGGCATTTTGCCGGCTAATATTTATGGCCACAATATTAAATCGCTAATGGTTCAGGTAAATTTGGCCGAGGCAGCAAAATTTTTAGACCAGTATGGTGAAACTAATGTGGTTGATATTCTAGTTGCCGGCGAGAAGAAGCCGCGCCCGGCGCTGATGAAAAATCCCCAATATGATCCGGTCAGCGACCAGTTAATCCACCTTGATTTCTACCAGGTTGATTTAAGTGAAAAGGTTAAAGCAGAAATTCCGGTCGTGGTCCGCGGCGAAGCGCCGGCAGTCGAACGGGGCGAGGGAGTTTTGGTTCAGGTTATCAATGAATTGGAAGTTGAGGCTTTGCCGACAGATTTGCCCGAAGAAATCGGTGTTGATGTCAGTAAACTAGACCAGGTTGGCCAGCAAATTACCGTCAAGGATTTGGACATTGACCGCCAAAAAGTTGCCCCCCAGGCGGGCGAAGACCAGGTGGTGGTTAAGATTGAAGCAGTGACCAAGGAAGAAGAAAAGCCGGCCGAGGCAGCCGAGGGCGAAGCAGCCGAAGGCGAGGGCGAAAAACCGACTGAAGAGGGTGAAGCGAAAGAAGGCGGAGAGAACAAAGCTGGTCAAGAGGGCGAGAAGGCGGGCGGCGAAGAAAAAGCTTCTTAACGGGCAAAGCGCCAGGGGGCGTTAGCAACTGCTTGTTGGTGGCAATACTTAGCTAACGAAGGGTCAATAGTTTGCCATAAGTCGTGCAATTTTTCCCATCCATCGGCATAATGAGGATGTTGGCGGACAATGTCTTCCCAGTATTGGATTTGGGTTTGGGGGAGATGGGGATGGCGGTGGATATTGTGGTGGATGACTATTAGCCGGGCGGCGGCGAGGAAGGCAATAGCCCAGATGAGTAAAAAAGTTGACCAGCGCATACTTTATGATACACCAGGTTGTATAATTGGCTAGGGATGCGTAGCTCAGCGGTTAGAGCACCGATCTTATAAGTCGGGGGTCGCAGGTTCGAATCCTGCCGCATCCACAAAATTTAGAACTCAGAGCTCGGAACTTAGAACTTGGAAAAGTGAAAAAGAAGTTAAAGTGGAAAGTAGAAATAGAACTAGGAACTAGGTAGGAATAAAAAGCACTAAATCCTAATGACCCAAATCCTAAACAAATTCAAATGACCAAAATATTTAAACCGCGTCATTCTGAGCGAAGCGAAGCCCCAGGACGTTCCGCCTCCGCCAGCTGGCGGACGGCGGAGTCGGGGTAAAAATCTAGCGAAGCGCAATTCTATAATTTAAACCCTCATGCGCTCGCTCAGCTCGCTAGATCTTTACCCCTACCGAGGGGGGGCTTCGTCGCTTCGCTCCTCAGGATGACAAGAGGTGACGTCTTTTGTTTTGGTCATTTGGTAATTTGGTCATTGTTTAGGATTTAGGATTTTGGTAATTAGGATTTGTTTGAGGTTTGGTGCTTGGAATTTGTTATTTATGGTATAATAAATCATTCCTGGGGATGAATTGATTCGACAGGAGTGGACTTTGAAAAGCTGCAGGCCGCCGTTGGTTCAGCGGCGTTAAACAGAACCAAAAAATCATGCCGAACAAGACATGAATTTCTCTTACGCCATTGCTTGAGCGTAAGCATCGGACCAAAACTTGCGTCTGGCCAGGTTTGGTTCGGTGTCAACCCAGCCAGACCCGACGAGCTATTTGATTGCCGTAGCTAGTCTGGTAATTTGGCAATCACCCGCAAAGAGTTTGGGTGGCAACGGCCAACTTTGCGGTTTTTCCGTTGCCTGAGCCTGGAGACGCTTTTCGAAGACAGCTTCTGGACCCCCGTTCGCAGCGGGGCATCTCCACCAATTATTTACTGGGGCGAACGAGAGGCACCAGTTGGCGCAAGTTGGTTAAATTCTCCCATGAATAGGCTTTTTTCAACCCTAAGCTTTGGGCTTGCTTCTGCCGCCGGGCCAGTTGGTTGACCGGGCGGATTTCGCCCAAGAGAGAAATTTCCCCTAAAAACCAGCTGTCGCTGGGCAGGGGCCGGTTATAGTAGGATGACAAAATGCTGGCCGCCAGGGCCAAATCAGCCGCCGGTTCCCGGGTTTGCAGGCCGCCGCTAACATTGACAAAAACATCATATTTGTAAAGGGGAAGGCGGAGGTATTTTTGGAGGACGGCCAAGACAATTTGGGCCCGGTTATAGTCAAGTCCGTTGATAACTCGTTTGGGTGTGGGTAGAAAGCTTTGGCTAACTAGAGCTTGAATTTCTAAAGTTAAGGGCCGGTTGCCTTCCAAAACTATAGTGGCCGCCGCCCCAATCGGCGGTTTGTCTTTTTGCTGCCAAAGCTGACCGGGGTCGACTTCTTCGAGGCCGTGGTCGGTCATTTGCCAAACTCCAACCTCGGCGGTAGGGCCAAAGCGATTTTTAGTTGCCCGCAAGAGGCGCAATTGCTGTTGGCGGTCGCCGACGAATGACAAAACAACATCAACCATGTGCTCTAAGGTTTTTGGGCCGGCGATGAGCCCGCCCTTGGTAACGTGGCCGACGAGAAAAACTGGAGTGGCCGTTTCCTTGGCAAATTGGCGCCAGAGATTGGTAGCCAGGCGGGTTTGGTTTAATGATCCTGGGCCGCCGGACGCGTCCTGGCTGGTCATGGTTTGGATCGAATCAACGATGACCAGGCCGGGTTTGGTTCCCAACGCCTGGCGGATAGTGGCCAGGCTGGCGTCAACATCTAGTTCGGGCAGGAGAAAAAAATTTTCCCCGGGGAAATCTTTGGCCAATCGTTGGAGGCGCAATTTGACCTGTTGGGGCGATTCTTCGCCGCAAAGATAGTAAATTTGCCGTTGGGGATTATCTTTGGCCAGGGCAATGGCCAGTTGGGAAAGGAGAGTTGATTTGCCAATGCCCGGTTCGCCGGCCAAAAGAATGACTGCTCCGGGAACAATGCCGCCGCCCAAAACGCGGTCGAATTCACGAAAATTAGTCTTGAGCCGATTTTGCGGCGCTAGAGCGGGAATCGAATTTAATGCCAACGGCTGGCTGGTGGATAAAGGCTGTTTTTTGGCGGTTGTTTTAGCGGCAACAGTTACCTCTTGAAAGCTATTCCAGGCATGGCATTGGGGACACTGGCCAAGCCATTTCGGTGATTCATAGCCGCAATTTTGGCAGACATAAATTTTTTTAGTTTTCACTGTCTAATGATAGCACTACCAGCGCAGTTGCTGCCGCCAAAGTTGCCAGGGGGTGTGGCGGGGCGTTGGCGTCGGGGTTATTTTTAGCGGCGGCAAATCGACAATAACTTCGCCAGGTTCGCCCCAACCTAAATGGCGGCGCAATTCTTGGCGGATGAAGTCCGGCGTTTGGGCCACTTGGAGCTGCTCTTGGAGCTGGCGTTTTTTGGCTTCCAACCGGGCCACCTCTTGTTGGCGGGTTTTTTTGGCCTGCCGCAACTGGCGGTATTGGCGCCACTGGCGAAGGTTGCTGAGAAAAAAAAGGATACCAATGATAATTAAAATTCCCCAACCACCTTGCCAAATCTTCTTGGTCATGATACTATAAGATAAATGAGCGATTCTCATCTTATTTTACTATCTTTTGCTAAAGGGAAAGACCTTTTTCTCCGCCACTTGGAAAAGAACAAGCGGGCGCCGAATACGATTGTGGCCTATCGGGGCGATCTTGATCAGTTAGAGGATTTTTTGGCCCGCCAAGGCAAGGCTGATGACCTTACTAAAATCAGCCGCGAAGACATTGAAGCTTTTAAAAAGGAGTTGGAAAAGAATAAATATACTCCCAAATCAATTTCTCGTAAGCTCAATTCAATCAAGAGTTTCTTTAAGTTTCTTCTTCAGGAGGGGGTTATTGAGGTCGATCCGGCCCAGGCGGTTAGCCATCCCCAGCTGGAGGAAGAATTGCCGCAGATCTTAAAGCCAATTGAATACCGGGCTCTGCGCGATGTTTGCCGCAACGATTTACGCACCCTGGCTATTGTCCAACTCATCTTACAAACAGGCCTGCGCATTAGCGAGGTGGCTAATTTACGCCTGGACGACGTTGGCGACAATGAATTGCGCATCCGGGCCGAAGGCAGCCATCCCGAGCGGCAAGTTCCCCTTAACCAGGCTTCTAAAAAGGCGATCGAGAACTATCTTCGGGTGCGGACGGAAACTAAAGACGACCATTTATTTGTTACTAAGACCGGCCGGCCGCTGGTAGTCCGCAACATCCGGACAATTATTAATCGCTATTTCCGCAAGGCTGGCTTGGAGGGGGTCCGGGTTAATGATCTGCGCAACACTTTCATTGTCCAGCAGCTCCAGGCTGGAGTGCCGCTAGAAGTTGTTTCCCAAATTGTCGGCCACCGGCGAATCTCGACTACTGAAAAATATCTCCGGGTTGTTAACCAGCAAAAAAGCCCCCGCCGCGGTTTCCATTTAGTGGAACTCTAAGCTTTTTTAGGGTTGCTAAACAAGCATTTTTCTTCAATAATGGTTGGTTTATTTGAATTGGCGGATGAAGCGCAGGTCGCCGGAGTGGAAGTGGCGGATGTCTTCAATGCCGTAGTAAAGCATGGCCAGCCGGTCGAGGCCAATGCCCCAGGCAAAGCCGGTGTATTTTTGGGGATCAATGCCGCCGGCGGCTAAGACCTGGGGGTGAATTTGGCCGGCACCGAGAATTTCAATCCAGCCGCTGTATTTGCAGATTTCGCAACCTTTTTGGTGGCAGAAAAAGCACTCGATGGCCGCTTCTAAACCGGGCTCGACAAAAGGGAAGTAAGACGGCCGAACTTTGATTTTTAGGTCGTGCTCAAAAAAGGCCGAAAAGAAAACCCGCATTGTTTCGATAAGGTTGGCAACGGTGACCTGGCGGTCGACATAAACTGCCTCCAGCTGATAAAAGGTATGCTCGTGGCTGGCGTCGGTGGCTTCGTGGCGGAAGCAGCGGCTGATGACGGCCGCCCGAATTGGCGGTTGGCGGTGGCGATAGATCCAATTTTGATAAGAGGAAGTGTGGGTAATGGGAATATGCCCTTCGCGGGTCCAAAAAGTGTCCCACATGTCTCGGGCGGGATGGTCGGCGGGAATGTTAAGGGCGGTAAAATTGGCTTCGTCGGTGTTAACTTCCGGCGGCTCAAAAATTTCAAACCCCATCCGTTGGAGGATGTCAATCGCCCGCCATTTAATTAGAGTCAGCGGGTGGGGGTGGCCTAGTTGGGGC
>JALWDZ010000013.1 GCA_027039485.1 Candidatus Shapirobacteria bacterium
CCCCTAAAGTAGGGGTAAACCCGAGGTGTAAAGGGTAAACCACCTCCGAGGTGGAATACACTCCGCCAGCCGGCGGAACACCTCGGGATAATCTTAAGCTCCAAGTTCCAAGCTCCAATTACCTAGTTCCTAGTTCCTTTTTCACCTCAATCCCCACAAACCCGTGCTCGATAATGCGGTCAAGGTAGCCGGGAATCCGATAGTAGCGGCTAATTTGTTCTAAAATTTCCGCCGGCGAGAACTCATGGGCATCCGCAGCCACATCAGGCTGAAAAAAACGCCCGCCGGTCAAAAGTTGGGCCGGGCACATGCCTAAACCAGCCCGGCGAAAAACTGAACTTACTAGCGGGCCAAAAACAACCTTTTCCACCCGACAGACCATACTATCATGACGCCCCACTGCGCTCTCTCGATATTCTTCCGGAGCTTCGGGGTCCACCTGGAAGCGAATCTTGTCCCCCGGCCTCAACATGGCATAACGCCAATCTCCAGGCTTAAACGCCCGCCCCTCAAAAGTCTTGCTGCCATTCCGAATCATGGCAAAATAGAAAGGGTAAAGTTTCATCTCTATAGTCTTTGATCCAGCTGGCCGTTTGGCTTGCGCCTGCTCTCGAAGTGCTTGCCATTTCTCTTCTTTAGCCCAAAGGTGATTTAAAAGCGGCTGAAAAGTATCCCCTAACTTTTCCAAAGTTTCCCTCCCACTCAAAGAGCCAACCGGGCCGGCTCCCAAAATAAGAGGCAATACCTCGTCGGCTGGCTTTACTATTTGGGTATCCAAGACAAGGTCTAGAGTAAAAGCATACGGTTCCAGCCTAAAATAGTCTTTAAAAGAAGCCAACATCCACAATGATATTTCTCTAACCATATCCAAAATAAGATAAAGCCCCTTAGGGTTTTCTAAATCCCAAAGGCGGAACTGTTCAGCTACCCCCTGGAAAGTTTTCCAACCCTGCTGGCCATACAATTCTTGGAGGGCCCTTTCTTGGATTCCTACTAATTTGCGCCAATTTGTTTGTTCTCTCGCGGAAATAACATCCCCCCGCCAACTTGGCCCCCCGAGATCAGAACCAAAAAGCTTTTGCATACCTTGCAGCAATTCTTTGAAAGCCATACCTGAAGTATACCGCCTCCTATAACATTATTCAATCGGTAAATTATCCAACTCCAACTAAATACTGCTGTAAAAAACGTTTCCAATATAGTCATTGCGTTATAATATTGCAACTAAAAGGTTATCGATTTTATAAATAAGGCATTATTTAAAATAATGAAAGAATCTCTAATTCCACAACCCAAATACACCGAAAGTGCTCCTCAGCCTCTTGATAAGATTATTTCTAAAACCTTCGAGAATTATTTCTTTTCCCTGCCATTTATTCCGCATAGAAGAGAACTAGGGCAATTCTTAAATTCTAAATTAGCCAATTTTGATCCCAACGAAATGGAAGATTTAATACAAAGAAAGCCAATTCTAAATGTAAAACTTATTTCTCGCTATCTAAAGCGAAATGATTTTCTGGGAGCATATGAGGCTTTCTGGGCAACATGGAATCCTGTAACTCATAAAGCCATTCGGTCTGTGTATGATGCTTTGGGAGGAAACGATAATGCGCCGATAGCAACAATTGGCGCATTTTTATACAGTGGACTAGTTCACACTCTCCATCCATACATGATCCCCATTTATATCATCTTAGCTATCAATGGGCGTTGGACAGATATTGCTTCCACGGCTATGGTAGTTACTGGCACATTTGGCGCTCTAAGCATTCCGGTAGCAACCCGTAAAATCATCCGTGTTAAAAATGCCAAAAATATTAGGGAACGTTAGGAAGTGCAAATGCAGATTATCTACCAATATACTTCTTAAGCCTAATTTTCTATTTCTACATCCATTCAAGAGTAAAAAAGTCGTATTTGGATTTCTGGGGGTAAACTTGCTGGTAGCGCTCTAAAAAATGCTTTCTGGCACCAGAAAGATTGACCGCCTCGGCGCCAATGTTGCGCGTTCCTTGAGAAAGCACAATGTTAGTTCCCAAACCATTATAATCGGGGCCCAAAACAAACATATGAGCCACTTCCCCCGTCTTGTCAAGCCATGTTTTCTTAGTAACCCCCACTACCAGTTGCCCATTATCCAGCGCCGCCCGCAATCCGGCCAACGTCTTTACCGGCCGCCAGCCGCGCCGTTGTGCCTCCGCTCCCTTAAACCACTTATCAGCCCGGTCAGAACTCAAAAAATGGTAAATTTTGTCAAACCGGCCACCGTACTTTTTCATTGCCCAGCTAATCTGGTCGGCGGTCATTGGATTAGGCCGAAGATCATTGCCCTCCACCAGCATCGTTAAAGCAATAGGGTCGTCCGCACCCTGATGGCCAAAAAGAGCCCGAATCAAGTCTATCGCCCGAATGTTGCAAACATAAATCTCGTTTCCCTTAGCATCCTTATTATTTCCATAGCGCTGGCCTTTTTGGGAGAAATCATTAATGTCTAGATAGCCTAGCACTAAAGCAAAGCGCTCGCTTATAACTTTCAGCCGCAATTGTTGGCTATCGGGCTGCCGCCCTAATTCATTCTCCCGCCACTGGCGAATCCTTTGGATACCCGGATCCGAATTAAGCGGCAAATCGCCAAGCGCCAGCCGGTTAAGATCCCCTTCTAAAGCTGGCGACATATATTTTTCCCGAAGTCGCCGGCCCAATTCCATTTTGCCCCTAAATTCTGGCGAAAGCGGCAAAGGAACATATTTCTGCCGTTCCGGTCCGGACGCCGCCAACTGCTCTTGCCCAACCGATTTTTTCCCGCAGCCAGCCAATAAAGCTGTCCCTGCTGTTGCTGCTGCGCCTTTCAAAAAATCCCGCCTGGTAATGCCCTTGCTACCCTCGTCTTCCATAGCCTTATAATAGCACGCCAACTAATTAGCATAACAACCGAATAGATCACAAAAACAGGAAAGCCCACTCGCCGGCTGACAGATTAGTTCCTAGTTCCATTTTTACTTTTAACTTATTTTCCACTTTCCACTTAAACTTTTCACTTTTCTGCTCCTAGTTCCAATCCGGCTTCTTGGCGCTAATTACCGCTGCCCAAAACTGCCCTGGCTGGAGGTACTGGCGGGCAAAGTCAGCCACCGCCGCTTCTTCCACCGCCGCCACTTTCGCCGCCACATCCGTTGGCAAGAGGACCCGCCGCTCAAAGAGCCAGCTTTTGTTCAACAAACTGGCCACCCGGGCCGGGTTTTCATAGCTCATCAGCAGCCGCCCCCGGACCATGTTTTTGGCCCGCTGGATCTCGCTCCGGCGCAAATTCCGCCCCACCCGCCGCAGTTCTTCGCGAATAATCTCCAGGCTGGTAGCCAGCTTGTCCTGGCGCACCCCGGCCTTGACGGCAAAATAGCCAGCCGGCTGGTATTCGTGCTGGCTGGCCCAAAGGTAATAGGCCCAACCGCGCCGCTGGCGGATTTCCCGGGTTAACCGCGAGCTGAAGCCGCCGCCCAAAACCGCCGCCAAAACCTTGCCGGCCCACTTTTCCTCAGCCCGGCGGCCCACCGTTGGCACCCCCAAGACAAAATGGGCCTGCTTGACATCTTTCTCTTGCCAACGCAATGGCGCTGAAGTTGGTTTTGGTTTAACCCGAGGGCTAGTCGGCTGCCCCGCCGGCAAGGCAGCAAAATATTGCTCCACCCAATCTTTGGCCCGGCGGCAGTTGCCAATCGCCCCAACAACTGCCAAGCTAGCATTGCCGCCCCGATACCACCGGCGATAAAAGCGCCGAAAATCAGCCGCTTGAAAACTAGCAATCGTCTTTTGGTAACCAATAATCGGCCGCCCCAACCGGTTGCGCCCCAAAACCTGTTGTTCGAACAGGTCGTCGACATTGTCCATCGGCCGGTCCAAATACATCCGCAGCTCTTCCAAAATCACTCCCCGCTCTTGGCCAACATCCTCTTGCCGAAAAAGGGGCGCCGTCATCATCTGGCTGATAATTTCCAACCCCGAAGCCAAATACTCCGGCGGCAATTTCAGCCAAAAGGCAGTGTTTTCCTTGTCGGTGTAAGCATTGTTCAGGCCGCCTAGGCTGTCAATCACCCGCGCCAGCTGGTCGGCCCGGGGCCATTTTTTCGTCCCCCGAAAAACCATATGCTCCAAAAAATGAGCCAGGCCGGCTTCTCGGGGCGCCTCGTTTTTTGACCCCGTCCGGGCCATAAACTCAATGGCGACCGAAGTTGCCGCCGGCTGGGGCAGGAGAAAAACATTGAGCCCGTTGGCCAACCGAAATTGCCGCAATTCCATTGCTTTCCAATAATAGCACAACGCCGCCGCCGGAGTGCGATGCCCCCGCGTATTCTAGGCGATTTACCCAGGTGTCAACCTAGGACACCTCCGAGGTGGTTTAGTCCGCCGGCTGGCGGAGACACCTAGGAAGTTGAGGCGAGAAATATGCTGATTTTTGATTCTTGAGGCTTATCAGAATAGTCTGATTGGCTCCGGCGGGAGGATTCGAACCTCCAACCTCGGACTTAACAGGTCCTCGCGCTACCGTTGCGCCACGCCGGAAAGCTGCTTTAAAAACTCTCTTCCTCGGTAACTTTTTAACTCTTTCTCCCGTTTTAACGCCTCACTGCGTGTTAAAAATTCCTCCTTATATATAAGCTCCCATTTTCCGCTAAATTTTGCTGTAAAACTTTTTTTAAATGTTCTCTGATTATGTAATTTTAATCTTTGTTCTATATCGCACGTCTGGCCAATATATATTTTATTATACTCTCGATTAATGATAGCGTAAACAAAAAACATGTTTTTGCTCCTCGCGCACCTCCGCCGGCTGGCGGAGCGCCACGCCGGAAAGCTGTCTAATTATAGCAAGAGATGGGAAATGGTCAAAATAAAACACCAAATTCCAAATCACAAGCACCAAATCACAACCCTGCCCCGACGTCACGTCGGGGCAATACCAAAATCCTAAATATTCAGAGCTTAGAACTTAGAACTTGGAACTCAGTAAGAAGAAGATTAAACAATGTAGAATATCAGGAAAAATCAGGTAATCAAGGAAAGAGAAGCAGAGATCAGAAGAACAGGGAAAGTTAACCTGATACCCTGATACCCTAACCAAGCTCCAAGCTCTGAGTTCCAAGCTCCGAGTTCCATTTTAACTTTCCACTTAAACTTTTCACTTTTCCCATCTCCTCTTGACAAATTCACATTTTGGGTATATATTCAAAATATGGGTCGCCATCGGAAACATTGCCGGGTTGCTTTTTGGCCCGAGATCCGCCGCTTTCGGCCAGTAGCTCGCCAGCACCGGCCAGCGGTGGTCCTTTCCCGGGCCGAGGTTGAGGCGTTGCGCCTAGCCGATTTTGCCGGTTGGCAGCAAATTCCTGCCAGCCGCCGGTTGGGCGTTTCCCAAAGCACTTTCCAACGCCTCCTCCGGCGCGCCCGGCAGAAGGTGGCCCAAGCGTTAGTTATTGGTCAAGAAATTCGCTTGGAAGGAGGTGAGGCAAAAATGAACGGTTTTGGTCGTGGTCGCGGTGGGCAAGGTGGTTTTGGCGCCGGTCCGGGCGGCTATTGTGTCTGCACCAATCCCAAGTGCGGCTACAAAGTCCCCCACCAAGCCGGCGTCCCTTGCTACCAAATGAAGTGCCCCAAGTGCGGCAGCTCAATGATTCGCGAGGAAGCCGCCAGCGCCCTCAAGAACGAGTGATAGAATAGGGCGTGGGGCAACTTTACCTTGGCACATCAGGTTTTAGCTATGCCGACTGGCGGGGTGAATTTTACCCGCGAGAACTTTCGCCCCGCCAGTGGTTGGAATTTTACAGCCAGCAATTTAACAGCCTGGAAATCAACAGCACCTTCTACCGCCTCCCCCGCCCGGCCACCTTTGCCAACTGGCACCGCCGCACTCCGGTCGACTTTCGCTTCGCCATCAAGGCGCCCCGCCGTTTGACCCACTTTCATCGCCTCAACATTGGCCCGCCCCTTTGGCAATGGTTTTGGCAAGCTATCCAGCCGCTCCAGGAAAAATTGGCCGTTATCCTCTGGCAGCTGCCGCCCAGCTTCCAATTGAACCTTAACCGCCTCCAGCAATTTTTGAACCGTTACGCCCAAACGGCGCGCTTCGCTTTCGAATTCCGCCACCCCAGTTGGTTCCAGCCGCCGGTTTTTCAGCTTCTCCGCCAACACAACGCCAGCCTGGTTTGGCACGACGCCCAAGCCTTTCCCCAACCGCCGCGCCGGCCAACTGCCGACTTTGTTTACCTCCGCTTCCACGGGGTGGAAATCCTCTACAACTACGAATACAGCCGGGAGCAGCTGGCCGCCTGGGCCAAAATCATCCGCCGCCAGTTGCAACACAGGGATGTCTTTGCCTACTTCAACAACGACCCCGGCGCCTTTGCCCCCAAAAACGCCCGCGACCTCGCCCGCCTTATCCAGCAAAATTAGCTCCCCTCTAGGCACAAAATTTCTCCAAAATCCCGAGGTGTAAAGGGTAAACCACCTCCGAGGTGTAATGCACTTGACACCTCGGGAAATGTCGTAAAATATGATCCTTTCCAACACCAATCTAGCCCCACAAGCCAAACCAATCAATCAGCAAAAGGCGTGTTAAAATAAACCAATGGCAGTTTCAACAACTAAAAAAGTTTATCCGGAGCATATTTATGATCTGACCCGCCGCCAAGTTGCCGGTGATTATCTGCGCCGCGAATTAAGGAAATACCTCGGCCGTCTAGATCCAAGCCAATGGCCAAAAATGGACCAAGATATAAAGTGCTGGTTTGATCATTCCCCCTACCTTTACCCCGTCCGCGACTTCTGGAACGGCTTTTGGGGCATAGCTATGGGCTTTAAACTCAAAATTGGCCTCTTGGACTTTATCAGCGCCGAAAATGTCACCTGGCAAAAAGAAAAACTTCCCGTAGATCAGCTTTATTTTGGCGGCTCTTGGCCCTCGTTCCACCCTATTGGCAAGGAGAAGTACGCTTCGGCCATAGCGGTAGCAAAGCTCTATCGCCAGCAAGATATTTTGGCCAAAGAAAGGCCTCTAGCGGCTGCCTACCAAAAATTCCGTCAGCAATTGGGTGATTTTCCAATCATTGTTACCGAAAAGAAATGGAACAACAAAGTTGGCCTGGTTGTTTACGATGGCAACGGCCGCCTAAATCAAGCTATTCTTGATGGCAAACAAAAAATCGCCGCCTGGGTGGGTCGCTTTAACGACAGAACTTTTCGGCTGGCCAATTTCTGGGTGCCGACGCCGTTACTAATGGAACTAACAGTCCGGGCCCGCTCCTTTTGGCAACAAAAGAAAGAGGCTGCATTCAGAAAATTGATTGCCAGCATAAAAATAGTTGTCGGCGATTCCCAAAGCGGCTTTTATGAGTTAAGGCAGCGAGCCCTTTGGGGACCGCCAGAATTTATTCGTGATTTTTGGGCTATTTATAACCAGAAGTAACGTCAGAAAGTCGCTTCCTATTTCATCTGAAAGGTGAAAGTGTGCCGATCTATTCCAAATCCGCTAAAGTGTTGTGAAGCCAGACGAGGCTATCTTTCCCAATAACTTCAGGTTTCCGCGATAAGACCATAAAAGTTGCCGTGAAGGTTGCGTGCCACAGATCTATATCCCATTTGTTCTCAGTCCTCTCGAGACTGACCAAAGCTACTCTATAATTATCAGGGTTCCATCCTACTCTTCTCGCTTTCACTCTAAGATCCTTTCTTGCCTTTTTTAATACTCCTCGCAAACCACCTCGATATCCCTCTTCTGAATATTCTCTGCTTGGCACCACTATCCCCGATATTCTTGCTGGCCCTATATCTCGCCCCACTTCAACGTTCCCATTGCCATTTCTGTCCTCCACATAAAGAAGATACAAACCCTTTAACAATTTCGAGGCCCTTTCGTCTAACAAACCCTCTCCTAAAAGTCTTTCAAAAAATTCTCTGGCCCCAACTACACCTTCTCCGGTGTCTAAAAAAATTTCTGCTCTCATTTGGGCCTGGCTAAATTCCAAACTACTAGCCCCCGGCTCCGCCTGAAGCAAATTTGCAACTAATTCCCTCATAGGAGGCCTATTTAACATCGCCTCCACCTGTGCCAGCCTCCAGGCAATATTTTCAGTTCCTCTCTTGTCTTCTATTCCCATTGCCCCAGTATTATACCACAACTATAGGGCACCTTAGCTACGCGTGTTAAAATAACTAGTATGGAAAACGCCCAATTAGGAATATGGATCATTGACGACCGTTACCTCGGCCCCCACATTGCATACCATCTCTTAGAAGGAGGCTGGCCCGTCTATTTTTCAGACTCCTTAAAATCGGCAATGGAAGGCGCTAGAACTGGTAAACTCCTTAAACTTAGTATTCCTGAAGAAATCGAAAGAGTAGAACCCAAACTTCGTCCCCACAAATTTATACCTGCTCTTTGGCAAAGAGAGGGCGATCGACTTGCTCTGAGAAGAGAAGGGCTTCCCTTGCTCCCCCTAAATGAGGTATCCCTCTTGTTGTTTCACACCGGAACGGAGGCCTTGAGGAACACCGAAAAAGTTAACCTCTCCCGGAGAGAACGGCTGGAATGGAATAGAGAAGGAGCCCAAGATGTGTTAAGGTTTATTAGAGATAGAGGCATTGTCCTTACCCCTCTAGCTTATTCAGCCGGTGCTTTTAGCTATGGCTCTTTAGAAAATGCAAAGAGATGGGGTTTCAAAGGAGTTTTTGACGCTTTAGAAATCCATGAGGCTCTCGAAAAGAAAAGAATTTCTTTAGCAAATCTTGAAGAAGTTTTGGAAGGGGCTCTAAAAGAAACGACAAGGGGGCAATTTGTGGAAATAACTACTAACTATGGGAGAACCGCATTAGAAATCAGATATCCTTTAAAAAAAGAGCTTATCCGCGGCGAATGGGCTCGGTAGGTTTAAGAGTTTTCCGCTCAGGAGACAGAGGCTACTCTACCCACCGGCAGAACATCTCGAGAAATGGATTAATAACAATGGCAGCAATTGTGCAATCATTACGCAATAAACAAAGAGAGGCTTAAATACCGGCTGGCCAACCAGAAATAATCGGCCGCTTGAAAAAACAAAGCTAACTAACTGTCAGATGCTTCTTCGCGCGGGGGGAGATAAAATGGACACTCTTTTTCCAAACACTGAACAAAATTATTTTCCTTATCAACAACTTCTACCCTGATACTATCCTCTTTATCATAGCAAAAGGCCGTACTTAAATCTAAGCGACTAATAATTTCACCCCTCGCTCTTTCCACTTCTCGCACTATTTCAACCAAATTTAAGGTCACGTCACAATTGATCGGCAAAAACTGTTCAACGTTCCTACTTATTTGGTTTCTCTCTTTTAATCCCATAGTCCAATTATACCCGCGCCATCGGCCGGGGTCAACAGAAGCCAGTTCCAAACCCCAAGCCCCGGGTTCTATCTATCTCGTCATGCCGAAGCCTGCCCCGACATTCGTCGGGGAAAATTCCAAACTCCAAATCTCAAACAAATCCTAAATCCTAATGACCCAAATCCTAAATTTTGGCAAAAAAAGAGCCTGAAGATTTACGAGATTTGAGAGTGGTCATACCACCGGTTGCGTTTTAAACGCCTCAAATCTCTACTTCAGGCTTCAAGTTTTTACTTCAGCGGGTGTCAACAAATAAGTAATTCACTCCTGGATGGAGAGAGCTAGGAAGATCAACATTCAAACCCATGTAGCGAATTACTTGTTCCACCCAAGTCCTGTCCTTATCTGTGAAAATTTTTTCGGTCGTGAAACTCATATAATCACCGTAAATACTTATTTTTACTTCTAAATTTTCCCGGCGACAAAGTAAATCTTGCTGGAGGCGGCAGTATTTCATATTCAAGTGTACCGGCAGTATCACTAGCTTGGGACAGGACGATCCCCAGATTTCTCCCTGCAGGGTTCCGTCCGCTTTTTGCCCCGTTTTCCGCCAATAACACTCGCCGCTGAGCCGCAGCTCATCAACTGTTTTTGGTTCCACCGCGAACAAGTCTACCCCATAGGGGTAGACTACAGGTAATTCAACCAAACCATTAAGCTTCACTGTACGTTTTTCATGATCCCTTATCCAAGCATCTATGAATGTGGGCAACCCCCTTGTATCATATTTAAACCAAACCTCTATACCGCGACCGATTGGCCGCGGCGTCGGGGTTGGGGTTGGCCTTGGCGTAGGGGTGGGAACCGGAGTTGGCGTTGGCGTTGGCCGCGGCGTTGCCTTCCCACCGCAAGCAGACAGCAAAATCACAAACACCAGGACAAAAAACAAAACTAAAAACCTTCTTTTGTCAAACATCGTAAACCCTCCTTTTGAAATTTGAAATAGGAAAATCTTTTTTCTATCCCCGAATGGATAGCTTACTGAGCATTGGTAGACTAATGCCCAAAAAGCTACCCACTCGGGCAAGGAGGTTTGCTACCCGCTGATTGTAAAAGTGCTCTAACAAAAACAAACTTCACACAGCTTTTTGTGTTTGTTTGCTTTTGTTGCCCTAATATAACACACTATGGGGTATTTGTCAAGCGCTCGCGACGATACTTGACAAACGGCCTAAAATAAACTATTATTTCATTAGAATGCCAGAAGATACAGAAGTACAAGCACAAGCAGCAGCTTTAATGGGTGAAAAAGCGCCTCGATTGGCCTTTCTCCCAGGCGTAGATGTGACAAGATTTACACTACATGAAAAAGAAAACCTAGGTGTGGCTGAAAAAGTCTTTAAAACTCTAAAATATCTCCGCGATTCTTTTCCGGCTGAACCAGACGAAATAGACCATATAAACTCAGCAGTGCCGGAGCGGCAGCTTAAGTCACCACAAGATATTTTCAAACTTTTTGTCCCAAAAACCCCAGATAAGTTTGAGGTGGTTAAAGTTGGATATTCTAAACCCCCCATAGCTTCTCTTAAAATCGCTGCCAGCGAAAAAGGGTCAATTTTTCGAGATGGAGAACCAGTTTGGCATGTAATGACACTAGACGACTATAACTTTAATGAGGACGGCATATTAACAATAGCTAGGGCTCATATAGCTCTGCTCAAAACACCATCGCAAGAGGGTACGCCGGAAGTATTTTTTCGTTTCTCAGAAGGAAAACCGCCCGCAGATAAAGAACAAAAACAAACGGAGAAGGGATACACATTAGTTTTAAATACCTTCGGTAGTACAGGATCCCACAAGCTTATCTTTTTCTCAAAACCGGAAGCACAGTAAATTAGGGTCTAAAAGCTTATTCCTTCCACCTGGGAGGTGGAAATATACCTACGCCTCGGGAGACAGGGTTAACAACAACCGTGCTAAAATACACCGATGACCAAGCGCGAGGAGTTGTTTTGGCTCTTGCGGCAAATTCCCCCGCATCAAGTGGCTGCCTATTCCCAGCTTGGCCAGCTCCTCGGTCTCCCGCCGCGCCTGGTGGGCCGCCTCCTCCACCAAAACCCCGATCCAAAAATCCCCTGCTTTCGGGTTGTCCACCGCGACGGCACCCTGGCCAGCGGCTACAAATTTGGCGGCCGGGCGGCCCAAAAAGCGCGCCTCCAAGCCGCCGGCGTCCCCTTCCAAACCCCCAGCCGGGTGGCCCCAACCGCCTTTTGGCGGCCAACCATCCTCTTCTTTGACATCGACGACTGCCTCTTCCCCAGCCAGCAGTTTAAAACCGCCATCTGGCAATTCTTGGCTCCCAAATTGCACCTCTCCCCCGCCCGCCTCAGCCACTATTACCACCAATATCGCCGGAGCCAGGACCACCGCCAAGGTTTTCCCCGCGGTTTCCAGCGCTGGCTTGCTGTCAAGCAAGGCATGGCCACCAATCTCCAAGGCTGGCTCAACCAATTTTGGCAGCAAAACCGCCGCCGCTTCCGCCGCCCCAAACTAAATGCCATCTTGCACCAACTCAAAAGCCGCTATCTTTTGGGCATTTTCTCTCGCGGCGACCCCCAGTTCCAACAGCGCAAGCTGGCCGTTCTTGGCCTCGACCAATTCTTCCTCCCCAGCCTCATTTTTATCAGCCCCGGCAGCAAAACCGACCTGGCCGCCCGCATTAACCGCCTCACCTCGACAGCCACCGTCCATGTTTTTGACAACCTCAGCCGTTACCGCCGTCTCTTTCCGCCGCCAGCCCACTTCCACCACTGCCCCTTCCCCAAAAGCCTCACCATCCTCCGGCAATTCCTTCGCCGCTAAGCAGCCAATTTTTGCCCCAATTTTCACCCCTTCTTCAGGCATAAAGATTATCAAAAATCCCGAGGTGTAAAGGGTAAAACACCTCCGAGGTGTAAAGCACTTGACACCTCGGGAAATTGTGCTATTATAAAGTAACATGCCAGTCCGAATCACACCTCTCGTCAACGGAGAAATCTACCACGTTTTTAACCGGGGCATAAATCACCAGCCTACCTTTCGTTCCCAACGCGACTACCGCCGGGCCCTTTTGACCCTCCGTTTTTATCGACTGCTCCACCCTCCTCAACGGCTTTCCATTTTCCTCCAAACCGACTCCAAAAAACGCGAGGCCGTCCTCACCGCTGCCGAAAAACACGGCTCGCTGGTCACCATTTTAGCCTTCTGTCTAATGCCCAACCATTTCCACCTCCTCCTTCGCCAGGAAGCCGACAACGGCATCAGCAAATTCATGAGCAATTTCCAAAACAGCTATACCCGCTATTTCAACACCCGCTATCAACGCGACGGCGCCATTTTTCTAACCCAATTCAAGGCCGTTCGCATCGAAACTGAGGCTCAACTTATTCATGTCTCCCGCTACATCCACCTCAATCCCTACTCCAGCTACGTCGTCAAAACCCACCAGCAACTCCTCAACTACCCCTGGTCATCTCTTAATGAGTATCTTCAACCCAACCAGGCGCTCATCAGCCAACCCCAAATTGTCCTTTCGTCCTTCAAAAATCCCCAAAAATACCAACAATTTGTCCTTGACCAGGCCGACTACCAACGGCGGCTAGACGAAATCAAACATCTTACCCTCGAATAGTTCCATTCTTACCAATCTCTATTTTCTCACCCCAATTTGCCCCCACTGTAGGTACAAAAACACTCCCAAATCCCGAGGTGTAAAGGGTAAAACACCTCCGAGGTGTAATGCAGAGGTGTAATGTAATGCAGAGGTGTAATGCACTTGACACCTCGGGATTTTTCACTTCCCTAAAACTCCCCTTGCCAACTGGCCTCGGATATGGTAAAAATAACTATGGCTATTGTTTGGGCTTTTCTTTTAATCACTATTTTGCCCATTCTTTTGGCAAAAACCATCATTGTCGTCCGCCCCTATGAAAAAGGCCTCGTCGTCCGCCTTGGCCGCTACCGCCGCACTCTCGAACCAGGCTTTAACCTAGTCATCCCCCTTGTCGACTCCGTCATCCGCGTCGATATGCGCGAGCAGGTCATCAACGTCAACCCCCAACAGGTCATCACCAAAGACAACGTCAGCGTTTTAGTTGACGCCGTCATTTACACCAAAGTCATCGACCCGGTCAAGGCTGAATTCGCCGTGGCTAACTTTGAATTGGCGGCAACAACTTTGGCCCAAACCACCCTCCGCAATTTGATTGGCGACAAAACTCTGGACGACACCTTGGTTGCCCGCGACGCTTTGAATACCGCTCTCCGCGACACTCTCGACACGGTCACCCACAATTGGGGCGTCAAAGTTACCCGGGTGGAGCTCAAGCGGATTGACCCGCCCGAAGACATTACCAAAGCCATGAGCAAGCAAATGAAAGCCGAACGGGAGAAGCGCGCCGCCATTTTGGAAGCCGAAGGCATCAAGCAATCACAAATTCTCACCGCCGAAGGGGAAAAGCAGGCCGCCATTCTCAAGGCTGAAGGGGAAGCCGAAGCTTTGCGCAAGGTATCAGAAGCAGCTCAAAAATACTTCCGGGACCGGCCGGAGGTTTTAAAACGGCTGGAAGTTTTAAAAACGGCCTTGGCTAAAAACACCAAGTTTGTCATTCCCGGCAACAGCCAGCTCCTCAATCTCCTCAACTTGGACAAAGCAGAAAAAATCACCTCCTCATAAAATTAAATTCCCTGCCTGCCCCGACGTTACGTCGGGGCAAATCCTAAATTCTAATGACCTAAATCCTAAATAATGTTCAAAATTCAAATGACCAAATGACCAAAATAAAAGACGTCACCTTTTGTCATCCTGAGGAGCGAAGCGAGCGCATGAGATTTAATCAGGTGTGGGATTAATGCGCTGCGCTAGATTTTTACCCTGACTCCGCCGGCTGGCGGAACGTCCTGGGGCTTCGCTAACGCTCAGAATGACATAGTTTAAATGTTTTGATCATTTAGTCATTTGGTAATTTGAATTTGTTTAGAGTTTAGGATTTAGGATTTTGGTATTGTTTGTTATTTGGGATTTGGAATTTGGTGCTTATTTTTCCTGGTTCTATTATAATGCTCTTATGAAGGTGGCGATTGTCCATCACCGCATTGGCGGCTTGGACGGCGTCTCCCTGGAAATTGCCAAGCGCCGCCGGGTCCTAGAAAGCCTCGGCCACCAGGTTATCCTTATTTCCGGCCCCAACCAGCAAGGCGCCGACTACGTCCTTCCCGACCTGGCCATTCCCCCGCCCCACCGCCGCCAGCGGCCAACCCGCCTCCAAACCGCCCTAGCTGCCATCCAGCAGCGGGAGCGCTTCCAATTTCTCTTTGTCCACAATATCTTCAGCCTCGGCCGCCATCCCCAGGCTGCCCGCGACATTTTGGCTTTCCTCGACCGCTGGCAGGGCAAAACCGTCGCCGTCAACCATGACTTTTATTGGGAACAGCCCTTTGGCCGCCAGCTAACCCGCCAACAGCGCCAGGCCCTCCTCCCCCGCCGTCCCTACCTCCGCCACGTCGTCATCAACTCCCTGGCCGCCCGCCAACTTTGGCGCCGCCGTCAACTCAAGGCAACCATTATCGGCGATGTCTTTGATTTCTCCCAATCTTTAGGCAATCCCGACCATGCCCGCCGCCTCCGCCGCCGCCTTGGCCTCAGCCAAGCCTTGATTATCCTCCAGGCAACCCGCATTGTCCCCCGCAAGGGCATCGAGCTAGGCATCGACTTTGCCGCCGCTTTGCAAAAGCGCCTTCGCCGCCAGGTGGTTTTCTTTCTCCTCAACTACCCCGACGCCGCCGTCCCCGAATCCCGCCGCTATTTCCAAGCCCTCCGGCAGCATGCCCGCCGCCAAGGCGTCACCCTCATCGCCGGCTTCCGCTACCTCGGCGCTAATTTCTCCTTTTGGGACGGCTACCACCTGGCCGACCTTGTCAGCTACCCCAGCCTTTGGGAAGGCTATGGCAACCAATTTTTGGAGGCTGTTTTCTTCCAAAAGCCCATCTTAGTCTTCGAATACCCGGTCTTCCGGGCCGACATCCGCCCCCACGGCTACCAGGTGCTCTCCCTCGGCAGCCGCCACTACCCAAACCACGGCCTGCGCCAAGTCCCCCAACAGCGCCTAGAGGCTGCTGTCAGCCAATACCTCCGCTGGCAGCAAACCGGCCAACTGGCCGCCATTGCCAAAGCCAACCAGCAAATCGCCCGCCGCTACAATTCCCTGGCCCGCCTCCGCCGCCACCTCCAAAAAATCCTGCGCTGGGATTAGAAGAATCAAAAAGAAAACGGCAAACAAAAAGCTCTACCAGATAAATAAATTTTGCCCCATTTTTACCACCTCCCAGGCACAAAAATCCCCCAAAATCCCGAGGTGTAAAGGGTAAAACACCTCCGAGGTGTAATGCATCCGAAAGGGTAAAACACCTCCGAGGTGTAATGCATCCGAGGTGTAATGCACTTGACACCTCGGGAAATGTCGTAAAATATAGTTCAGAAGAGCACCCCTGATAACATATGCTATAATTTTCTTATTAACACTAGTTAGTAAATTTTCTTGTCTAACAAAATGAAAGGTTGGAAAGAAAGAGAATCACGGATGCCCTGGGGCCATTTAATTGACAGCCCATGGGGTCCTCGCTTGTGTCCAGAAAGATTCAAATCGCCCGGCCATTATCATGACGGACACCACACGCCACGCCAGGCCAATCGCAATAGTAGCGCCATCTATATAACCAAACATCTTACCACCCCCAAACGGGTTCAATAGTTAGCGCCACCCACCAATATAAACCAGACCCCCAGGCCATGCTATAATACACTATATAGGATAATTGGAAATGCGATGAAAGAATCTTTGCGGCCTACATCTACAGACTATCTCAGCAAAATACCGCCAGAGGGTATATTGACCTCGGGAGAACTACCTCCTGAAAGGTGGCGATTAATAGCCCAATCATCCCTTTATAATTTAGAGCAGTTATCCAGCAGCAACACCTCTTTGGTAAGAGAACTGGAAGAATACTACCGACAGATAGACGCCAAGCTCCAGCTTCTCCAAGAACCAGTCGGCCTTTCCCCAGCTTTAGCCAAACATTATCTGGATCGGGTGGCCAGCTTGGGGACCGAGGAGCTCGAAGGGCGCCTCCTCACCACATTGGAGCGCATCAGGCGAGAAACCCATTCTCTTGATGATCTCGCTGCTAGCGGTGCCTGGGCACTTTTATTAAAAGAATGGGCCGGCAAGCATCTTCACCTTCCCATGGTGATATATCCCAACCACGACCCTCTAATTCCTCGACAATTATGCAAAGGATACGATGCTAGTTATTCGCCAAACTTTGAGGTTATCATCATGTGTTACAACTTGCCCTCAGTACGAGAGACATGGGAAACACTAGTAACTCAAGGAGTGCTACCTAGGGCTATTAGCCTACTCTACCATGAATCTACCCACCGCCTCCAACATTCCCTTCCGCAACGATTAATGATGAATGCCCCTCTCATTTCCTTAGGGCCAGTAATCTTTTCTTATAACTATAATTCTGCTATAAGATTAGCAATCACATTAGCCGCTTCCGGTCTAGTTGCTCTTTCACCTAAGTTTTCTAAAAACGACCTCATTTTAGGCGAAACACATGCTCGGTTAGCTACCGCTAATTTGCCACTATCCTCTCATAACGCTGGTGGCGAGGTAATTAACACTGTTGTTGCCCTTTATCCCGATGGACCAGCGACTAAGCTCAAAGCTTTGCGGGCTTATAAGTTAATTCAAGCTTTGCACCTTCTCGGTTTCAGCGAGCGCGATATTGGTCGTTTGGTCCAAAAAGACCAGTGGTCAGCCAAAGCGGAAACCTATCCTCGATGCCAACAAGCAGTTGAACAACGGTTTGCAGCTCTGGGAATTAAAGGAAAAGAGGAACAGGAAATTATTTTGGCAGCCATTCGCATTAGACATGCCCTGGAACTTCTCGTCAACCGCCATCAAGCCCAAGCAATCGCTAGTGAAGAGTTGCAGGCCGCCGCCCGTTGGTAAAGCAAAAGGCTTTACCAGAGAGGCAAATTTTGCCCCATTTTTACCACTTCCCCAAGCACAGAAATTATCAAAAATCCCCCCCTAAGGTAGGGGCAGGCCCGAGGTGTTCCGAGTTCCAAGCTCCAAGTTCTAAGTTCCAGTGACCTAGCTCCTAGTTCCAATTCTGCTCTTTTTGTTATAATAATTCATGCACCAAGAGACGCTATCTCAAAATATCAAAATATATCATTTAGCAGTTATTTTCCCTAACCATGGCCCTTTTTAAGCGCATTGGCATTGATTTAGGCACCGCCAATTCCCTAGTCTGGGAAGTTGGCCGCGGGCTTGTTCTTCAGGAGCCGACCGTGGTGGCCGTTTCTCTGGAAAACAACCGCGTTTTGGCCGTCGGCCGGGAAGCCAAGCAAATGTTGGGCCGAACGCCGGACTATATTATCGCCAAACGGCCAATGCGCGACGGGGTTATCGCCGACTACGAAATTACCGAGGCCATGCTCCGCTACTTCCTCCGCCAAACTGGCGCCAGCCCCTTTTTCAAGCCTGAGGTTCTTGTTTGCGTTCCCACCGGGGTGACCCAGGTTGAGCAACGGGCCGTCCTTGATGCCACCCTAGCTGCCGGCGCCCGCCGGGCCTACCTCATTGATGAGCCTCTGGCAGCCGCCATCGGCGCCCAAATCCCCATTGCCGAACCGGCCGGCAACATGATCGTCGACATTGGCGGCGGCACCTGCGAAATTGCTGTCATTTCCCTCGGCGGCGTCGTCAACCACCGCAGCCTCCGGGTTGGCGGCAATAAGCTCGATGAAGCCATCAGCAGTTACCTTCGCCGCAAATACAACCTCATCATCGGCGAACAAACCGCCGAGAACCTCAAAATCAAGATCGGCCAGGCTATTCCGCCTAAAAAAGAGGCAAAAATGGAAATCCGCGGCCGCGACGCCATCACCGGCCTGCCCCGCCGCCAAGAAGTTACCGCCGGTGAGATTGCCGCCGCCCTCGAACCGCCCCTGCGGCAAATTCTCGGGGCCATCAAACACGTCCTTGAAGATACCCCGCCAGAGCTAGTTTCTGACATCGTTGACAAAGGCATTATTCTTAGCGGCGGAACATCGCTTTTAAAAGGCCTAGATCAATATCTTAGCGGACAATTAGGCGTTGCCTGTCGGGTCGTTGACGAACCGCTGTTATCAGTTATTAAAGGGACGGCCGCCGTCCTCGAGAACCTCGATGAATACCGCAAAGCCCTCCGCTCTTGAAAATACCCATAACATTAGCACTGTTCTTGACTCCAGGGTATTTGATAGGAACCGAATTTTATCCCCTAGCCATTCGCCTATCGCTCCAACAAAAATTCGTAGTGCACAACACCATTATGATTATTTTCCCCTATTTAACCGATTTCTAACCCAGCAAATTAATGCTACTTTTTCTCCCCATCTGGCGCCTATTCTTAATTTTTCCAACCCAAAATCACCATCCGATAGTGCTTCGATTACAACTTCTCACCAAAACTGGCACTTTACCACCGATATGTTTAATTATCACGACTCGTTTTTGCCACTTTTTTCCTGGCCGCCATTCGCCCCGGCGCCATTTTTGCCACTCTCCAAGCCGACCCAATGGCTCTCTCCCACCATTAACACTTCCTCATATCCGATAAGTAGCCAATTTTTGCCCATTGGCTTAGGTTTAAGAGAAAAATGAAAAAGCCAAAAATTGCCAAAACGCGGCCAAAACCAGCGCCAAAATCTTCCCAAACAACACAAAAATCCCTATCTCAAGGCAAAACCGTAAAAATTCATCTTTTTGGCAAATCAAAAGCACAATTGCTAAAAGAAATCCGGCGAAGGCTGGAAAAAGGCCAAGCAACCACTGTTGTTACCCCTAACCCAGAGTTTGTTGTCTATGCTTATAAATCCCTATCTTTCCGTAAAATCATCAACACTGCCACCTTTGCTATCCCCGACGGCAGCTATCTTTTTTGGGCTTGGGAACTGGAAAATCGCCGCCGCCGGGCCGCCGGATACCAAAATTGGCCCTTTTTAGTCCGATTTTTTTTCAGCAGCTATCAAGGCTTCAAAATTAGCTGCCGGCTTCACTGCGGCAATCTTGCGGCAAAAAGGATTACCGGCACCGATCTAGCCCTCGATCTCCTCCGTTTAGCGGCCCAGAAAAAGGGATATGTCTTCTTCCTGGGGGCAGGGCCCGGTATAGCCGCCCAGGCGGCCCGGCGGCTTCAAAAAAAGGTTTCCGGCTGGAAATTAGCCGGCACCTACAGCGGTAATGGCCGGCCGGCCGGTGATCGGGCGACCCGCCAGGCTGTTTTAGCCAGCAGCAAACCCATTTTCTTGCTGCTAGTCGCCTATGGCATGGGCAAACAAGAACGGTGGTTGCAACGCAATTTACCCTATCTTTCGGTAAAAATTGCCATCGGTGTCGGCGGCGCTTTTGACTACTACGCCGGCGTTGTCCCCCGGGCACCGGCCTGGATGCGCCGCCACGGTTTAGAATGGCTTTACCGCCTGATCCGCCAACCCTGGCGTTTTCGCCGCCAGCTAAAGCTTTTCCAATTCCTCTGGCTGGTTCTCAGTGAAAAAGTTTCCCTCGTTTTTGACTAGCCTCTTATAGGATTATTCTTACCATAACCATTATCTGTTTGCCTCTGACTAGATGTTAATAAAGAAGTTATGATTGACACTAAATGCTATATTCTATTATTGTCTCTTTTTGCCCAGCTTCATTATATTCATCTCGTTCTCTTTTCCCCGCATCAATTCCCGCGGATTTACAATTTTCCCTACCTAACAAAGCTAAGTTTGTGTGAAAAGGATGTGAAAAGCTATTAAAATAAGGGCTTGTTAAAGAAGTAAAACTTATAGGAAACATTTGTCCTACCAATAAAAGCACGTCTTTTCCGGCGTGCTTATTATTCCTCAAGTTATTCTTTTTACCTTCCTTCTCGGTTTGCCATAAATTGTTCCATAAGAGTAAGAATTTGTCTCGCCCTCTCCGATCGTCCGGGTATCACTTCTGTATGATCTATCATGTGGGCTCGGGGTATGCCACCCTCTTTTGCAGCAACATCTTCCTCGGGTAATTCCCTCCAAAACTTTGTCACAATTTTTCCGTCTCCTAAAAAAGACATTCCGTCACCCGCGCCCTCAAACTTTTCTCGTTCTGCCACTTCTTCCACCTCCTTTCTCCTCAAAAGCTCCATTCCCACTCCCTTCTTTTTTTCTCCATTTCTATCTCTTCCCCTAACTGCTCTAATTCTAGCTTAAGCCCTGAAGGCAATTTCGCCTCTCTTATTTCCCCAAAAGTCTCTTGTCTTTCGGCCCAGAACTCGTCAAACAGTTCCGGACATTCCTTTAACAAGGCACTTCCCACCCGCGATCCACACTGGTGAGCATCCTCATTATGCAGCTCGGGGTCACCTCCCAAAAAAAGATCGTTCTCGTCATCGTATCCGTTCAGCACCTCCTTAATAGCGGGGTTGTCCGGGTGACATTCCACACACCAATTAGCAAAGTCTTCCAAAACGCTCAAAGATATTTCTTTAATTGCCATAATTACACCTCCAGTTGACTTTTCTCTAATTTATTATACCACACTATAGGCCTCTTGCCACCCTCCGCCCCATTTTACCCCCCTGCTATAATAAGCTACCGGAGAGGTGCCGGAGCGGACGAACGGGCACGACCCGAAGGGTACCCGTTGGGTCCTGGAGAGCGAGCTAGAGAGCAAACTGAAAAGTGAGAAAATAAGGAGAGGTGGCAGAGTGGCCGAATGCGCGGCTTTGGAGAAGCCGTATAGTCGCAAGACTATCGTGGGTTCGAATCCCACCCTCTCCGCCTTCGCCAAGGCTTCGGCGTGATAAATCCGCCTTCGCTAAAGCTACGGCGTGATAAATTCGCCATAAACATAAAACTACGGTGGAATAAATCCGCTTGTGCCTCTATATTCTCTGCTATTGATGGATCCTGGCCGGGCAATTTGTTATCTTTATGAAAATGTATTACGTGTACATTTTAAAGAAAAAAGGAGAATCTCGCTTCTACACTGGTTCTACTAACAACCTTAAACGTCGTTTAAAAGAGCATGCTAAAAGCAAGCCTGATTATTTCCTCTATGCATACTTTGCCTTTCTAACGGCCGCTATGGCTCGCAAGTTCGAGAAATATCTAAAAACCGGATCTGGACGTGCTTTCGCCAAAAAACATTTTCATATCGCGTCTAAGCCCTCCAGTCACTAGAGTGAATTTTAGATCGACGAAGTTAAACGGAGTCGGTCTTTAGATCGACGAAGTTAAACGGAGTCGGTCTTTAGATCGACGAAGTTAAACGGAGTCGGTCTTTAGATCGACGAAGTTAAACGGAGTCGGTCTTTAGATCGACGAAGTTAAACGGAGTCGTCCCCACCCTCTCCGCCTACGCTAAAGCTACGGCGTGATGAATCCGCCATAAACATAAAGCTTCGGCGTGATAAATCCGCCTTCATCTTCGCTAAAGCTAGGGGTTACATCCCCAACTCCTACTCCAACTGTGGCTCCCACTGTTCCAACTCCAACCCCGACTCCGACGGTATCGCCAACAGCCACACCAACACCGTAGTAATTGGAACTTGGAGCTTGGAACTTGGAACTCAGAACTCGGTTAGGGTATCAGAGCATTAGGGTATCAAGGGAAAGGATATTAAGAATATCAGGATACCGGGTTAACTTTCTCCGTTCTTTTGATCTCTGATTCTCTTTCCCCGATTACCTGATTTCCTGATATTCTAACCTAATATTTCTTCTCCTTACTAATTACTAAGTTCTGAGCTCTAAACTCTAAATATTTAAATGTTTTGGTAATTTGGTCATTTGGTAATTTGGATTTGTTTAGGATTTGGGTCATTAGGATTTAGAGTTTGTTTGTGATTTGTGATTTGGAATTTGGTGCTTGGAATTTCGCATCGTGCAACCTTTCACTTGGGAGGTGGAACTATACCTACACCTCGGGAAATAGCACGTTCTTGCGTCTTCTTTCAAAGCAGCACCAGAGGGCGAAAAAGGCCAAAGGGGGTTAGGCCAAAGCTAAGAAAAGGCGGCCCAAGCGGGGACAAGCTAAGCGGCGGGCCAAAAAAATTTATCCCCATTACTCCCCCCGGAAACGAAAGCCAAGGCGGCAGCTTATTTTCCTTTTTCTTCTTTTTCTCTTGGCGCTCCTCAGCGCCCGCCAATCGTTCTTTCATCGTCTTGCGCGAGACTACTGCTGGTCGGTCTTCGGACTCGTCCCCAAGGGCATCACCGCTGCGGCACAGTGGCGGATTCGCACCGCCTTCCCAAAACTAACGGCCTTCCCACCCCGATGTTACTCGGGACAGTGGCCAACCCAGCTAATCCATGATACAAAATCAACGGGCTACAAGCAATAATCAGAACTTGGAACTCGGAACTCAGAGCTCGGAGCTCAGAACTTAGCTTGTCTGGAGCTAGGAACTAAGAGCTAGGAACTAGGTCATTGGAACTTAGAACTTGGAGCTTAGATCTTAGTATCTTAGGAAGTCATCCCGCCCTTTCGCAAGAAAGGGCGGGATCTAGCGAGCGGTAAGTGAGCGCATGAGATTTAATCAGGTGTGGGATTAATGCGTGCGCTAGATTTTTACCCCGACTCCGCCGTCCGCCGGCTGGCGGAGACACCTGGATATTTTGAAAAATCCAATGCACCACAGACCAGAGTGAGAATTTGCAAAACCATCTCTGTTCCTGCTATCATTAGGCAAGATGTTTAAAACAGGATCAGATTTTGCCATTATTGATGACGGTAACTGGCGGGGGATAATTGCTCCCCGGTCTAAGCTGTCGGCCAAGCAATTAGGATTGCTAGTAGAATTGCTTGAGGATACTAGTGCCAAGTTTTTGGCTGAGGTGCATAAAGAGTATCGGGAAGCCAAGGCCAAAGGGCTGTTAATTTCCTCAGCTAAGGTCGAGAAAGTATTAGGCCTGAAGTAATTGTTATGGACTATGCCTTCACTCCCCGTGGCTGGAAAGACCTGCGCCGCTTTGATATTCCTACCCAACGAAAGATTATCCAAAAGATTAAATTCTACCTGCGATCTTCCCAGCCCTTGAGCTTTGCCAAAATTTTGGCCAACTCGCCTTACGGCACCCATCGTTTTCGGATTTTGGGCAAGACCAGAGTCATTTTTATTTACGAGCCGCGGGAGAAGCGGATTGTCATTGCCCGAATTCGTTTTCGCCGCGACGCGTACTAGACAAGAAGGGAAACTTTCACTTCAACTTTTCACTCCCCCAGTGCCTCTGGAGGGAATCGAACCCCCATCCCTGGTTCCGAAGACCAGTGCTCTCTCCGTTGAGCTACAGAGGCAGTGCCCCTACCAGGACTTGAACCCGGATCTGGCCCTTAGGAGGGGCCCGTTCTTTCCCGTTGAACTATAGGGGCCCCCTATTATATCAATTCATCGCCCGGACCACCTCGGCTGGCTTTAATTGGAGCAAGAGCTGGTGAAAAATATGCCATTCTCTAGGCAAAAATTTTTGCAAAACATACTTCTCTCCCGGCAGGCGCTGGTAGGGCGTCCGGTTGTCAATTCCCAACCGCAGGCGCCAAAAATCCCGGCTGCCCAACGCCTCTTCTACCGACAAAACCCCCTTATGCAACGGCGAGCTGCGACCAAAGCTCAACTTCCACTGCCCTAAGGGCAAATCCAGCTCATCATGGACCAAACACAATTTAGCAGGCCCAGCCTGATACCATTTTAGCAATCTTGCTACTGCCCTGCCAGAGTCATTCATATAAACCAGAGGATAGGCAAAAACAAAATTTTGATGCTCGAAAATGGAGCTTAGCAGTTTTTTCTTCTCCTGCCCCTGACCCTGATAATGGTGGCGCCAAAAATCAACCCACTCCCGGCCAGCATTATGGCGGGTGCGGGCATATTCCGCCCCCGGATTTCCCAAGCCCACAAAAATCATCTTCATAGGCAATTATAAACCAAAATATTGGGACATGCCCAGTTCTATATTGGGGACAATATGGAACTAGGAGCGAGGAGCTAGGAACTAGGTTGCTAGATAGTAGATGAAAGAAGGGATTAGCGACTAACATGATAAAATTGGCCATGGAGAAAATTTTTGATGGCCGGGCGTACCAGAAGAAACTTTTAGCCCAACTGCAGCGGCAATTTCGGCAACTGCCGGCGGGTCAGCAACAACGGCAACTGGTTTCCGTCCTCGTCGGCGACAACCCCGCCTCCCAGCTGTACATCCGGATGAAGCAGCAATTTGCCCAAAAGATCGGCATTAATTTTCAGGTCCACCAATTTGCCACCACCACTCCCCCAGCCAAAGTTATCCGCCAGGTCCAAAAATTAGGCCAAAAACCAGCCGTGGCCGGATTGATGGTCCAGCTGCCGCTACCGGCCCGGTGGTCGCCGGCCCAAGAACGCCAGCTCCTTGACGCTATTCCACCAGAAAAGGATATCGACTGTCTTGCCAGCCAAAACCTGGGCCTCCTCCTGGCCGGCCGGCCGCGCTTCCTCCCGGCCACCGTCGCCGCCGTTGTCGCCATTCTCCGGGAAGCCGGCTTTTCGGCGGCTAAGCTCCGCGGTCAGGTTGTCACCGTCATTGGCAAATCCCTCATCGTCGGCACTCCCCTAGTCAACTGGCTCCTTCGGGCCGGGGCAACAGTTGTCAGCTGCGACCAAGCCACCCAAGATTTAGGCCGCTGGACGCGGGCCAGCAAAATCGTCATCAGCGCGGCCGGCCGGCCCCGACTCATCACCGGCGCCATGGTCTCTCGTAGCGTGGTAGCCATTGACATCGCCTCCCCCCGCGGCGACTTTGATTTTGCCAGCGTCGCTCCCAAAGCCGAATTCATCACCCCCGTGCCCGGCGGCGTTGGCCCCCTCACTGTCGCCTACTTGATGGCCAGCCTTATCAAGGCAATAGCCAACCAACAACAAACAACTAACAACGAGAACTAGGAACTAGGAACTAGGAAATTGGAACTTAGAACTCAGAACTCAGAACTTGGTAATGCGTCATCCCCCTCTTCTTGTAAGAAAGGGCGGGATGACGAGAGATGCTAAATCCTCCCATTTCTATTCTGCCAGCGCTTTCTTGACAAACGGCCGCGGATCCTGGGCAATCTTTTCTCTCAAGCGTCGATATTCTTCATCTGTCCGTTTTTTAATTTCCTCTTGCACCTCTGGCGGAATTTCTGATTCAAAATTTACATCCAAACCCTTCTCTTTAAGGACAGCATCCCTGATGTCTTTATATATCCCGCCCAACTCATCTGAAACGGCGTTATTTATGTCTCCTCGCCACTCCGTTGCGTTAAAATCCACTCCCTCCACTCCTAAATCAACAATTACAAAGCGCCGGCCAGCGGCCGAATCCAACTTCTTTTGCAAACTAGCCTCCCCTCTATGCCTGGCTATCCCCAAGTCTAGGCGTGCCAGAGCGTAAACTTCCTGAATCTTACCTCGGTTTAGGCTAGTAATGCCACTTTTCCGAAGAATACCAGCGGCCTTATTGGCCAGCTCTTGCTTTTTAGAAACATCCCGCAAATCATCTTTTGTTGTTTGGTCAGCCAGGGCGTAAACTTTTTCCAGAATTTGAGCTGGCGCTGTAGCTTCAGCAACTGGCACTCCTTCGCCAACCTCATTCACTCTCCTCACCCCCTTTCTTTCCTTCTTCCAATTTCAAAGCGGCATCGGCCGCGAATTCTACTGCCTGGCGAAACTTGTTCCAAAGAACATCGTTATGGTGCAAAATTTCCCTTTCTTCCTTAGATAAGCCACTAATGTCGGCAGCAACCTGTTCGGCCGCTTCCCTGCTCAACCTCTTGAAGCGATATGCCCAATGTTCGAAATTATTGCCTATCTTTTCCCGCAAATTCATCAATTTCATTTCGGCAGTTTCCGCTAAATCCCTAGCGTCGCGGCGCAACGGTTCCTTTTCTTGATTTTCCCTCTCTATTGTTGCATGATTTAAATAAAGCGCTTTTTCGACAACAAACCGGGCTTCCTCCCTTATTTTTTCTATCTCTTTCTTGTCACCTTCATTAGCAGCCAATAATAAGCGATCAAGTAACTTGTGTGCTTTGCCCACCTTATCCCATTGGCCTTTGCTCCAGCCTCCACCTATCTCCTTTAGATCGCTTAACCTCTCACCTATTTTACGGACAAGCTGGTTCACAGCCTCCCTGGTTTTCTTATCATCAATACCCTTGGCCATCTCCCCGTATTGACCAAGAGTTTGGTCCATCTTTAGGCTAAATTTCTCATATAACAAACCCCAGGCACCAACCATCCCTTTTAACTCTCCTACGGCCATACTGGCCTCCATCACATTACCGGCCACATTTAGCCATTCCTTTGACTTTTCTCCTGCTTCAATTTCTGGTTGGACGCCTTCTCCTGTTTCGCCCATTTACTATAATTAAACTATAAACTCTGCCTTTTGTCAAAAGTATTTCTCAACCCCGCCTTACTCAAATTTCCTTTCGTCTTGGCGCTCGTGCTCGAAGCGGGCCGAGGTTAGGCCAACTTTTAATTCCCGGCGGGCGGTTTCCCACCAGCTTTGTTTTTCCCCCTCCTGCCACAACTGTTGAAGCTCTGCCAACTTCCTAGCAGATAGCTCTTTCAACTTAGCCTGGTCCCACTCCTGACTGGTGAAGGTAAAGATGAGAAAACGGCTTTTCACCGAGCGGCGGAACTCCTCCGCTTCAGCCTCAACTTTTTTGAATAAATCGCGGGCTGGATTGAGGTGGCCGCTGGCTAAGGCTAGTTGGCGGACCCAATGGCGCAAAGTCGTTTCCTCTTTGGGAAGGTGGTTCACTAAAAACTGGCTAAAAGGCGGCAAATCATCTTTAAACCCCAAACCGCGGACGATGATTTTTTGGTCCTTCTCCACCAAAGCGATTACCTTTTTCTTAACCAGCCAATAAATCTGGCTGAGAAATGCCTCTTCAAACATCAAATCGCCGTTAATCATCGTTCCTTGAGGAGAACGCCAGTTGGCTGGCTGGGCGCCTTTTAATAGCTCGCCGGAAAGGAGATAAAAATAGGTAGCTACTGACTTGTCCTCCATAAGCTTATTTTATATCATAAAATTATGTTGCTCAAAATCTTTCGCCCCGGCCTTAACCGCCGGATCCTTCTCGGCTTCGGAATAGTTGTTTTAGGTATCTTTCTCACCCCATTTCTCATTGGAATACCAATTTTTGTTCTTGGCTGGCTGATTATTTTCTGGAGCTTTTTTACTGAACTCCTCAACCGCTGGCGCCAAGCCGTCCGTTGGCTTGATTTTTTGGGTTTCAGCCAACTACCAGAGGAGGTTCAAAACAAAATCCGGGCTTATCTTCTCGTGATAGTGATAGCAATTTCTTTGGCTGCTTTCTTCCTTCTCCGCTAATCGGCAAAGTAAGCTTTCATCTTTCTTTGGACCTCTTTCACCAATGGTTGGACATCAGGCTGGTTATTAATCGCCTCTTGGGCATATTTAGGCGGAAACATCTGCTTAATCGAGGTAACATATTTATCCCCTTCCTTCGGCTGGTAAACATCCTGGACTTTTAACTGGTCTCCTTTTCGTTCAAGAACAAACAGAACTGGCTCGCTAATCCCCTCCCCTTCCTCAATTTTGCCCTCCGGAGTGTGGGTATATTCTTGGCAATAAATCCAAGCATAAGCGCGGACGACATCGGGTTTTTCATCCCACCCATAAAGGTAATGGGCACAAAAGACCTCGCCCTTGCCGCTGGTTAGGTTAAATAACGATTCCTGAGATAAGAAACTTTCAATGGCCTGGTTGATTTTTACTTTCTCTCCCGAAAGTGTTGCAGTTATGGTTGGCGTCTTTGTTGGCACCAGCTTTGTCGGCAAGATTTGGGCAGCTGGATGGGAGTTAGGCAACACAGAGGAGGTTTTGGAACGCTGCCGCAACTGCCAAAGCGCTAACAAAATTACAAAAGGCACTGCCAGGCCACCGATTGCTACTGCCAGCCAAAATTTCCAAGAAAACAGTTGCCTTAGCATAATGAATTATACCATTTAGCAACTAACATTCGGAATTTAGAATGCAAAACCCAGCTATCAAGTAATCAGGAAAAGAAAACCAGAGATCAGAAGAACAGAGAAAGTTAACCTGATATCCCGGTATTCTGATATCCTTTCCCCGATACCCTGGTTTCCTTTTCCATGCGCTCGCTAGTCGCTCGCTAGATCCTTCACTCCGCCTTCGGCTTCGTTCAGGATGACTTCCTAAGACACTAAGATCTAAGTTCTGAGTTCCAAGTTCCGAGCTCCAAGCTCCAAGTTCTAAGTTCTAATAACCTAGCTCCTTCAACCTAGTTCCTAGTTCCATTTTCACTTTAACTTCTTTTTCACTTTTTCTTTTCCACTTTTCACTTTCTTAGCCCTTCGCCCTTAGTCCTTAGCCCTTTTCTTACCTAGTTCCTAACTCCTAGTTCTTAGTTCCCTTTCTTGGCTTTGGGCCGACGAGGGCTTCGAATTCCGTCCGGTCGAGAGTTTCCTTTTTCAGCAGCTCCCGAGCCACCCGGTCCAGTTCCCGGCGGTGCTGGCGGAGAATGCCTTTGGCCCGGCGATAGCCGCGGTTGATAATTTTTTGCACCTCGCGGTCAATCTTGGCCCGCATTTCCGGAGAAACTTCCTGCGGGGTAACAATCCCCTGCCCCCACTGGTTCAAATCCACTTGAGGGCCCAAATTCAACGGCCCCAACGGGCTCATCCCATACTCAACCACCATCCGCCGGGCAATTTTGGTCGCCTCCTGGATGTCGCTGGCCGCCCCGGTGGTCATCTCCTGAAACTGCAGCTCCTCGGCTGCCCGCCCGCCCAACAAGGCAGTAATTTGTTCCTCCAAATAGTTGCGGGTCAGGTGGGGCCGGTCGCGACTTGGCGGAATCAGAGTAAAGCCCAAAGCCAGACCCCGGGAAACGATGGAAATTTTTTGGACCGGGTCCATCTCCGGCAAATACCAGTTAACCAAGGCATGGCCACTTTCGTGGTAGGCAGTGATCGCCTTGTCCTGGGGCGAAAACGCCCGCTTCTTGGCCGGGCCAAGCTTCACCTTTAAAGCCGCTTCCTCCAGCTCAGCCGGGCCAATTTTCTTCTTCCCCCGCCGGGCCGCCAAAATAGCCGCCTCGTTGAGCATATTTTCCAAATCAGCCCCGGAAAAGCCGACCGTCCGCTGGGCCAACTGGCGCCAGGAAACTTGGCGGGTGAATGGCTTGCCCCGGGCGTGAATTTGCAAAATTGCCTCCCGCTCCTCCAAATCAGGCAAGGTCAAAACAATACGCCGGTCAAACCGCCCCGGCCGCAGCAAAGCCGGATCGAGCAAGTCGCCGCGGTTGGTGGCGGCAATGACCACCACCCGCTCGTTGGGTTCAAAACCGTCCATCTCGACTAAAATTTGGTTCAAAGTCTGGTCGCGCTCGCCTTGGGCGCCAAAGCCAGCCAAACTCCGGGCCCGGCCGATGGCGTCAATTTCGTCAATAAAGATAATTGCCGGGGCGGATTTTTTGGCCGTGTTGAACAAGTCACGGACCCGGGAAGCGCCGACGCCAACCAGCACCTCCATAAACTCCGAGCCGGCCATTGACAAGAAAGGCACCCGGGCCTCGCCAGCTACCGCCCGGGCCAATAGGGTCTTCCCCACCCCGCTAGGCCCGACTAGCAAAACTCCCTTGGGCGTCCGGGCCCCCAGCTGCTGGTACTTTTTAGGATGGCGGAGGAAGTCAACCACCTCCTGAAGCTCTTTCTTGGCTTCCTCCAGCCCGGCAACATCTTTGAAAGTAACCGTCTGGCGGCCGCGGACAAAAAATTTAGCCCGCGATTTGGTAAAAGAAAGAATCGAACTTTGGGCCCGGCCGGCTTGCTTGAAAAGGTAATAAAAAATGGCCACCGTTAGCAAAAGGGGGAAAATGTTGACCGCCAAGTCGCTGATGATTTTCGACCAGTTTTGGTTATTGAAAACGATGTCCAGCTGGGCTGGGTTGACATTGGCGTCTTTAAGGGCCTGGATGAACGAGGCGCCCGGTTCGCGGTTGACCAGATAAGCCTGGTGGTTGTTGAGTTGGACCTGCAAATATTGGTCGTAGACGACGACTTTTTTGACTTCTCCGGTTTGGGCTTGGTGCAAGAATTGGGAAAAGGATTCCTCTTGGGAGGGCAGCTGCTGTTGGTAATGCCAGGCAAGGCTAAGGAAATAAAAAAGGGCCAAGGCAACCAGGAGCCAAGTTGTCCAGGATCGCCGCCGCTTGCTCCGCCGCCTCACCTTCGGTAGTTTGAACATACCATAGTATAGCAGATTTGATTGTTGGAGCTTGGAACTTAGAACTCAGAACTCAGAACTTGGAACTTAGGTACAAAATTGTCGCTAATACCAGAGGTTGCCTACCTGGGCAACCTCTAAGGTTGACAACATAGGCAACCTTTGGTGTTACTCCACGCTATTCTTGTCATCCTGAGGAGCGGAGCGACGAAGCCCCCCTTCGGTGGAATAAATCCACCTTCGGTAGGGGTAAAGATCTAGCCGAAGGCACATGGAAAAAGGGAACCAGGGCATCAGGATATCAAGGGAAAGGATATTAGAATATCAGGACATCAGGTTGACTCTCTCTGTTCTTCTAATCTCTGATTCTCTTTTCCTGATTACCTGATTTTTCCTGATATTTTACATTATTTAATCTTCTTTCCTCTTTACTAAGCTCCAAGTTCCAAGTTCTAAGCTCCAATAACCTAGCTCCTAGTTCCATTTTTCACTTTTCACTTTCCCAGCTCCTCGCCCCAAAAGAGCACTTTAGCGGGCAACCCTTTCCCCCGTCTTGGCATTGAAGTAGAGCTTCTTTTCCCGGAAGAAATAGGGGTCGACAACATAAATGGGGGCATCTTTGAGAATGTCGGTTTGCCAATAAAGGTTGATCCCATAACCGGTGGTTTTGTCCTCCCGCCCTTCTATCTTAATCGCCTGGCGCACAATTTTGCCCGGGTCAACCAGATCCGACCCAAGCTCTTTAAAGAGATAATCATAATTGGCCGTGTTTAGGCCGGGCTTAAAAATTCTCTCTTCCCCGCCAACCTGAATTTGCCCCTTGGACCAACGGAAAGCTTTTTTATAGATGTGCTTGTCGTCGCCGGGTTTGGAGTAAATATAGACAAATTCCCAAGCGGTCCCCCGGCCATTCTTGTCCACATGCCAGCCCAAAACTTTGCCCAAACGGTAGCCTGCCGGCAATTCGGCCGCTGCTTTTTTAGCCACCTGCTTTCTTGCCGCAGCTAAGGTAATGCCCTTGCCCCGCCGCTGGGTGCTTTTTTCCACCCGGCGAACGACATCAGCCGATTTCCGATGGGCAGAAAAAGAACGGAAAGCAAAAACAAGGACCAACAAAGCAATGCCGACCCCGCCTACCAGAAAATAATTCACCCGCCCGCTTACTTTCATTACCCAATATTAAAGTCTCGCCCGCCCCTTGTCAAGCACCTTCCACTTGGGAGGTGGGAATATACCTACACCTCGGGGGTGTCAACATAAATTATGACTCCCGACTACGGAAATGGCGCCGGTGGCGAACGTCGTTGGCAATGCTCCGGGAACGATGGCCGCCTTTTTCGCTATAATGCCGATTCTCTCCTTTGCCAAAACGCCCTAGCTCTTCCCAATAATCGCTACCGCCCCGCTCTTCCGCTTGAACCAGCTGGCGCCAAGCCGTTTTTTTTGGGCAGCGGAATTTAAGTTTTTCCTCTTGGCCCATCCCGCTTTTTTAACTGCCAAATCTAAAGGCTAATTAATTATTCCTATAATAACACTATTAATTAGCCGCGGCTTTTCGGGATAACAACAAGGCGCTACCAAATGGCAAACAATGGCAACAACGCCAAAAGATCACCAAAATTAAGACAAAACCAACAATCTCCCAGGCACAAAACTGTCCTAAAATCCCCCCCCTAAAGTAGGGGTAAACCCGAGGTGTAAAGGGTAAACCACCTCCGAGGTGGAATGCACTTGACACCTCGGGAAAATTGATAAAACCATGAGGGTAAATTTTTGTTACAATAGAATTGATTAGCTATCGATGTTTTAAAAAATGGACTTTGACGAATACCAGAAATTTTCCCGGCAAACGGCAATCTATCCCCACCGCGGCAAAAACTTTATCTATCCTACCCTCGGTCTAGCCGGGGAGACTGGCGAAGTAGCCGAAAAAATCAAGAAAATTATCCGTGATAAAGGAGGCCATCTTTCTGCCGCCGACAAAATTGCCATCGCCAAGGAGTTGGGCGATGTTCTTTGGTACCTGGCTAATTTAGCCAGCGAATTGGGGCTTTCTTTAAATGATATTGCCCAAACCAACTTAGAAAAACTCCGCTCCCGCCAGGCCCGGGGCAAACTCCATGGCTCCGGCGACAACCGCTAACATCACCATTTTTCCGCCTGGAAGCTAGAATCATGTGCTATAATTAGCATTATATAATTTTTTCGATAACAACAGAATGGCTCGTTGGTCGCCAGAAGCCTTTGAAAAGGCTACTCAAGAAGCTCTTAAAGAACCTCCTTCGCCACGGGAGGCATTAGAAATCATATGGGAAGGAAGCAGCAAAGATCTAGTAAGAGTATGCCAAGGAAATAGCGATAAGAGACGACTAGATGAGATTGCAAGAAATTTAAAGGAAATATATCAAATTTCTCCTTGGGATTGGGGGTTTGAAAAACTCCTTCTAGGGCATTTTGGTGATCATTTAGTGGGATTTCTGAAAGAATTGGACAGTTTTCTTGTTGAAAAAGCTAGGGGCTACGGATTTAGCCCAGAGTGCGAGGAAGCACTAAAGGAACAATTTTGGAATGAGGTGCCATATAACAAGATGAAAGCATTTTTCCTCAGCTGCGCTAAAAAGGAAAAGAAAGGATAATGGCCAAAGAAAAGATGCCCTTTTACAATAAATGCGAAATCGAACACGATTGTTTTGGGGGCTACATAAGCGAAATCCCCCAATGTAACCAATGTCGGAAAACATTAGGAGAGCAGCTTACTCAAGAATGCCAGTGTCGAGTAGAATTTTTACCGTCACCAAAAGAGCTGCGGTTTATCAAATTACAACCTGGCGATCCGCCGCGGTTGCAAAAAGTCATCATCAAAAATGGCTTTTATATTTCCGGCCCCTGGCTGCCAGCGTCCAAGTTTCACAGAACAGAAAAATAACGGGCAAAACACCTCCGGGGTGCAACACACTCCGCCATCCGCCAGCCGGCGGAGGCGGAACACCTCGAGAGATATCCATATAAGCCCCAAGTTCCGAGCTCCAAGCTCCAAGTTCTAAGTTCCAATAACTTAGTTGCCTCTTTCTCCTCTTCGACCAAAATTTGCTATACTCAAAGTGTGGAACAAGAACTCAAGCAACTGGGGGCTTTGGCCGTCTATTTAATCGGTTCGCGGGCCCGGGGCCAAGAGCGGGCCGACAGCGATATCGATATTGCCGTAGTAGTTCAGGATCGGCAAAAGGCCGACCTGCGCCAAATTCTGGCCGTCCTAACAGAAAAATTTCCCCCGGAAAAGCTCCACCTTAGCTTGGTAGATTTAGCCCACACCTCGCCCCTTTTCCTTTACCAAATTGCCAAAGAGGGTCAGCTTCTTTTTACTTCAGACGAAAACTTCCCCTCGCTTTTTGCCGCCCAGGCTATGCAACGCTATTTTGACGACCAATACCGTCTTGACATTTTTCGCCGCCAGCTTTTGAAACGGATCAGGGAGGGCCGATATGCCTCTTAACCGCCATTTGCTAATCCAAAAGATTAGCCAACTAGAAGAAATTATCCGCCGGATTGAAAATATGGAATTTAGCCCCCAAGAGTTGGAAAGCACTCCCGATTTACAAGACCTGCTTACTTTTCGCCTTATCCAGGGGGTGGAAATCGCCATCGACATGGCCACCCATTTGATCGCCGGCTTAAAGCTAAAAGTGCCCGAAAGCGCCGCCTCTTCGTTTGATGTTTTAGCGCAAGAAAAAATTATCAACCAAAAGCTAGCTAAGTCGCTTCGCCAGGCGGTGGGCTTTCGCAATTTGGCCGTCCACCGCTATGCCGACCTGGACTTCCGCCGCCTTTATCGCAACTATCGCCAAGATCTGGAAAATTTAAAAGAGTTTGTCACCACCCTCAGCCGCTATCTCGAAGAAAATAAAACCTGACGCCAAGCAGTAAGAGATAATATAGTTAATAATTTGAGGTCTCTTAAAAACTAAAATTAATTTGATCCAATTGCTATCTTTTGGTAAAAAGATTTAAATGGACGAAAGCGGCGAAAGTTTTGAACAGTATCATCCCCAAAGCGCCTCTAATCAACCAGCACGCGAAAGCAACTGGCATTCAGAAACTGGATTAGGCCCCGAAAAAATAACCGCCAATCTTTATCAACAAATCCAGAAATCTCCGCTTTACTCCGCTCGCCATCTCGCCCAAGCAATAGCTAACGCCCGAATGCGGATTGCAAAAGAACCCTATTTTATAGCCCCTTCTTACCAAGAACTACCAGGAATAAAATTCAAAATGGTACCCCTAAAGAAAATAATTGGCAGTGTTTCTCCGTCGTTCAAACACTGGGGTAATGAATACAGCGGAAGACAAGGAAGACACCAAAATATTATTAAATCTCTGGTAGACGCTGCTAGGTCCGATAAACAAGAAGTGTTCCGCCAAGCTGTTAATCGTATTTTCGATCTTGACAATCAAGGGAAACATGGGATTCTGCTATCTGAATTAGAAGGTACTGCGGGACCCGTTTATTTTGTAGTTGACGGCACTCATCGCACTAGCGCTTTCAAAGCTCTTGGCCTTGAAGCCGTTCCTTGCCAAGTTAAAAAAATACAAATCCGGGAGGTTTTTTCAACAGAACCTCGAGATCTTAGTTGGTGGGATTTAGCCCAAACAGCCGGCCTACTTAGGGGCAAGATAGAAGTCGGCAACCTCCAGCTTAGTTCCCGGAAAACATCACCTTTATATTCTATCGCAATAGAAAAAGCTGTGCCTCCCTGGGTCGCTAGTTTCAGCTATGGAACCTTCTTTAGATTCAATCGTACCTACAACGCGATTTACCCCAACAGTTTCATAAATTTAAAAAGCCTAGCTAATCCGCCCACTATTCTTCCAGAACAAATTTTCTTCGACCGGATCGCTTTCAATAAGTTTGTTAGTCAACAGTACTCAAAAGCAAGGAAATAAAACACCTAAAAAACGCTACCGCCCAGGCACAAAAATTGCCAAAAATCCCGAGGTGTAAAGGGTAAACCACCTCCGAGGTGGAATACACTTGACACCTCGGGAAATATCTATATAAGCTCCAAGCTCTGAGTTCCAAGCTCCGAGTTCTAATGGCCTAGTTCCTCCAACCTAGCTCCTAGTTCTATTTTTTAACTTTCCACTTAAACTTCTTTTCCACTTTCCACTTAAACTTTTCACTTTTTCAGTTCCAAGTTCCAAGCTCTGAGCTCTAAGTTCTAAATTCCTAGTTCCTAGCTCCTAGATCCTAGTTCCAATCTACATCTTCTCCAGCGGCTGGATGCCGAGGGTTTCCAGGCCGAGGCGGAGAATGACCGTCGCCGCCTGAACCAAAAAGAGGCGGAATTGGCTCCGCTTTTGATCAGCCAGCCCTAGAACGCGGTGCTTTTGGTAAAAAAGATTGAACTTTTGCGCCAATTGAAAAAGATATTGGGCCAAAAAATGGGGGGCAAACTGGTTGGCGGCGCTGACAAGCACCTCAGGAAATTGGTAATAAGTCCGCAAAAGGGCCAATTCTTCGTCGTTCAATCGGGCCGGCAGCCGGGCCGCTTTCACCTCCCCACCCCGGGCCAAGATGCTCCGCCCCCGGGCATAGGTGTACTGCAAATAAGGCGCCGAATAGCCTTCGATGGCCAAAATCTTGTCCCAATCAAAAACAATGTCCCGCTGGATTTCCTGCTTGAGGTCGTTAAACTTGATGCCGCCAACGGCCACCGCCTGGGCCACGGCCTCTTTCTCGGCCGGGCTTAAATTTTGGCCGCTGCGCTTGACCAACTGGCGGGCCCGACGCAAGCCTTCGTTGATCACCTCTTCAAGGTGGAGCGTCCGCCCCCGGCGGGTGGAAAATTTGCCCCGTTGGCCGCGGATTAAGCCGTGGCCAAGGTGGACCAATTGCCGCCGCGAGATGTAGCCCAACCGCTCGGCCGCCAAAAACACTTGCTGGAAATGGAGCCGCTGTTCGCCGCCAACCTCATAAACAATCAGGTCGGGGTGCCACTTTTGAACCCGGAATTTAATTGTTGCCAGGTCGCGGAGGAGATAGGTCGTCGCCCCGTCCGACTTGACCAGCATCGCTGGTACCTTCAAGCCCGGCAGTTTCATCACCAGCGCCCCCCGGCTTTTTTCCACCAAGCCCCGGCGGCGGGCATCAGCCAAAACTTGGTCCATCCAGCCCTGAAAATAGTAGTAAGACTCGCCGAAAGCATAGTCAATCTTGACCCCCAAAAGCCGATAGATGCGGTCAAATTCGGCCTGGCTGACCCGGACGCAGGCTTGCCAAATCCGCTTAGCCTCCCGGTCCCCTTCCTCGAGGCGGCGGAACCAGCGGCGGCCTTCTTTTTCTAGCTGGGGATTTTGGGCCGCCCGGCGGTGAAATTCAACATAAAGCTCTTCTAGCTTAGCCACTGTCAATTTGTCAAGGGGAATTTTTTGGCTCTTGATCATGTAAATCAGGCGGCCAAATTGAGTTCCCCAGTCGCCGAGATGGTTGTCGCCGATAGTCCGCCAGCCGAGAAGGCGGTAAAGGTTGTAAATCGCCTGGCCAATGTTGGTTGACCGCAAGTGGCCGATGCCAAAACTTTTGGCAATGTTGGGAGCCGAATAATCAATGACTACCGTTTTGCCATGGCCAATTTTGGCTAACTGTTGGCGAAATTTTGATTCATCAACAATGGCGGCCGCCTGGGCCAAAAGGTAGTCCGGGCGGAGCCAAAAGTTGACAAAGCCGGGCGGGGCCGCTGCCACCCGGGCCACGCCCTCAATTGGAGGCAATTTGAGGGCTAAAAGTTTGGCCAGATCCAAGGGGCTAGCCAATTCGGAGCGCTGCTTTTTCAATTGGGAAAAGGCTAACAGCGGCCAGTTGGTGGCATAGTCGCCGTGGTCGGGCCGGTCGGGATGGTCTAGCTGGACGGGAATTTTAGCCCCTAAACTCTCCCCTGCCGCGGCCACCGCCCGCCGAATTTCCTCGCTAATCATAGGTAATTATACAAAAAATTTAGAACTAGGTAATTAGAACTTGGAGCTTAGAACTCAGAGCTCAGTAAAGAGAAGAAGATTAAATAATAAATAATATAGAATATCAGGAAAAATCAGGTAATCAGGGAAAGAGAATCAGAGATCAGAAAAACAGGGAAAGTTAATCTGATACCCTGATACCCTTTCCCTGGTAGGTCATTTTTAGATGTTTTACCACAGATAGTCAGGCACAAAAATGTCCCAAAATCCCCCCTAAAGTAGGGGTAAACCCGAGGTGTAAAGGGTAAAACACCTCCGAGGTGTAATGCACTCCGCCAGCCGGCGGAACACCTCGGGAGACATCTATATAAATGTCAAATTCCAAACAAATTCTAATTACCAAAATCCTAGTCCGCCGGCTGGCAGACTAAACAATGTTCAAATGACCAAAATTCAAATGTTCAAAACATTTCTTCTTCTCGTCATCCCGCCCTTTCGTGAGAAAGGGCGGGATCTAGCGAAGCGCAAAGTCGCTGGCATCCGAACTTGGGTTTACTCTCGTGCGCCTTCGGCTAGATCCTTCACTTCGCCTGGCGGCTCGTTCAGGATGACTTCCTAAGATACTGAGTTCTAAGTTCCAAGTTCTAAGTTCCAATAACCTAGTTCCTGGCCCTAAAGTAGTAAAAAGAGTCCCAGGAGGGCGGTGGAAATGCCGGTGAAAACGGCCGCCCAGGTTGAATCGCCAAAGCCGGCATTCATAATTGTCGGCTGTGGCGTCGGCGTGGCGGCTGCCGTTGGCTCTGGCGTTGGTGTTGGTGCTGAGGTTGGCTCTGGCGTCGGAGTCGGGGTTACCGTTGGCTCTGGCGTTGGCGTGGCTGTTGGGCCCGGGGTCGGGGTTGGAG
>JALWDZ010000014.1 GCA_027039485.1 Candidatus Shapirobacteria bacterium
ACTTCTATTGGCAAGCGCTTGTATTTTCTAACCATGAGAAACTCCTTTCTAAAAGGTTAATAAAATTTGTAAAGTGATTATAGTATATGGGGTACAGCCCATTTTTTGTTTTGGTCATTTAGTCATTTGGTAATTTGGATTTGTTTAGGATTTGGGTCATTAGGATTTAGGATTTATTATTCCCAGTCCCAATCTACTCTTCCACCCCTTCATTTCCCAGAAGCTGAATTAATTGCTGGCGAACCTCAGGATTAAGATCTAGCCCTTGTTTCGGCAAAAGCACCTTGCCATTAGGAAAAATAAGAACTAATTTTTGTGGGCCAGGATGCTGGCGCAAGATTTCGTTAAGAGCCATAAGGTTGTGGGAACTAAAATGCGGCGGAATGCGCAAGGTTATCTGGTTGCCATTCTGGCTACCGTTATGGTTGCTGCCTTGGATTTGGAATTCTTCGGGGGTATTAATTTCTTCAGCTAAAATACTCACCTTATTTTCCCGCCGTTCGCTCCGTCCTTCAACCGCGACCACCATTCCCGCGTTGACTACCTGGCCCCGCCGGTCAAGCAAATCAGGAAAAATCACCACGTCGACTATCCCGGTTTCATCGCGCAAACTGGCGAAAGCCATCGCCCGGCCCGTTTTTCGGGTTGTTACCATCCTCACGTTTTCCAAAATTCCCAACAAGCGAACCCGCAATTGTTTTTCTTCTTCAAGGACGGCCTCTATTTTATGGGTAGCCAAATGTTGGTAGCGCCCCAATTTATTTTGCAGCGGGTGGCTGGTAAGATAGAAACCCAACAATTCTTTTTCAAATTCTAAACGTTCCTCATTGCTAAATTGCAAAGTAGGATCGAGGGTTATCTGGGGCAAATGCTCTTCCTCGCTCTTGTCAAAGCCAAAAAGGCTAGCCTGCCCTTGTTGGCGATCACGTTTTAATTTTTCAACTGCTGTCCGCAACTGGTCTACCACCGCTAATAAAGCTTTCCGGGAACCAAACTGATCAAAAGCACCCACCTTAATCAAGCTTTCTAAAACTTTCTTATTTACTTTTTGGGTATCCACTCGATAATAAAAATCCTCTAACGACCGAAAAGCGCCTTTCTTTTGCCGAGCCCGGGTAATTTCTTCAATGGCCGCCTCACCGACATTTTTAATGGCCGATAAGCCAAAGCGGATTGCCAAACCGCCGGCCGATTCTTGATCTTTTTCCAAAGTAAAGCCAACGTCAGATTTATTGATATCTGGAGGCAAAACCTTTATGCCCATCCGCCGGCATTCTTGAATGGCGCGGGCCACTTTTTCCTCATGCCCTTGGCCAGCTCCCGCCTCGGCGGTCAGCAAAGCAGCCATAAATTCGACCGGATAGTTGGCCTTCAGCCACGCCGTTTGGTAAGCAATCATGGCGTAAGAAACCGAATGGGCTTTGTTAAAGCCATAACTGGCAAAACGTTCAATCAAGGCAAAAACATTTTCGGCAATCTGGCGCGGATAACCATTTTTTACCGCCCTCTCCAAAAAGCGCTTTTTTTCCTGGCGCATAAGCTCGATTTTCTTTTTACCAATGGCCCGCCGCAGCAAATCAGCTTCCCCCAAGGTATAACTGGCCATTACGTGGGGAATTTCCATACACTGCTCTTGGTAAACAGCAATGCCATAAGTTTCTTCCAGCACCGGCTTCAAATCAGGGTGGGGATAGTGAATCTTATGGGGATCTTTTTTGCCGGCAATAAAATCATCGATAAACTGCATCGGGCCGGGGCGAAAAAGGGCTACCATAGCGGAAAGATCGGAAAAACGGTGCGGCTGCAACTTTTGGGCTAGCTTGCGCATCCCTTGGCTTTCTAATTGGAAAACCCCGGTGGTGTCGCCCCGGGTAATCATCTGGTAAACCTTAGCATCATCGAGGGGAATTTCCGACAAATCGATGTCCTTTTTTTTAGTTTGTTTAATAAAATTAATCGTTTCTTCAATGATTGTTAAATTGCGCAAGCCAAGAAAATCCATTTTAAGGAGACCAACGGCGTTATCGTCAACATTCAAGTCTAAAGAATACATGTCATATTGGGTGGTGATTTTCCCCTCCCGGGTATCTCGCTGCAGCGGAGTATAATGGACCAGCGGCTTATCGGAAATCACCACCCCGGCAGCGTGGACCGAAGCATGGCGTACCGTTCCCTCGATTTTCTTTGCCAGGTCAATGATCTTGCGGGTCGTTTCCTCTTCTTCATAGGCTCGCTTTAACTCCGGGCTTTCTTTAAGGGCATCATCCAAAGAAGTTTTATGGCCGGGAATAAAGGGAATCATTTTGGCAATTCGGTCGCCCACTGAATAGGGGTAACCCAAAACACGGGCCACATCCCGAACCGCCATCCGCGCCTCAATGGTCCCAAAGGTAATAATTTGGGCTACATGGTCTTCGCCATACTTTCGGCGGACATAGTCAATAACCTCATCGCGGCGGGTGTCAGGAAAATCAAGGTCAATGTCGGGAGTCGACTTCCGTTCGGGATTAAGGAAACGCTCAAAGGGAAGGTTATGGCGCAAGGGGTCAATGGAGGTAATCCGCAAAATATAGGAGACAATTGAACCGGCGGCACTCCCCCGCCCCGGCCCAACCCGAATGCCCTGCTTTTTGGCCCAGTTCACTAAGTCCTGGACGATGAGAAAATATTCGGCGTAACCTTTGTCAATAATGATAGAAAGCTCGTATTCGGCCCGCTCTTTTACCTTTTTATCAGGGTGGGGATAACGCTGGGGCATACGCTCCCGGACTAATTTTCGCAAATACGAAGCCGCTGTCTCTCCCGGCGGCAAAGGGAAACGGGGGTAAATCTTTTGCCCCAGAGGAATTTCCAAATTGCATTTTTCGGCTACCCGAAGGGTATTTTCTAAGGCATCGGGATATTCGCCAAAAGCTTGCCACATCTCTTCGGGTGTCTTCAAATAAAGGTCGGGGGAATGCATTAAAGAAAGGCGGTTTTTGTCGGTTAATTTGGATTGCGTCTGGATAGCCAAAAGGGCGTCCTGGCCGGCGGCATCTTCGGGATAAATATAATGGGCATCGTTAGTTGCCAGCAAAGGCACTCCCATTTCCCGGGAAAGGGCAATTATCTTCTTATTGGCCGGATCCTGGTCTTTAATGCCGGGGTGGCTCTGAATTTCCAGGTAAAAATCTTCCCCAAAAAGGTCCAAAAAACGCTTCACCGTCCGGCGGGCCTCATCTTCTTTTCCCTGAAGTAAAAGAGAAGGCACCAGCCCTTTCAAACAGGCGCTACTGGCAATTAACCCCTGGTGATATTTTTCTAAAATTTCCCAATCTATCCGCGGTTTATAATAAAACCCCTCCAAATAAGCAGCCGAAACCAACTTCAAAAGGTTTTGGTAGCCTTGGAAATCTTTGGCCAAAAGAAGGAGGTGGTAATATTCGCCCTTGCCACCGCTTTTGTCAAAGCGCGACCCGGTAGTCATGTAGGCTTCCACACCAATAATGGGCTTTATCCCCGCCGCTCGGCAAGCATTGTAAAACTTTACCGCCCCGTACATCGCCCCGTGATCGGTAAGGGCTAGGCTTTCCATTCCCAATTCCTTTGCCCGGGCCACCAACGGCTTTATTTTACTCAAACCATCTAGAAGCGAATATTCGCTGTGAACATGAAGGTGGACAAATTTATTCTTTTTAGCCATTTTTAGCTAATTTTTGTTCTAATAACTGGCGGGCTTCTTGGGGGTCGGCCTTCCCTTGGGTTAAGCGCTGAACTTGGCCTAATAAATAGCCAATAACATTTACTTTGCCGCGCCGGTAATCGGCCACCGCCTTAGTTTCTTGTTCAATCACTTGGGCCACAATTGCCGCCAGCTGTGCCCCGCCCAGCCGTTCGCTTTGTTCTTTCTGCCATTCCTGCCAAAACTGGGCCGGTTTTTTGCCTTGCCAACGGTCCGGCTTGTTCACAATTAATTTAGCAATTTTTTGGGCTTGGTCACGGTTTTTGATCCGGGGAACCAGCATCTGCCAAAAATGCCGGGCTTCAGCGTTAGCCACTAATGTTTGGCTCAATTGCCAATCGAAGCCATATTTTTCCTGCCACATCTTTTCCTCTTCCCAAGGCAAACGGGGCAATTGCTTCTTTAGCTTCTCAATAACAGTAGAAGTTAATTCCAGAGGAGGGATGTCGGGATCGGGAAAATAACGGTAATCCTTAGCCACTTCCTTGCGCCGCTGGCTAAAGGTCACCCCCCGCTGGGGATCAAAACCCCGCGTCTCCTGAACCGGCTGCTGGCCACTTTGCCAAACCCGCTTTTGCCGCTCAATTTCATAATTAATTGCCTTCTCGACAAAACGGAAAGAATTTAAATTCTTTACTTCTACCCGATAGTTAGGCAATTTTATTTTCTTGCCATCGCCCGGTTGAGGGGCCAAGGAAATGTTTGCCTCCAGGCGCATTGACCCCTTTTCCATATCAGCATTGGAAATCCCCAACCAGCGGACTAATTGCTGGATCCGCTTGACATAAGCTTTTGCCGCCGCGGCCGAATGCAAAACCGGCTGGGTGACTACCTCCACCAGGGGCACCCCGCTGCGGTTAAAATCAATCCAAACCTCATTGCCGTGATGCTCTAGTTTGGCCGTATCTTCTTCCAGGTGGATATCATGCAGGGCTACGGCAACATACTCTCCTTCCAGTAAAATGGGCACCGCTCCCCCTTCGCCAATTGGGAGAATGTGCTGGCTAATTTGGTACCCCTTAGGCAAGTCGGGATAAAAATAATTTTTGCGTTCAAAGAGAAAGCGGCGGTTGATTTTCGCCCCCACCGCTAAAGCCATCAGGGCGGTCATTTCGATAGCTTTCTGGTTGGGAACTGGCAAAGCGCCGGGCAACCCCAAACAAGTTGGGCAAAGATTGGTATTAGCTGGCCGGTGGAAATGGTCAGCCGAACAGCTGCAAAACATCTTGCTGGCCGTTTTTAATTCAAAATGGACTTCAAGCCCGATGACTGGCACGAACGATGATGGCATTGCTATGACGAGAAATAATTAACCCCAAAAGAATTGCCGTTGTCCCAATAACTAATAGTAACAGGCGAATTCCTAAAATATCAATCAAGCTGGCAATAATCAGCAAAGGAATAATCGCCGCCAAATTGATAGTTGCGCTCAAAAGAGAAAAAACCCGGCCGCGAATTTTAGCTGGGGTAACCTCTTGGATAAAAGTTTGGGCTGGCACCACCACCGAGGCCAAACTTACTCCCAAAACAAAAATGGCCACCATAGCCATAATTGCCCGCCAACTGTACTGGGCAAAAAAATAATCTAGAATGGCAATATAAATAATCGCCAAACCGGTACCTACCGAACCACTAACAATCCAATATTTTTTTCGCACCCGCCGGGCATGGCGGCCAAAAAGATAACTGCCGCCAATTAAACCTACCGCCAGCGGCACCACCAAGAATACCCCGGCATCGCGGAGAGAGCGGTGGAGAATAGTTTCGGCCAAAACCGGCAAAATCGTCGCTGCTGTCGAGCTGGCCATCTGGAAAAGGGCAATCACTAGAAAGCCAATTAGAACCAAGCGGCCGCCGCTCAAAAGGAATTGGACACCGCGTTGAATATCTAGCCAAAGGCCATTCCAATCATAGCGGTGGCGCCGTTGGCCAATGAGACGATTTGCCGGCAAAAGGGCCACCGCCAAGGTTGCCAAAAAAAGAAGCCCGGCGGAAATCAATAATAAAGTTGATCCCGAAAAAAATTGAAGCAAAATACTGGCCATGCCAAAACCAACTAAAAAAGATAACTGGGCCGTAAAAAGAAAAAGGCTGTTGGCCGCCGGCAATTGTTTCTTACTTACCACATCAGGCAGCGCCGCCGCTTCTGCCGGACCATAAAATTGGTTTAACACCGCATAAATCAAAACGGCCACATAGATAAAATAAAAGCGGTGGCCAATCCAAAGCAAGCTGGCCACTGTCAAAGCTTGGAGAAAATTAGTAATCATCATTATTTTCCGTTTGTCCCAAATATCTACAAAAAAGCCTGAAAAAGGCCCCAGAAAAACTGCCGGCAAGCTGTAAAAAATCCACAACAAAGAAACGGCCACCGTAGAACGGCTATTTTCGAAAATTTGGTTAATTAAAATAAAATTAACCATATTAATGGTCAGCTGGGAAAAAATTTGCGAAAGCCAAACCTTGATAAAGTTAGCGTTACTAAGCACCTGGCGGTAGGGATTAGTGAGCATAATTTTCCAAAAAGTGGGCAACCCTTAAAATTTTACTTTCTTGAAAGAGGTCGCCAATCAGTTGGATGCCAATTGGCAAATTTTTCTGATCGCGGCCAAAAGGCAGCGAAATGGCCGGCAAGCCAGCCACATTAGCCGGCACGGTAAAAATGTCGGAGAGGTACATTGCCACCGGATCGGCAGTTTTTTCGCCCAATTTAAAAGCAGTCGTCGGCGTTGTTGGTCCTAAAAGGACATCCACCTTGCTAAAAAGCTTTTGGAAATCCCGGATGACTAAAGTCCGCACCCGCGAGGCTTGGAGATAGTAAGCATCATAATAGCCAGCAGAAAGCACATAGGTGCCAATCAAAATGCGCCGCTTTACCTCCATTTCAAATCCCTCCGCCCGGCTAAAGGCGGTCGTTTCTGCGGCCGTTTGGCCCCGCTTTGATTGCCGACCAAAGCGGATACCGTCATAACGGGCCATGTTGGAGCTAATTTCCGCCGGCACCAAAACATAATAAACCGCCAACGCCTCTTCAAGGTGGGGCAAATGCGCCTTAACAACCTTGGCCCCATTATTGGTCAAAATATCGGCTGCCCGCATAACGGCCTCTTTAATTTCCGGCTGCAAACCATGCTGGAAGAACTCTTCCACCAAACCAACCCGCAGACCTCGCAGTGAATTGTCATTTAAAGCTGCCAAATAATTTTCCACCGGCACCTGGCTGCTAGTGGCATCGCGCCGGTCATAACCGGCCATTAGCCCCAAAAGAAAGGCAGCATCGGCTACGGTTCGGGTCAGCGGCCCGGGAACATCAAAAGACGATCCCATGGCAATCAGGCCCCAGCGCGAGCAGCGGCCGTAAGTTGGCTTTAGCCCTACTACTCCGCAAAAAGCCGCCGGCTGGCGGATCGAGCCGCCGGTATCTGTCCCCAAGGCAAAAACAGCCATCCCTGCCGCCACTGCCGCCGCTGACCCGCTTGACGATCCGCCCGGCACCCGATTTAAATCATGAGGGTTATGGGTCGGCCCGTAACCAGAGTTTTCCCCCGACGCGCCAAAGGCAAAAGCGTCACAGTTAGTTTTCCCCAAAATTACGCCGCCAGCTTTTTGCAGTCGTTCCACCACCGTGGCTGTGTAAGGCGGTCGGTAGCCCCGCAAAATTTGCGACCCGGCCGTCGTTGGCAAACTAGCTGTCGAGAGGTTGTCTTTAACTGCAAAAGGAATGCCCTTTAGTTCAGTTTTTAGCCATTCTTTCGGCAATTGCAGCCGCTGTGCCCGGGCTAAGAAGGCGTGAATTTCTTCATCCTTGGCGGCAATTGTTTTTTGGCACTCCGCCCAAAGCTCTTGGGGGCTTAGCTTTTTCGCCCCAAGTTTTTCCCGCAATTCCAATAACGGTAATTGGCAAATTGACTTCATTTCCAGCCAATGGGTTTGCTGATAAAATAGCCATTCTTTTGCTGGGGAGCGTTTTGCAAGGCTGCTTCCCGCGGCAACGACTTTTCTTTTCGGTCCAAACGGCTCATCTGGGTTTTTCTAGCCACTTGGAAAGTAGGCTCCACGCCTTTAGTATCTACCCGGCGAATAATGGCAATGAAATGGAGGATGTCTTGTAAATCTTTCGCTAGCTGTTTTTCTTCTTCAGCTTCGAGATGAATCTGGGCCAATTGAGCCAAGTATTTAATATCCAAATCACCCTTTTTCATTATGGTTGATTATAGCCAATTACTGCCGGCGGGTAAAGACTTGGGCGGCACGTTGTAAAGCCTGATTGCGCTCTCGAGAATATAGCCAATGGCTCTGGCGCAACGCCTTTTCAACAATAGCCAGGGTGCGGTCATATTGTTGGCGGTCCACAAAGTAAGGCGTCCCGTCTTTGCCGCCATGGGCAAAAGTATAGCGCGCCGGGTCCTCATAAGAAGGTTTAGCCCCATAAATAATTTCAGCCACTAGGGAAATAGCCCGAATCGTTCTTGGCCCTACCCCTGGGGTCATCAACAACTTTTCAAAAGTAGTCGGTTGGCGAATTAGAGCCTGATTTACTGCCCGGCGCAATTGGGGCGACAAGAATTCATTTTCCACCGGATGGTGATGGAACTCAATCCCCGGCAAAGACATCACCCGAAACTGCCAATCCCCTGACTTTACCGTTAATACCTTCAAATCACGGAGAAAAGTTTTCGGCTTTTGGATCACCTCTAAACCCACCTGCCGATTTTGGCGGCTTTTCTTCGCCGTTAGATCGAGCACCGTCGGCAAAACAACTGGCGAACTGATCCCAGTGTGCGGCTCTTCGATAAATTTCTTTCGGGTATCACCCCACCAGTGATACCGGCGCGCCCGGCCTTTTTGGATATTCATCCCCTGCTGAATCACGGCCCAATGGCCAGTTTTAGTAAAAATAAACGAATGATGGTAAATCTGGAAGCCGTCTTGAATTAAGGCGCTGTCGACTTTCGCCGCTGCCCGAGAAGAATATTCCAGGCGCTGGACCACCTTTTCATTTAACCCTAACCGCCAGCCCCAATCGTTAATTTCTTCCGGTGTCCGCCGCGAAGTTTTCCCCTTACCGCCGCAAATAAAAATCCCCAAATCCTTTTCCAACCCTTGGAAAGCAACTTTTAGAGCCCCCAAAGTTGTTGTCGTCAACCCCGAAGCGTTCCAATCGAAAGCCAAAACGCAGCCCAAAGACTGAAACCAGACGGGATCGGCCAGCCGGCGCAAAAATTCTTCCGGGCCAAATTCGCGAATAATAGCAATGCCAATTGCCCGGCCCAAGCGCACCATCCGCCGGAAAAGCCACGGCGGGCAACGGCCATAGTCAAGGGTAAATTCCGCTACTCCCGTCCGCATCTAGTCTCCTTTAATTTGGCACCAGTCATTAGCCTAATTTCCAACTTTCAACTTGTAGTGTTTTCCTTTCGGGAAGATAGCCCAAAACCCAATTTCGACCCTCTTCCGTTGGCCTACAATACCTCATTGTAATTGTAGATAATAATAAATAGTTTTATCAACTAGTAATCAAAGCTAGGGGTAGACGACAGACATGTCATCTTGTTTTAAGTGCGATCCATCCAGATATTAACCAAGAGCGAGATAAGATCGTAAAGATTGATTATAGAGTTTTGTTTAGTTTTTCTTAAGAAGGTATAGTTTAAATCCACCGACAATTTTCACCATTTGCCTTTTTGATATTAATCCTATTGGGAGGTGAGCCAAGCGAACTAGTTCAAATTTTTTTGATGAGCGTTTTGGCATAGCTATAAATTTTGATTTAATAATTTTCCATCCGTTTTTCTCGAAAATTTCATCTAGTTGTTTTTCATTATAGTGATGGAGGTGTCCATACCTTATTTCAGTATCTTTCCAGGGATCAAAAAGTTCAGTTATTTTTAACAGCCTGTTTATTAAGGAATCTTCTAAGGGGACCTTTATTAAAATATAATTTCCTATTGATCTTAATTTCTGAACAAACTCTATATCTTTTTCTAAATGTTCAATAATATCTGCGCAAATAATGAGGTCGAATAGTTTGGCTGGAGTCTTGTAGTTAAAGATATTCCCGATTCTCCACTTGACAATTTTCTTTTTATCTAGCTCTCTTGCTTTTCTGATCATCGCTGGAGATATATCTAAACCTTCTATATACGTTGGCTTGAGTTCCTTGGCAATTAGGAGGGTAACTAAACCTGCGCCGCAACCAATATCTAAGATTCTTTTAAATTTAGTTTTCAGGTTCATAGGAATAATGGAAAGGAGTTCCTTAGCCTTTGTTTTAGAATGTTCTAGGTGTAATGTTGGATTTTTTAGTATGTATTCTTTTTTATAGTCCATAAACGGTACTATTCTGTTTCCTTGATTAGTTTATTAACTTTCTTTAGTATGCCAGAAATATCTCCTTTAATCCAATAAAACTGGACGTTTCGCGCTACTTTTTTACTAAACTTCGAGCGATGATAAGCTATTTTTGCCGAGTCTATCGATTCTAATGGAACAGAAAAATTAATGATTCTTCTGGAAGTTCCCCTTATCTTTCTAGAGAGTTCTTCATAAAAATGAAAGTCTGCTTTTTGCGGCGACCACTTCTCTATTTCTAGCTCTCCACCTTTTGATACTAAGGGTTGGATAACCAGAGAGAGTTTTGCGGGTTTTTTCTCTATTAAGAAGTATTTTTCTAACTTTTCTTTATTGGCCAAGTTTATTTTTTTCTCTAGGTAATTAGACATTTGTGGCTTATTAAAGGAAATTTGCTTGATGCCGCCGAGAATAAATAGATTAAAGTCTATCAAGATTTTCTCGTCACCGATGAATTTATACTCGTGTTTTGAGCAGAGATTTATTGCTAGAGATGTTTTTCCCAGACCGCTTACTGGACCAATGATTAATATTGCTTTTCCTTTCCAGCTTATTGCACTACCGTGAACACAGTATATTCCCTCTTTCTGCCTGATGTATTCTAAAAAATAATCAATTAGGGTGATTAGGTCATTAATGTGCTTTTTTGGCTGAAAATTATAACCTAGATATAGTTTTTGTTTTTTTATTTTAAAGTAGAATTTCTTCGATTTCTTAATGTAGAGAAGATATTTAGTCTTTGAATTTTTGTCTTTCTTGTCGAGAGGGATGTTGACTTCAGGGATATATTGATACAAAAAGCCTGATTTTATTAGTTCACTTTTGACTTTTGTGTCACTGTGTATATTTATGCATGTTTTTGAGGAGCAAATGGTGAATTTATCGACGATTTTCATTTTTTTCTGAACTTACTTCTATTAATACTTTTTCTAGTTTTTTAATAGAATGTTTCCATGTCCATTTTTGAAGAATTGTCTTTCTGGCATTAAATCCTAACTTGTAGCGCAGTTCTTGATTAATTAAGAGTTTTCTGATGTTTTTATATAGCGAATGAGAGTCTTTTGGTTTGACCAATATCCCATTCATTCCATTTATAACGAAATCTTTCATTCCACAGCAATCAGAGGTAATGATTGCCTTTTGGGTTGATGCTGCTTCAAGCATTGTTGTTAGCACCCCCTCTTTTTTATAAGAAGGGAACACGCATAATTTGCTTCTCTGGTAGTAGTTGGGAAGTTCTTCATTTTTAATATACCCGATTAACTTAATGTTTTTATAAAGATTGTATTGCTTAATTAAAAATTTGATTTCTTTTAAAAATGGCCCTGCTCCCCCTATTACTACTCTGACTTTAGAAAATCTCTCTTCTTTGCGTAGAAAATTGATTGCTGGAATTAGAAACTGAAGGCCCTTTATTTTAATTAGGCGCCCCACATAGAGGACGTCGATATCTTCCAATTTTTTCTCATCTTTATTTTTTGGAGAGAACCTTTTTTCGTCGATTCCATTATGTATGACCGTTATATTCTTGATTCCAGACACCTCCTCCCATCCTTTCGCCACCGACTCACTGACGGCAATCAATTTATCTGCTACACGTAATGCAACTTCATCTGCAATTTGCCTTTTTTTAGGAACTCCGTGCAGAACAAGTAATTGCTTAATAGATTTGGGTATGGCAATAGCTGCTGGTGCGTAATGGGTGATTATTATGTCAAAGTGATTTTGGTTAAGGTAAGAGGATATCCAGCGACCCAAAGAAAAATAAAGTCTGTGTCCTAATTCATGGCTCAGCGTCATCCTTTCTATTCCTTTTATCGGATTCGGGGCAGAGATGAAGTTAATTTTGCGATTATTTTTCAGAAAATCAGAAAATAAATCACTTTTTTGCGCAGTGCTTAGTGTAATTAGGGTTACTCGATAACCAATTTCGCTTAAGCATTTTGCCTGCATTAGGGGCACTACTTCTCCCCCGCCGACAAAAAAGCTTGCTGTTGGTATGTAAATGCAAATTTTAAGTCTTTTCTCCTTCATTAGTTGCTATCTTGGACTATACCTACTAATAAATCCCTCAATAAGTATTCCTCGAGATGCCAGTTCTTCAATATCCCACTTGCTCAGGATAACGGAAAGGGCTCTTGCAGTTTGTTCGGGAGTATCAGCGAAATGGATGACGTTATTTAAAATTGTTCTTATTTTATGATAGTATTCCTCTTCTGGCATTTCCTCTAGTCTATCCGGAGGGATAAATACGGACGGAGGGGTCAGAAGTCCTCTTATGCCCTTTCCTACAGTTTTAATTCGACCTTCTTGGTCTATTAAGCAAACGTTTCCTTTAATTCTGGGAAATATTTCATAAATATTGAAATCATCAGATCTGAGTAGGAAAAAAATAACTTCCTCAGAGAGAATATCAAGGAGATAAGGGTAGAAACGTTTACCTTTTGCTTCTTGGTAAAATATGTCCCTAAGTTTAGTTGCTTTTTCGGTATCTAGTCTTCTCATTATAGTTTTCACTATGGTGATTCCGAAATCTTCTGATGGTCTTAGTCCAAGGCCACCTTTGATATAGTAGTCTACTAGCGGACTACAGGTATTAGTTGCTTGTTCAAAGAGAATTCTAATTGGAACGTCTAATCCTTGCTTTAATGATTCTGGTTTTATCATGGCGAGGCCAATTTCTTTTTCTCTAAGCATTTTGTTTCTATATCTCTTGGTCCAGTAACTTGTCATATAGCTTTAGATTACTTTCCAACTCTCTTTGCTTCTTTTTTTCTGACCCTGACCTTGGAGGGTGGTTGATATGGTAGACTCCAGTTGAAAGTACCGGGATAACAAAGTTTCCGTCTGCTATAACTCGTGCGCCAAAGAATGCATCTTCCATGCCCCATCCGGAAAAGTAATTAGAAAAAAATCCCGATTTTATTATTGTTTTTCGCTGTAAGCTCATATTGTGTCCCACTACCATCGATGGCAAGTCGAAAAGACCTATATGTCGCCCGTAACCCAAATTCTTAAAGTAATTTGATTCATTTAGCATTTCAATATAACTATCAACAGATAGTTTATACAGTCCTTTTTTTTCTTTGTGGATAAATCTAGAAAATCTTATATCATCATAGTTCTCCGGTGGTTTGACTCCTGTCTGAATTCTTTTAATGTTAGTTAATTCGGATATCCGATCTATATTTTTCTTGAAACTAAGAAAGATTGCATCCGGGAACATTCTTGCCCTTACTGAGTGCTCGAGGAGGTAATTTTGGCCTATAATTATATCCGAGTCCAGGAATATTATATGCTCGTTGCTAGCAAGATTTACGCCGATATTTCTCGCCGAAGACAGGCCTTGATTCTTCTCTAAGCGGATAATCTTGATTCGAAAAGTAAAATTTTTGATTTCTGGATATATTCTTTTTGCCGCTGGAATTTCTGAACCATCATCAACAACAATTACCTCCACCTCTTTGAGTAACTTCTTTGGTAATTTTTGGGCTTCTATAGAATAAAGTGTTTGGAGGATAGTATCCTCACTGTTAAAGCAAGGTATTATTATTGAAATTGGCTTAAACCATTTTACGGTTTTTATTTCTTTTTTCCCTACCAGTTTAGTCTTTGTTATTTCTTCGAAAGCGCTTTCATAGCAAGAGTAATCATTTGATATAGCCGTTAAGCGAGAACGCAAAGTTGGATTAGCGGCACTGATGTCAAATCCTAGCTCTTCCAAGTTCAACCTTATTCCGGCATTTAAAACGCCGAGGCTGTCAAAAAGTGGCTTAAGATCGGTATTCTTATTTTTCTTTACTAAAATTTTAATGTCAGAATCGTTGAGAAGCTTGAGCCGGAACCTTTTTGCTAAGTGCAAAAATTCCGTTTCACAACTCTTTGCTTCGGTACATTCGACCACATCTCCAATAAAAGTGTTCCTCATTACTAAAATACTCCCATTGTTCACGGGAAATTCGTATACCAATATTTTCCCAAAAGTACACTTTGTGAAACCTAGAGAAAGAAGTGTTTTTAGCAGGGTTTTAGTATTTTTATTTTCTATGACCATCGGTTTTAGATATTCAGGAATCCCTGGATCTACCAGTTTTAATTGGCACTGTTTTTTATAAAAATGAAGGTGTATTTCTTTATTATCTTTGCCAAATGTAAAAATAGAAAATTTCCTTTGAACTACAGGAGGGCCAAATTTTTGAGTCAGAAATTGAATTACTGATCCCGAATTACCGATAATTACCGCTTTTTTGGAACCTGTTTTGTTCATTTTATTTTGTCATTCTAGAGCGGAAAAATAAAAATAAAAAAATTTCAAGCATTTGTTTATTATCGCCCCTTTCCTCTAAAAGTTTTATACATTCAGTCTTTGAGAGGACACTTCTTCCTAGGGTTTCTCTCATCTTCCAGTTCTGATAATCTATTGAGATAACCTCTGATTTTGTAATGGGGAGAATTGATATTTTGGGATAAGAACTATATTTGAGCCCCTTTATGTTTTCAACCAAGATGTATCCATACACTTTTATACTCGATAGAGCTATTTTTATGCCTGCTTCTTCATAGTTTTCTCTGATTAATGCCTCTTTCCATGTTTCACCTTCTTCTATATGTCCCCCAACAGGGTTCCACCAGCCGTTCTTATCTTTTATAAGGATTATCTTATTTTTATATACTGGAAATGTAAAAGGTGTTGTGATTGGGTACTCTGGCAGCGATTTGGCTGGATAGAATTTAGATTTTGATATAAATTTACCCTTGATTAATAAGTATTCAGAAAATTTTTTCATGCTTATGATTATACTACAAAATAGCTCTATAAGAAAATTATCAGGTTGCTTTAATTTTCCGATTACTATTTTCTAACTACAGCTGTTTTTCGGTTTATTTGTTTGGTATACTAGCTTTAGTTCTATCAGTTTGTATTTTTTAGGAAGGAGAATAATATGGAAGAGCCTATCAGTTATGCTATGAATTGGTTCACAGCCGATGAAATTGGAGAAGACCATCGGCACTTGCCTGTTACTCAAGTTTATGTTTGGATCGGAACAGCTGATCATAAATTGGTTCTAGTTTCGGCTAAACCGGGCCGCTGGCAATTTCCTGGTGGGCATCCAGAGAAGGGCGAAACTCTATTGGAAACAGCCATTAGAGAGGTGTTTGAGGAAACTGGCCTCGACATCAGCCGGGAGAAAGGGAATTTGCGTTTTTTTGGCTATTATCTCGTTGAGGAAAAACAGGGAGGGAAAGTGATCAAAAGATATCTCCAAGTAAGGTATTTTCTTCTTCTGAGAGAAATGTCTGAAAAAGTTAAGGTTTTTGTCAACGAAAGGGAAAATGAAGAGAGAAAAGTTAATAATGTCGGCGTATTTTCTTTAGCAAAAGCATACCAACTAATTCCCTGGCTTTCTACTGCCCAAGAACTAGCCGTTTTTAAAGAAAAAGTTGGCTGGTAATACATCTCTCTCAGCTATACTATTCTGCTAAATCATTAGTCGGGGCAATAGTTATAATCAATAATAAACTTTATCATTCTAACCTTTCAAAAAATGAGATAGAATAGTCTTAGCAAATAAATACCAGGAATAATGGTAATAAAAAATACAAATATTAGCCCTAAAGAGATGGAGTTTGGGGCGAAAATCGATTCCCCCGAGAAAGTAAAAGCGATTTTACGCTCTATCCCAAAAGTAGTTAATAAAACTACCCTTTTGATTACAAGCGAGATTTATAAAAAGAAGGACGGCAATTTTTTCTGGCGTCTAAATAGAATCAAAAACAAGAAAAAAGTATTCTTGACCCTCAAAGAGGACCTATTAAACCAAAATAATAGCATGGCTGAAGGAATGAAGGAGGCAGTCGAAGTTAATCTAACATTAAACTCAACCCAAGCCAAAGTAATAAAAAGAATCATTAATCTTCTCGGTTATCAACTGACAAAAATTATTAAAAAAAGAAGAATAATATATCAATTGCCAGACGCTCAAATTACTTTAGATTTTTATTACCAAGAAAAACAGTGGTATCTAGAAATAGAGTCTCCTAGCAAAAAGGAAATTCTAAAATTAAAGAAAATAATTTACGACAATAATTACTAAAAAACCAACTATCATCTTGGTTTGTTAGAGGCATCGCCCAATTTCAGTGACAACGGCCATAGTCAAGGGTAAATTCCGCTACTCCCGTCCGCATCTATCAAAGTTTACTTTCCTACTTTCACTTTTCACTTCTTTTTCACTTTTTACTTTTCATTTTTCACTTTCAACTGCTCCCCTTCTATCTCCACTCTCACTTTACCCCCTTCTTTCACCTTTCCCTCCATAATCATCATCGCCAGCGGGTCGAGGATTTGGTTTTGGATTAGCCGCTTCAGGGGACGGGCGCCAAAAGCTGGGTCATAGCCATGTTTAGCCAGCCATTTTTTCGCCTCGGGGCTAATTACCACTTTAATTTTCTTATCAGCTAAGCGCTTCTCAACCTGCTTAATCTGCAGATCAACAATTTTTTGGATATGTTCTTCAGTTAACGACTTAAAGAGAATAATTTGGTCCAGGCGGTTAATAAACTCCGGTTTAAATGAACGGTGAATAATTTCCATTACCTGGCGGCGCATTTCTTCCTCGCTAATTTTTCCGTGAGCATAATCTTGAATAATATTGCTCCCCAAATTCGAAGTCATAATAATAACCGTATTTTTGAAATCTACCGTCCGCCCCTTGCCGTCAGTTAACCGGCCGTCATCCAAAACTTGAAGCAAAATGTTAAATACCTGGGGATGAGCCTTTTCCACCTCGTCAAGCAAAACCACTGAATAAGGATGGCGGCGAACCGCTTCTGTCAGCTGCCCCCCTTCTTCATAGCCAACATATCCCGGCGGCGCGCCAATCAGCCGGGCTACCGAATGCTGCTCCATATACTCGCTCATATCCAAACGGATAATGGCCCGCTCATCGTTAAACAAAACTGCCGCCAACGCTTTGGCCAATTCTGTCTTGCCAACTCCGGTTGGCCCCACAAAAAGAAAAGAGCCAATTGGCCGATTCTCTTCTTTTATCCCCGCCCGAGCCCGGCGGATGGCATTGGCCACTTCGCGCACCGCTTCTTCTTGGTTTACCACCCGCTGGTGCAAAGCCTCCTCGAGATGGACCAGCTTTTCCGCCTCGGCCGTCATTAACCGCTCCACCGGAATACCTGTCCACCGCGAAACCACCCGGGCAATATCATCAGCCGTCACTTCCTCCTCAATAAGCCGCTGTTCGCCGCCAATCTTCTTCCATTTTTCTTCCCATTCTTTCAGCTCCTTTTCCAGCGCCGGAATTTCTCCATACTTAATCTTGGCCGCCCGATCCAATTGCAAATCCCTTTCCGCCTGCTTTAACTCTTCTTGTAGCTTATCCAATTTTGCCTTTAGTTCCCGCATTTTACCAACGATTTCTTTCTGGTTTTTCCAAGCGGCCTCCAAATCGCGCAGTTGCTCTTTCTTTTCGGCTAATTCTTTCTCCAATTTCTTCCGGCGCTCGGCCGCCGTCTTGCTTTTATCTTTAGCCAAAGCGTGAAGCTCGATTTCAATCTGGGTTACCCGCCGCTTTAACTCATCTAGTTTAGTAGGCATTGATTCAACTTCTATCTTTAAAGAAGAAGCTGCTTCATCAATCAAATCAATTGCCTTGTCGGGCAAAAAGCGGTCGCGGATATAACGGTCAGAAAGAACGGCCGCCGCCACAATTGCATCGTCGCTAATCTTGACTCCGTGATGGACCTCGTATTTTTCTTTCAGCCCCCGCAAAATGGCAATCGTGTCCTCAACGCTTGGCTCCTCGACATAAACCGGCTGGAAACGGCGGGCCAAGGCGGCATCTTTTTCAATGTATTTCCGATATTCATTGACTGTTGTCGCCCCAATGGCGTGAAGAACGCCCCGCGCCAAAGCTGGTTTGAGCATATTGGCCGCATCGACCGCCCCCTCCGCCGATCCGGCCCCTACCAAAGTGTGTAATTCGTCAATAAAGAGAATATAACGGCCGCTGCCCGATTCAATCTCTTTCAAAACTGCCTTCAGCCGTTCTTCAAACTCGCCCCGGAATTTGCTTCCCGCTAACAAAGCCGCCAAATCCAGGGCCAGAACTTCTTTGTTCTTCAAGCTTTCAGGTACATCGCCGGCCACAATCCGCTCGGCCAGCCCCTCGACAATAGCTGTTTTCCCTACCCCGGGATCACCAACCAAAACCGGATTATTCTTGGTCCGCCGCGAGAGAATCTGCATCACCCGGCGAATTTCTTTATCCCGGCCAATGACCGGATCAAGCTTACCTTCCCGAGCTTGTTGGGTAAGGTTAACGGTATATTTTTCAAGGACATTATACTTGCCCTCCGGCTCCCGGCTGTCCACCTTCTGCTGGCCGCGCACCTGGCGCAAAATGGCAATTACCTTGTCACGATCCACCCCCAAGCGGTGAAACAATTCCCGGCAGGCATCATCTTTATCCAAGAGGGCTAAAAACAAATGTTCCCGGGAAATATATTCATCGCCAAACTCTTTAGCTTCTTTTTCCGCTTGTTCCAAAACCGCCGCCAGCTGTTGGGAAAGATAAACTTGGCCTAACTCGCCACCAACCTGGGGCAACTTTTTAATTTCTTCCTCAACCTCCCGGGCCAGGCCCTCAATATCAACCTCCATCTTTTTCAACACCTCAACCACCACTCCCTCCAAGTCAGCAATTAAGGCCAGTAAAAGATGAAGGGGCAAAATTTGCGGCTGGCGGTATTGCTTGGCCAGCTCTTCCGCCTTAGCCAACGCCTGTTGCGAATTGTAAGTCAATTTTTCTGGATTAATCATCTCCCTTTAATAATAACCACCCCTCTCCCCTTTTGCAACCAGATCCCCCGTCCAGGTCCTAATTCCTCCCCGCAATTCAGGCAACGAATTGTTTCTATCCTAGGCATGGCACTGCTATTATAACTTTAATCTAAATTGGGCTTGTTTGTTAATTGAGAAAGCAAAAATATTTTTGCACGTCTTCAGATTATACCCGGCGCCTTAAAGAGGGATTGACAAAGATTTGTTGCCTAGCTGATGCCATTCCTACTTCTCCCTTCTTTTACCCCCCTAAAAGTCTCAGATGTTTCGTACCCTGTTCAGGGGATTTATATTTATAATTCTTTAATTGCATGAATAATCCCATCATCATCTCCGTACAGGGTATAGCCATGCCTCTTGTAGAATCTTTTTAAAGCCTCTAGGTCTGTATCCGGATAATCTCCTAAAACAGCATGAATTTTCTTTGCTCCATTCTGCTTAGCAAGCTCTTCTATCTCCCGAAGAACATTGCTGCCACCGCCTTTTTCTTTTTCTTTTGACCGAATATGAGCTAGAAGAAATTCGGAAGGGTCATCCTGATTAAAAGCCCCCTGAGCGAATGATCCCGTTTCCGAATAACTGGCTTCTAGTTTTTCGGGCATATTTTTACCACTCAAACACCTCAACTATATTTTTAATTGCTTTTTTAACTTTTTGAATAATATTTTCCTGTTCCAAAAGCCCGACTTTGCGGGGTACAAGATCGATAATATCATCACTTAGAGGCATCTTTTGAGTATATAGATATTCGCCAATCATATTATGTAAATCTTCTACGCTAATACCGACTTCGTCTGCCAATTTCTTGATTTTCCTTGTTCTTTCTTCGTCCCAAAACATCTTAAAAGCCTCCTCAACATCATCTGGATGCCGTATTTGGGGCAAATTTTCTTCTATAAATTTGCGGATAAGCTCCCTCTTTTTCCTAAGCTTGATATCTCTGTCCAAAATATTCAAAACTTCCTTGGTACGTCTCTTTCTTATTCTATCTGACTTGATGCCCTTCAAACCGATAAGAAGTTGAATTATATAATCAAAATTAATTACATCTCTTACTGTCAGTTCCAATTCAAAGTCAATCTCATCTAGAATTGATTCCTTTTCGGGGCTATTTTGTTTTACTCGTTCATAGACATCCAGGTACTTGCTTTGATAATCATAAAATTCCTGTTCGGTAATGCCCAGATCTTCCCAACTAAATTCTGCAAAAGTTTCCAGAGAAGATTTTATTCTTAGTAAATCTCTAAAGGTTTTAACAAAATTAGCTAATTCCTGCTCCCCTTTTAAAGTGTCAACATCTTTTGGCGTTAAGACTTGGCTTTTTAGTTCAACCAGTTTAGCTTGGAATTTCTTGCGTTGTTCTTCGTATGGTTCCTTGATAACTATTTCTTTTGCATTTTCATCGCCAAATAAGGCTAATGCTTCGTCGGTAGCTTTTTTCAAGTTTCGAAAGGAAACAATATTCCCGTGAGGTTTGCTAGAGTCTAAAATTCTATTAGTCCGGGAGTATGCCTGGATGAGGCCGTGATAACGAAGATTTTTATCAATAAAAAGAGTATTAAGCAAGGGGCTGTCAAAACCTGTCAAAAACATATTAACTACTAAAACTAAATCCACTTCTTTGCTTTTTATCCTCCTTTGTAAGTCCTTGTAATAGTCATAAAAACGATCTGTAGAAAAGTTTGTTCCAAAATCCTGGTTATAATCTTTAATACATTCTTCTAAAAAGTCACGGGAATGTTTATCCACTGTTAAGGTAACTTCTCCAAAGGCATCTACTTCTAAAGTGTCGCTACTCATTTCTTCATTAGCGTAATAGGTAAAAATAGTGGCCAACTTGAAGTTTTCTGGTTTTTTAGCTTTCAACAAAGTGTAATATTTTTTTAGAACATTAATGTTAGAAACAGCAAAGATAGCATTAAACCGGCCGCGCTTAGTTTTTCTTTTCCAATCAGTTAAGACATAATCGGTGATCTTGTTTAACCTGTCTTCACTCTCCAAGACCTCTTGTTTGTCAATATCAAAAACATCAACATCGGCAAGAATATCTTTTTCTAGAACGTCCGGAGTTTTCTGTTTATATTTGCCAACATATTCGACCACGAATCCCAAAACATTTCCATCGGCAATAGCGTTAGTGATAATGTATCTATGTAAGCATTTGTCAAAAACATCTTTAGTGGTAACCCCGCCAACATTATTTTTGGCAAAAATAGGAGTACCAGTAAAGCCAAATAGTTGCGCCTTTTTGAAAAAGGAGCGGATTCTTTTATGAGTTACACCAAACTGGCTCCGATGGCATTCATCAAAGATGATAACAACTTTTTCATTGGCTAGATGGGCAAATTTTTGGCGATAATGCTCTCTACTAATAGCAATATCCAATTTTTGGATGGTAGTAACGATTAACTTTCTTTTCGGATCAGCTAATTGCTTTACTAGCGCGCGAGTATTATTTGTGCCATCCACGGATCCTTCAGAAAAAGAATTAAATTCCTTAGTGGTTTGAATGTCCAAATCCCTACGGTCAACCACGAAAAGAACCTTTTTAATTTCCGCTCTAGATTTTAGCACCTGGCTAGCTTTATAAGCAGTTAAGGTCTTTCCAGAACCAGTGGTATGCCAAATGTAGCCGTTTTTATTGCTTTCAGCTGCCCGTTTTTCAATTGCCCGAACAGCATAGTACTGATAAGGGCGAAGCAACATAGGGATATGTCTAGCTTCTGCCAAAACAATATATTCGCCAATGAATTGGGATAGAAAACATTTTTCTAAAAATACATCAGCAAAATCAGCAAGTTTTGTAATTTTTCTATTCCTTTCGTCAGTCCAGAAAAATGTTTGGGAAAAGCTTTGTTTGGGATTGTTGGCAAAATATTTGGTATTAACGCCATTGGAAATAACAAAAATCTGAATGTATTCAAACAAGGTGCCAGCAAAAGAATGTTTGCTGTAACGTTTGATCTGATTAAAAGCTTCTTTAAGCTCAACTCCTCGCCGTTTGAGTTCTATTTGGACTAATGGTAAACCATTGATTAAAAGAGTAACATCGTAGCGATTTTGGTATTTACCTACCTGGGTAATTTGGCGGGCAACTTGATATTCGTTTTTACACCATTCGTGCATGTTAAAGAAACGTACATAAAAATCAGACTCGTCATCGCGCTTAAGAGCAAAGCGATCTCGCAAAGTGTGGGCTTTGGTAAAGATGTCGCCTTTTTCTAGGTGGTTTAAAATGCGTTGAAATTCTTTGTCGGAAAAATGAGTGCGATTGAACTTTTCTAGTTGGGTTTTTAAGTTAGCGATCAAGGCTTCTTTGTCCGGAAGCGTCACCGACTCAAACCCCAACCGATTGAGTTGTTTGACCAAAGTTGTTTCTAGGTGCTGTTCAGATTGATGAGGCATAAAGTTAATCTATTTTAATTAAAACTATCAAATTGTTTTATATGTTTTTTAACTACTGGCGCTAGTAGGTTGTAAAGCTGGTTTAACATTGCTATAAGATTCAATCTATTTTGCTCTAACTCTTTCTTTTTCAATTTTATGTAGAGTTTGTAACCTATTTTTGCCGATAGCTTCATCAATTGAACATCTCTATTGGGCGTTATTTTTGCCGCCATCTCGAACAATTCTGCGTTTTTCAGCCTTTCATTTCTTTCCTGTAACTTAATTTTGTGTTTAATTTTGTTTTGCAACCGACGAATACCTTGCAAGCTTTTGTCGATGTTGTTTAAGGCAGCTACAACTTCCCTTTTCACGTTTTTATTGTTTGTAATTATATCTTTAGTAACGAACCTATCTGCTAGTCCTAAGTTAAAAATATAATTAATTAAGTGTAGAACTCTATCGTATAGGGCAATTACGTTTATGTAGTAGAACTCGAGATGATATATGATGTAGTCGTGTCTAGTAAATTCTTTTTGTATTTTGTTGCTAGCAGAATAATTACCGATAAAAAGCTCTGATAAGTAAAGATCTCTGATCTTAACCTCAACTTCTATTATGTGTTCTACTAACTCAAAAATGTATAAATCTTTTTTAGAACTGATTGGTTTTCTTCCTCCTAAATCTACCTTTGCATATTTCTTTACTATATCAACCATCATGGGTTCGATAAGTTGGCTTAAATCATTGTCTTTTATAAAAAATGATGATGGTGAATTGTTTTCGTTTTTACTATTGGTTTTTAATCTCTTTATTTTCTTCATAAATGTTTCTTTATCACATATTTCTTCAAGTTTACATTTGATAAATTTGTTATCATTAGCAATGGATTTGGCCTTTAAAATTGACAAAACTTTGCAAAACAATCATTGTTAAATTAAGAACAAATAATGCGTCTGATTGCGTAGCTTGACCTTTTGAAGGATGAGCGTCTGTTTTCTTTTGCCTTGATTTGGCAAGAAAGCTGTCAATATTATCGTATAAGCTCACAATCGGTTTACTATAGGGGATAATTTGTTGTGATTGTGCTTTTGTAAGTAATTTGCTTAAACTTTCTTTTTTACCAATTTTACCATGTATTTCTAGTTGTAAGTAAGCATGTATAGCATTTATTGAATTTTGAATAACTTTGTCGAATTGTTTTGCTCTAAAATCTTTAAAAGCTTTCCCCAACATTAAACTTACATCCGCATACTCTTCCGAACTCAAAACCTCTAAAGTTGGAGTGTAAATATTGTCTACAATTTCTTTAGACTGACGTGGTACAAAACCTTGTCTTGTTAGAATTACATATACCCCAAAATGCTCAAAAACATCATTCAAATCATTTGCAAATTCATCAAATTCTTCCCATCTCCACCCTTCAACTCTCTTTACAAAATCTTCTTCTGACTCGTTTTCTTCTTTCTCTGGTTTTTGATCAAAGCGTTCTAATATAATTGCTTTTGCATAAGCAGAAAGCAATTCGAAAGTAACATTTTCGGAGCTAAAGAAAAGTCTATAAAAATCATCAAGGGCATTAATAGATGAGTCATTTTCTAAAAATTTACGGGCATATGATTTAGCTTTGTATCTATTGTTTAAATATACTACAGCACCAATAATACGGAAAAGCTTCTTGAGATATTCACGTCTTTTATCTGAAGGATACCTTTTAAAGGAATAAAAAATATTTGATAAGTTGTCTTTATTCACATGATGATAAGATAGGTAATTTTTCGAAAAAAACCACTTTTTCCATAGATATAACCATATTTTCTTTTTCTCATCATCTAATAATTCATTCCAGCTCCTAAAACCAAAGTTAGGTTTTAGTTCTTTGAGTGCATTCTTGTTTATTTGAGACCAAAGCTTAAATTGTATTTTTTTCTTTTTCATACAAACATCCTTTGCATGAGACCTTTTTTCCAGGCCTTTGCCTTTTTAATTTGTAACTGCTTAGATTCTATCACTTGATCGATTTTGCTCAAGAAATCGGCAACTTTGCGTTGTTCTAGGAGAGAGGGAATTTTAATCTTTTCTCTAGAGTAATCTTTAAAATAAATGTGAGGAATAGTACTGCCACTGGTGTATTTTCCTAGCTTGATTTTTTTCAACAATAGGTATATAAAATACAGGTTTATATTCCCTTTCGGAAATATTGCATCCATAGTTCCCAAAATAGATGTTTTTGGCTGACACATTAAAACCCTACCCACCCCTGCGCCATCCTTCACAATGGAGATATACTCGGTGCCATACTGGTAATAATTTATTTTCTTTAAACTACCATTCGCGCCATATACTATGTAATTTCCTTTATTCCCTGCCAACGAGTTGGCAGAAATACCAGATGACCTTTTGTTGCAAACTTCTCCCAACCTCTTTTCTTCCCACTCTCCACTAAACTCTGGAAAACGAAGTCGGGGAATGGACTCGCCTTTGGCGGGAAAGAGTTGTTGCATTAAACCTTTTTTGTATTCTTCCCATTTTTCTTTTTGTTTTTTGAGGTTTTCTATCCACTCATCCACCATGCTTAAAAACTGAGCAATTTTGCGCTGTTCTTCTTTCTGGGGAGGAATGATAATCATCACATCGTTAAAAAAATCACTAGCAGACATATTTAAAAGTCCGTGATTTCGTGCACCTTCTTGTGTTATTTTTGCTATTTCTCTATTGAGTTTTCCCGCATTAAAATATTGGTCAAAAAAATCACCTAAGTGGTTTCGATCTCGTAAGCCAAAACAAATATACAAGGTTGACACTACACCCTTTGCGTATTTCTTAAGTTGTTTGATTGCTCCTACAGGATGCCCCTTAGAATAACTTCTGTTGTATGCAAATTCTCCTTTAAGTAGCAAATAATATCCAGATAAATCTTTAGCTGCCACAGATTTTGTAAAAAAATTTTCTTGATTTATTAATCCTTGTTGAGCAGATATTGTTAAAACGTTTTGGTTGCCCTCTTTATTTTTGCGCGTTATCCTTTCAAAAACTTCTCCCAGTTTCTTTACATCCCATTCCCCCCTAAACTCTGGAAAGCGGAGGGTGGGAACTTTTGGTTTATTGTTTGATTTTTGTTGCGTATTGTTCATTGATCAAAATGGTGTTTCGATATTAAGTTCTTGGCAAAACTTGGCAATTTGGTTTTGGATTTGTTTTTCTTCTGCTTGGAGTTGTTTGAGATCTTGGGCAACAGCAGAGATATCAACAGGCTCTTCCTCTTCAAAAGTATCCACATAACGAGGAATGTTGAGATTAAAGTCATTTTCTCTGATTTCATCTAGAGTAGCTCGGTGAGAATATTTGTCGATTTCTTTGCGTTCTATGTAGGTTTGGAAAATCTTATCGATATTGGCATCGGTAAGGTAGTTTTGGTTTTTACCCTTTTCAAACTCACGGGAAGCATCAATGAAAAGAATGTCACCATCATCTTCTCTGCATTTTTTGAATACGGCAATAATGGCAGGAATAGAAGTGCCATAAAACAGATTTGGCGGCAAACCAATAATGGCATCAAGATAGTTTTGTTTTTCGATAATGTATTGGCGGATAACTTTTTCAGCTCCACTACGGAAAAGAACACCATGGGGCAAAACCACGGCCATAGTGCCGTTGTCGGCTAAGTGATAGAGCATATGAGTGACAAAAGCATAGTCAGCATAACTTTTGGGGGCTAAGCGACCATATTGACTAAATCTTTCATCGGTAGCTAAAGTGGGGTCGGCATCACCTTTCCATTTGGCGGAAAAAGGAGGATTAGCAACAACCACCTCAAATTGTCGATCGCCAAATTTATCATCCATAAGAGTATCGCCATGGCGAATATCAAAGTTGCGATAGTGAATGCCATGGAGAATCATATTCATGCGGGCAAGGTTATAAGTGGTGGGATTAAGTTCTTGGCCATAATAGTCAACTACTTCAGCAAACTCACCTATACGCAGCAAAAGAGAGCCAGAACCACAAGTTGGATCATAGACAGAACGGACTCTTTTTTTGCCATAAGTAACTATTCTGGCAATTAAACGAGACACCTGGGCTGGAGTGTAAAATTCACCACCCTTTTTGCCAGCATTGGCGGCAAATTGGCCGATCAAGTATTCGTAGGCGTCACCTAAGATGTCGCTTTGGGAGTTTTCTAATTCAAAATCGATTTCTTGAAGGTGAGAAAGAATTTCCACAACTAGATCGTTTTTGGCTTTTTCAGTTTGGCCTAGCTTGATAGAAGTAAGATCAACATCGGAAAAAAGGTTAGCAAAGTCGTCCTCGCTTTCTGTGCCGGCGGCGGTTTGTTCAATGGCGTTGAGCACTTTCTTTAAATCTTCGAGAATGAAAGTGTCTTCACCCGGTATTTCGCCTTTGCCTTTTTTGACAAGGTATGAAAATAGTTGGGTGGGTTTAAGGAAAAATCCTAACTGCTCAAGCGAGCGACGGCGAATAATTTTTAAATATTCCGGCTTAGTTTCGATAGTTTTGTCATAAATGATGTTGTCGGCTTCAAGCAGTTTATTAGCATGTTTTTCTTGTCGTTCAGAAAGGTATTTGTAGAAGATAAAACCAAGAATGTAATTTTTGTATTCATCGGCATTCATTTTGCCGCGGAGAAGATCGGCTATATTCCAAAGTTGTTGCTCAAGTTTTCTTTTCTGATCGCTAGTCATCTAAAAATAGCAAAAATCTTATCCAACTGATGAGCTCGTCGTCTTTTTTTCCACTTTACTCCCCTTCCCAACTAACCATCCCTTTCACCAAAGGGGTTTTGAAAGGTTGCCATTGGCCGTTAACGAGATATTGGGCTTGGGGGGCGAAAAGCTGGCCGCCGGGCAGACATGAAAAGCGGTAAACTTTATGGCCATCGCTGGGCCGCAAATCTTGAGAAAACAAACAAATATTCTGGCCCTTGTTAATAACCTGGTGCCCGGCAACGGTTATTGTTTTGCCAGCGCGAATAAACCAAAAAGGCGCCGTCAGCGGTAAAATATTGCCCTTAGCGTCGCTAAAAGTAAAGCTAATTTTGCCCCCGCTGACATTCTTATCGTAACGGTAGCGGCAGGTGCCGGTGGTGCAGCTTGAAGTGCCCAGCAAAATTTCCCGCTCTAATGTTGCCCCGCTAATGTCAAAATTATCATACTGTCCTTTTTCAAATTCCTGTCCCTGGTTATCATGGGCCAAATAGGTAAAATCATATTCACCCTTCTTAATCACCGCCGGGATTTTTTCCAAGCGCAAAGTAAGCCGGTGTTCATCACCTTTAAAACTTAAAAGAAGCTGGGGATAATCCCGAGAGGTAATCTTTAGTTGTTGGGCTGCCGGGGTAGGAATGGGGGTAACTGCTGGGCCTTTAACCCGATGGAAAGGATCCCACCAAAGCCAAACCATAAAGCCGACAATAAAAATTAGGGCGGGCATGCCCACCAAAATAAACTTATTTTTCATTGATCGCTTTCTTTAACCAATCTTTAACTGCATCAAGCTTAATTCGCTCTTGCTGCCGTGTGTCCCGGTCACGGATGGTTACCGTTCCGTCTTTTAAAGTTTGGAAATCTATTGTAGCACACCAGGGGGTGCCAATTTCATCTTGGGCAAAATAGCGCTTGCCAATATTCCCCCGCTCGTCCCAAGCTACCAGGTATTCCTTTTTCAATTCCTGATAAAGCTGCCAAGCCACCCGGCGCAAATCCGGCTTATTGGCCAAAAGCGGGAAAACGGCCATTTTATAAGGAGCCACCTGGGGATGGAGACGCAAAACTATCCGCTGCTTGCCTTTTACCTCTTCTTCCTGATAGGCATCAAAAAGGAGATACAAAAAGGTTCTGTCAACGCCCCCCGAAGTTTCCACAATCCAGGGAATAAACTTCTCTCCTGTCTTTTCGTCAACCACCGAGAAATCGTGGCCCGAGTATTGGCCGTGGCGGGAAAGGTCCCAGTCGCCGCGCCAGTGAATACCTTCCCACTCCTTCCAACCAAAAGGCGTCTGGTATTCAATATCAAAAGCTACCTTAGCATAGTGGGCCAGCTCTCCTGGCAAATGTTGGCGGAGGCGGACTTTTTTCTGGTCATTTACTAGGCCGCGGTACCAATTAAGGCGCTCATTCTTCCAAAATTCATACCATTTTTCCATTTCCCGGGGGTTGACAAACCATTGCAGATCCCACTGTTCAAATTCCCGCTGGCGGAGCAAAAATTGTTTTGGGGTAATTTCGTTGCGGAAAGCCTTTCCAATTTGGACAATCCCAAAAGGAATTTTCAAACGCATTGTCTGGCGGACATTTTCATAATTAAGATAAATGTTCTGGCAAGCCTCGCCCCGGAGATATACCTTCTGCTTTTCTCCCTTCACCACTCCTAAATAGGCTTCTACCAAAATATTAAATTCTCGCGGTGCAGAAAGTGGACCATCACAATCGGGACATTTTTTGCCGGCTAGCATCTTAGTTAAAGCAGCAAGATACTCTTTTTCCTCGTGCTTTTTCCCCTCTAGGGCTGCCAGTTGCTTTTCATCCAAAAGATCGGTCGCCCGAAAGCGGTGATGGCATTTTTGGCACTCAACCAAAGGGTCGGTAAAATGCTCCACATGGCCTGATGCTTCCCAAACCCGCGGGTGGTCGATAATCGCCCCGTCAATGCCAACGATATTTTCGTGTTCTCGGGTCATCCACCGCCACCACAATTGCTTCAAATTATTCTTCATCTCCACCCCTAATGGTCCATAGTCATAAAAACCGCGCAAACCACCGTAAATTTCTGAATTAGGAAAGACAAAGCCGCGCCGCTTGGTCAAAGCGACTATTTTTGCCAAAAGATCGTTCTTCTTGGTCATCTTGATAAAAGTTGCAAACTTGTCAACCGCCGTTCGGCTAAGCTAACTAAAAATTTTTCCGCCTTTTGCTGGGCCTGGTTCAAACGGCCGGCTTGATATTCTTGCCAGGCTTCCTGCGAATAGCCAAAGCCCAACCAATTAGGCAACTCAATGCTAAATTTTACCACTTTTTCTACCTGTTGGCGCGGCGAGCGAGTAATAAGGATATCCAAGAAAGCATTGAAAACCATCGGTTCGGGCACATTTTCCGGCAGTAAACGGGCCAAAACTTCGCCAAGATAAAGAAGCATCGAAAGCTTATTTAGACGCCAAGCGGTGGCTACCGGCTGCAATAATTCTGCTTCGCCAATAACGGCAATGCCCCGGCCTGAAACATGGGCAACGCCGCGCACCACATTAGCTGTCAAAAAAAGCCCCGCCCGGCGGCTTTTGGCATCCCGCGCTCCCCGGAGTAAAAAACGTTGCTTGCCCCGCCAGCGGGTTAGCAGCCAAACCAAACGGTCTTTTTCCCGCCAGTCGTAACTGCCCAAAACAATGCCCGTAAATTTGTAGCTTCTCATTTAAAAAGCAATTGGAAAAACCCGGTCGCGGCGCAATTTTTCCTGGTAAACCACCCGGCCGTTTACTTTTATGGTCTCTTCGACTTCTTTTTTGCCGGGCTGTTTTTGCCGCCACAACTTGAAACTACTTTTATTAAATGGCAGCTCAACTTCAGCGCTGATTATCAACTTGCTCCGGGGATAAAGAGGATTTTTGACCCCAAAAAAGCCGCTAATAACCGTCTTGCCTAATTCTTGGCTAACCGTTGGCTTAATTTCTGATCCCGTCAACTTAACCAATTTTGTTCCCGCTGGCAAATAAAAGCGGAACCAGTCGCGATAGGCACCATTAAGGCAGAGATCGCCTTTTTCTAAATTACAATTAGACGCCGGTGCTGGGTTGGTATAAGTAACAGTAATTTTCTTATAAAGCTTTCCCTGGCGGCGGTAATATTCGCTGACCACTTTTTGTTTAATAAAAAGATTGGCTTTGGCTCCCCCAAGATTGCTATCGTTAATTTGCAAATAATCGCCATCGCCACCCAGAAGACGACCGCCAAAACCTAATCTGCTAACCGCCCTTTCCAAATTAGCATCGAGAAAATAAACAAGAATATGTTTTTCTTCCAGGTTGCGCCAAAACACCGCCGCTAAAGTAGCCACCTGTTGGCGGGGAGCACCGATAACATTGCTCAAGAGGGAGTGAAGAACCGGGCCCAGAAAGCCCTTGCGATCGGCAATAAAAGTACTCCGGGGCTTATCAGCTAGCATTTCTAATTGGTAAACCACCTGGGGGCAGCCAAAACAGCGCTGGTCAGGTTGGGCAGAAAAATTACCCCACCCCGGCACACCAATCCGCCCTAAAACCCGCAATAGGTCAACCAAAACCTGGGTATCAACGGCGATGACACCGTCAATATGCTTTTGGCCGGTTAATTTTTGATAATAGGGCAAAAACCGCTCTACTGAGGTAGCAAAATCGGGGCTGGTATTCATATCCCGCAAGTACCAGCGCGATACTTTAAGATAGCGGGCCAAAAGCGGCGGCGGCTTGAGAGGAGACTGGAAACGCCGGTCCAGAGTATAAATATCGCTAGAAACTAGAGGATAAATCTGGCCCTTTTTCACCCGGAAAACGCCGTAGGCTGTCCAAAATCCGCCAGTGGGCCGCAGTTCGCCATCATTTTGGAAAATAACTAGGTAATAACGGTTGCTCTTCTCACCCAAAAGCCAGGCGGCCTTTTTAATTAACGGCTGCCCTTCCTGGCTTAAGCGGGTCACTTCTGCCATTAGTTCTTGAGCCTTGCTAATCTTGGCCCGGAGCTGGTAGCCGTGCCATTTTTCGGGATAACGCCGGGCTGCCACAGCTTGCAAGTTTTGGTTGGCCACCGCTAACTGTTTGCTAATACTATCCAGTTGAGGCTCTAAACTGGCCACCGTTTCCACCAAAAATTGGATTCGGTCGGCGGCAGTTTTGGCCCCATCCCCCTGGCGATTGCCAAATCCTAAAAAGTCTTGGTAAGGCTCAATCGCCGCCAGCAATTGCTGCCCTGCCTCTAGCCCAGCCTGGCCGGCAAGAAGAAGATGTTGGCCATCATCATAATGGCGGCCTAGCCCCGGGCAATAGTGCCAAAAGCTCAACCGCCGATAAAGAGGAATCATTGCCGCTAAATCTTTTTTTGCCTGGGCGACGGCCTGGGCTGTTTTTTCCAGATTCTTACCCTGCCAGCTAGCTTGGACCTGGTGGAGATCACCCTCTAACCGTTGGCTGGTTTTTTTCAGTTGCCACAAGTTAACGGCAGTAAAAGCTAAAATAGCTAGCAGAATGCCGCTGGCGGCAATTATTACCCACTGCCAAAATTTTAGTTGCATTTTTAGTTTCATTTTTACTCCGATTAACTACTCTACCATAACGGCTGGGGTTTATTAAACCGCCCCCTGGCCGCTAATCATCACCCAGGGTGTTTTGAGAAGGATTTTTATATCTAGCCAAAGCGATTTCTTGCGGGCATAATAAGCATCCAATTCCACCCGCTTGTCAAAATTAATGTTGCTCCGCCCCGACACTTGCCAAAGACCGGTAATTCCCGGCTTTACCTGTAAAACCTCCTTGATCAAGGTCCGTGTTTGCGGATAACGTTTTTGCTGCTCTTTTAACTCATCGGGATAATAAGCCCGGGGGCCGACAATGCTCATCTCCCCTTTAAGGACATTGATCAATTGGGGAATTTCATCAATCGAATGTTTGCGAATAAACTTGCCCACCCGGGTCACCCGCGGATCATCCCGCAATTTATAACTATTCTTTTTATATTCTTCATACAACTTGCGGAACCGGGCATCATGCTGCAAAAGCCAATGGGCGTTCATAATCATCGAGCGGAATTTGTAAATTTTAATCAATTTTCCATTCTGGCCTACCCGGGGCGGAATATCAGCAAAAACTCCCCCTTTTGACTCTAGCTTAATCAAAATAGCAGTAAGCAAACAAACGGGAAGAAAAACAATCCCCAAAATCAGAGCCAAAACAACATCCATTACCCGCTTCCAGAGAAAATACCACTTTTCTTGCCAGGATTGTTTGCCCGACTTCATTGTCTCATTATTAATAGCATAACTTTCTTTACAAAAGCAAACAATAATTAAAAAAATTCCAAATCACAAGCACCAAATCACAAACAAACTCTAATTACCAAAATCCTAATCCGCCAGCTGGCGGACTAAACAAATTCAAATGACCAAAATTCAAATGCTCAAAAACATTGAAACTGTGTCATTCTGAGCGTTAGCGAAGCCCCAGGACG